>JAUVZF010000039.1 GCA_030602705.1 Planctomycetota bacterium
AGCGAAGCGAGCGGTCGCCACGGCGCCCAGCCAGGGTCGAGGAATCTCGCCGTTATCCGTGTCCGGACGACGAGATTTCTCCGCTCGGCCGTACGGCCTCGGTCGAAATGACATCGCTTCGAGAGCACGCTAAACAGGTACGTTCTGGAAAACGTGCTTGCCACAACGGCAGCGAGGGCGGTATGTTGCACCCTAAGATTAAGTTTGGATGTTCCACGCTGGGTGCGCCCGCCCGGCTTGCAGAGCATCCGAGGCCCCCAAAAGGGCCTGAACGGTTACCATGGGCGAAACCTCGCCCGGGCGTTGGCATCGGCTCGAGTGTGGATACGGTGGGTGGGCGCAGCACGTCGGCTGACACGTTCTCTCGACGGGCCGGCCAGGACGCGGTAGAATCCGGCGGGTCGGAAGCGGCGGGTCATGACCCGGCGCGGCGGTCCCGGCGGCGGGTTTCGGCGTGCCTTGGCCCGTCCGGCCGGGACGACGCCCCGGAAGGCAGGCAGCCCTGTCCGAAGTATCAGGAGTCCACCATGAACGGTCGACAACGCCTTGCCGCCACCCTCAACCACGAGCAGCCGGACCGCGTTTGCGTCGACTTCGGCGCGACCTTCGTCACCGGCATGCATGTGTCCGTCGTCGACAGGCTGCGCAAGGCCACGCTCGGCGACACCGGCTACCGCGTGAAGGTCATCGACCCGTACCAGATGCTCGGCGAGATCGACGACCCGCTGCGCGAGGCCCTGGAGATCGACGTCGTCGGGTCGCTGGCGCGCAAGGGCCTGTTCGGCACCGACGAATCCGATTGGAAGCCCTTCACCCTCTTCGACGGCACCGAGGTGCTCGTCCCCCACAACTTCAACACGACCGTCGAGGCCGGCACCGGCGACCTGCTGATCTACCCCGAGGGCGACACCACCGCCGCCCCGTCCGGCCGTATGCCCCAAGGGGGATATTTCTGCGACGCGATCGTCCGGCAGGACCCCATCGACGAGGACGCCCTTGATCCCGCCGACAACTGCGAGGAGTTCGCCGCGTTCGGCCCGGAGGACCTGGCGTTCTACCGCCAGCGCCGACGCTGGTTCGAGCAGCGCAGCGCGTTCGGGTCGATCGTGGTGATCCCGGGGACGGCGTTCGGGGACATCGCCCTGGTGCCGGCGCCGTTCCTGAAGCACCCGAAAGGCATCCGCGACATCACCGAGTGGTACATGTCCATCGCGGCGCGGACCGAATACGTCCACGCCGTCTTCGAGCGCCAGTGCGAGATCGCCCTCGGGAACATCGAGACGCTCATCGACCTGCTGGGCGACTCGGTGCAGGCGGGGATCGTCACCGGGACCGACTTCGGCACGCAGACCGGGCTGTTCGTCTCCATCGCCACCTACCGCGACCTGTTCAAGCCCTACCACGTGAAGGTCAACGCGCTGATCCACGCTCGCAGCAACTGGAAGACGTTCATCCACTCGTGCGGCAGCGTGTGGGAACTGATCCCCGAGTTCATCGACGCCGGGTTCGACATCCTCAACCCCGTGCAGTGCTCGGCGGCGAAGATGGACCCCCGCGCACTGAAACGCACGTTCGGCGAGCGTCTCGTGTTCTGGGGCGGCGGCGTGGACACGCAGAAGACGCTGGCGTTCGGCACGCCCGATGACCTCTACAACGAGGTCCGCGAGCGCATCGACATCTTCAACGGCGGCGGGGGGTTCGTGTTCAACGCGGTGCACAACATCCAGGGCAACGTCCCGATCGACAACGTCCTGGCCATGTTCAAAGCGATCCGGGACAGCCGATGAACCGCTTCAGGAGGTAACGGGTATGCGTATCCACACGTCACTTATTCTCGTTGGGCTCTGCGCCGTGGCCGGTGCCGCGCCGTCCACCATCAGGGCAGGCGCGGAGGATGCGCCGGCGCCTAAGGCATACCACGTTTCGGTGCACGGGAACGATTCAGGCGACGGCTCCGAAGCCGGCATGCTGAAAACCATCTCGGCGGCGGCCCGGCTGGCGCAGCCCGGCGATGCAATCACGGTGCATGAGGGTGTCTATCGCGAACGGATCAACCCGCCGCGCGGCGGCGAGTCCGGCCGGAAGCGCATCATCTACCAGGCCGCCACCGGCGACAAGGTGATCCTCAAGGGGTCCGAAGTCGTCAAGGGCTGGGAGAAGGTTCAGAACGATACCTGGAAGGTCACCCTCCCGAACCGTTTCTTCGGGGACTTCAACCCCTACAGCGATCTGATTCACGGCGACTGGTTCAACTCCAGGGGCCGGCAGCATCACACCGGCGCGGTCTATCTGAACGGCCATTGGCTGACGGAAGCGGCTAAACGGGACGACGTCCTGAAACCCGCCGGAGCGTCGCCGCTGTGGTTCGGCCAGGTGGACGCGAAGGACACCACGATCCAGGCGCAGTTCAAGGGGGTTGACCCCAACAAGGCCGTCGTGGAGATCAACGTCAGGCAAACGGTGTTCTACCCGGAAAAGCCGGGCATCGACTTCATCACTGTTCGTGGGTTCACCATGGAGCACGCCGCCACGCCCTGGGCGCCGCCGACGGCCGAGCAGATGGGCCTGATCGGCACGCACTGGTCCAAGGGTTGGATCATCGAGAATAACGTGATCCGCTATTCGACGTGCGTAGGGATCACCCTTGGGAAATACGGCGACGAGTGGGACAACCGCGCGCAATCCGCGAAGGGTTACGTCAGCACGATCAACCGCGCGTTGAAAAACGGCTGGTCCCGGGAAAACATCGGCCACCACGTCGTCCGCAACAATCGCATTGCGCACTGCGAGCAGGCGGGCCTCGTCGGCAGTTTGGGGGCGGTGTTCAGCACCATCACCGGCAACGTTATCCACGACATCCACGTCCGGCGGCTGTTCACGGGCGCCGAGATGGCCGGCATCAAGATTCACGCCGCCATCGACACGGTCATCAGCAACAACCACATCTACCGGACACGCGGACATGGCGGTATCTGGCTGGACTGGATGGCGCAGGGCACGCGGGTCACCCGGAACCTGCTTCATGACAACGGCCAGGACCTGTTTGTCGAGGTGAATCACGGGCCGTTCCTGGTGGATAACAACATCTTTCTTTCGTCGAGTTCCCTGCGCAACTGGTCTGAAGGTGGCGCCTATGTCCATAATCTGTTCGCGCCGCGCGTTGGGGGCGTGCCGCGCCAGGGGCGCAAGACCCCGTTCCACGAGCCGCACTCGACCGAGGTCGCGGGGCTGCAGAACATCCAGAGCGGCGATGACCGGTTCTACAACAATCTCCTTACCCGAAAGGCCACTCTGGCCGGATACGACAAGGCGACGCCTCCGGTGGGGATGGGTGGCAATGTGTTTCTCCAGGACGCCCGGCCCTCCAAGCACGAGCAGGCACCGCTCGTGCTGCCGGAGTTCGACCCTGGGATCAAACTGGTCGAGAAATCGGACGGCGTCTACCTCGAGATCACGCTCGATAGGGCGTGGGCCGAAAAGCAACCGCGCCGCCTCGTGACGACCGACCTGCTGGGCAAGGCCAAGATTCCCGACCTGCCATTCGAGCAGCCCGACGGCTCGCCGTACCGCCTCGGTACCGATTACTTCGGCAAGAAAAGAAATGAAGGCAATCCGTTCCCGGGACCATTTGAACGTCCCGGGGGTGGTAAACAGGTGCTCAAAGTCTGGCCTGCGACCGACTTAGAGCCTATCCGAATGACCCTCTGGCTTCGACCGGCTGCGAGTCCCGTGGCCGGCGTTGGGCTGCATCGACAGCCCAGAGTCGGGCTGCCTGCTTCGCCCGCCTTGGCCACGGGCCTCTCGCTCGGTCTCGGGCCGACGAGGGGTCATTCGGAGAGGCTCTTAGAATAAGCCGAAGCGCTGGAAACACAGACCCAGCGTCGAGAATAGTGGTCCTGACGGTGTTCAAAGCGAACCGGAACGGCCGATGAACGACCACGGACAACGCGGGTCCCTGGCTTATCTGACGCGACTGGTGCTGGTCGCCACGCTGGGCGGCCTGCTGTTCGGCTACGACACGGCGGTGATCGCCGGGGCTATCGGATTCCTGCAAACGCACTTCGAGTTGACCGCCGCCATGAAGGGCTGGGCGGCGTCCAGCGCGTTGGCCGGGTGCGTGCTGGGCGTGATGCTGGCCGGGCCGCTCAGTGACCGTTTCGGCCGGCGCAGCATGTTGATCCTGGCGGCGATCATGTTTCTCGTTTCCGCCATCGGCACCGCCGTGCCCAAGACGCTGACGATGTTCGTGATCTTCCGTTTCATTGGCGGCGTGGGCGTCGGCGCGGCGTCGATGACCAGCCCGATGTACATCGCCGAGATCAGCCCGGCCCGCATCCGCGGCCGCATGGTCAGCGTTAACCAGTTCGCCATCATCACCGGCATGCTGGTCGTGTACTTCGTCAACTACTTCATCACGCGGTACGGCCAGGCGGTGGACCAGGCGGCGGGCGTCACCGTGGCGACCGAAGGGTGGAACGTGCTGTTCGGCTGGCGCTGGATGTTCGGCTCCGAATCCCTGCCGGCGCTGGTGCTGCTGATCCTGCTGTTTTTCGTGCCGGAAAGTCCGCGCTGGCTGACCGAGAAGGGCTACGTCGACAAGGCCCGGCATATCCTCACCCGCGTGGACGGCCCGGACCATGCCGAGCGCGAAATGCGTGAAATCCAGGCCGCCTTGGCGCAGGAGCCGGCGTCGTTGCGGCAACTCTTGGCCCCCGGCCTGCGCGTGGCGCTGGTCATCGGCGTCGTGTTGGCGGTCCTCCAGCAGGTGACCGGCATCAACGTGTTCCTGTATTACGCGCCGGAAATTTTCAAGACCGTTGCCGGAGCGCGCGCGGATTCGGCAATGTTGCAGACGGTCGTGATCGGCGCAGTGAACCTGGGCTTTACGGTGCTGGCGATCGCAATCGTGGACAAGGTCGGACGTAAGCCCCTGATGATCGTCGGGGCTGCCGGCATGGGCGTCTCGCTGGCAGCGATCAGCATCGCCGCGTGGATGGGCCAACTCGCTGCATGGGTTCTGGTGTTCATTCTCGGCTACATCGCATGTTTCGCCATGTCCGTCGGGCCGGTCACCTGGGTGATTCTTTCGGAGATTTTCCCGACGAAAATTCGCGGCCGGGCGATGGGCATCGCCACCTTCTTTCTGTGGACCGCCAACTTCATTGTCAGCCAGACGTTTCCGGTGATGGACGAGAACCCCTGGCTGATCGCGACCTTCCACCACGGGTTCCCGTTCTTCGTTTACGCCGCCTTCTGCCTCGTGCTGGTCGTGTTCATGATCTACGCGGTGCCGGAGACGCGCGGCCAGACACTCGAACAGATCGAACAACGCTGGATGCGTTCGTCGGCCGGCGGGAAGAACCCGTAACATACCGCCACCTGAAATCCGTATGGGTGATGACCGCGGCTGAGCCGGGCGGTGCGCCTTCAGCGAGCGCGGCGCACTTTGCGCAACTGCGCCCAAGGAGAACGCTATGGCATTTCCCGAATACCGGGCCCGGCGGCTGCGCGACCACCCGACGTTCCGCGACATGGTGGCCGAAACCACGCTGACGCCGCAGCATCTCGTCCAGCCGCTCTTCGTCAAAGAGGCAATAGACGGCCGCGAGCCCATCAAGAGTATGCCCGGCCAGGCCCAGTTGGGCATGAACGAACTGGTGGCCGAGGCCGCACGCGTCCGCGAGGCGGGCGTGCCGGCCGTGCTGCTCTTCGGCATCCCGCGCGAGAAAGACGCCACCGGCTCATCGGCCACCCGGCCCGACGGCATCATCCAGCAGGCCGTCCGTGCCATCAAGCAGCAGACGCCCGACCTGGCGGTCATCGTGGACGTCTGCCTCTGCGAGTACACCGACCACGGCCACTGCGGCGTCCTGACGGAGACGGGCGGCCGGCGGACCGTCGATAACGACGCCACGCTCGCGCATCTGGCCGAGATGGCGGTCACCTGCACCCAGGCCGGGGCCGACATGGTTGCCCCGAGCGACATGATGGACGGCCGGGTCGGCGCCATCCGCGAGGCCCTCGATGCGGCCGAACTCACGCACGTGCCCATCATGTCGTACGCCGTCAAGTACGCATCGAACTTTTACGGCCCGTTTCGCGACGCCGCCGAGAGCACGCCCCAATTCGGCGACCGCCGGGGCTACCAGATGGACCCGCGTAACTCCGACGAGGCGCTGCGAGAGGCGGCCGAGGACCTCGACGAAGGGGCCGATATCCTCATCGTCAAGCCCGCCCTGGCCTACGGCGACATCATCCGGCGCATCAAGGAGACCTTCGGCGTGCCGGTGGCGGCGTATAGCGTCAGCGGCGAGTACGCGATGGTCGAGGCGGCTGCCGCCAACGGGTGGGTCGAACGCTCTGACCTCATCCGCGAGATCCTGATAAGCCTTCGCCGCGCGGGCGCCGACATCCTCATCACCTACTGGGCAGCGGAGGTTGCGGCGGCGCTGCGGGGCTAGCCCAACTGCGTTGGACCACGGCGGGCGTCGTGCCAGTCTGGACGCGTGGTGGACACTTTCGGGTGCAGGGGAGACGGTTCGGCCGGGCCTTTTCTGTGTACCGTGTGTACTCGATGTGCCGAGAACGAGGAGGGGTTGCCCGCCCGCCTCGGAGGGCGGGCCGTTGCATCCCAAACCGGACGAGCCCCAAGAGGTGCGCGTGACAGCCCGAGACACCATCACCGTTCTGAACGTCGTTGGAGCCCGTCCGAACTTCATGAAGATCGCGCCGCTGGCGCGGGCGTTCCAGCGGCGCGAGGGCATCCGGGGCCTCCTGGTCCACACCGGCCAGCACTACGACGAGCGGATGAGCCACCTGTTCTTCGAGCAGTTGGGGATCCCGAGGCCGGACGTCAACCTGGAGGTCGGCTCGGCCAGCCACGCCGTTCAGACGGCCGAGATCATGAAACGGTTCGAGCCGGTCGTCCTCCAGCAGCAGCCCGATGTGGTGCTCGTCGTGGGCGACGTGAACTCGACCATCGCCTGCGCGCTCGTGGCCGCCAAACTGCACGTGCCGGTGGCCCACGTGGAGGCGGGCCTCAGGAGTTTCGACCGCCGGATGCCTGAGGAGATCAACCGCGTCCTGACCGACGCCATCAGCGATTTTCTGTTCGTCACGGAAGCGAGCGGCGTGGCGAACCTGCGGCATGAGGGGGTGGCCGAGGAGAAGATTCACTTCGTCGGCAACGTGATGATCGACACCCTGCTGTCGAATCTGGAGAAGGCCCGCGCCAGCACCGTACTCGACGACCTCGGCCTTGAGCCGCGCGGCTACGCCGCCATGACGCTTCACCGGCCGAGCAACGTGGACGACCGCGAGACGTTCGACCGCGTCTTCGGCGCCATCCGGACGATCGCCGACGACCTGCCGGTCGTCTTCCCGGCCCATCCGCGGACGCGCAAGAACATGGAGGCGTTCGGCTATTTCGACAGGGGCGGCCGGCTGGGGGGCGTTCGGGTCACAGAGCCCCTCGGGTACCTCGACTTCCTGCGTCTGATGGCCGAGGCCCGGCTCGTCCTGACCGACTCGGGCGGCATCCAGGAAGAGACGACCATCCTGAAGGTCCCGTGCCTGACGCTGCGCGCCAGCACCGAGCGGCCGGTCACCGTGGACGTCGGCTGCAACCAGATCGTCGGCACCGACCCGGAGCGGATTCTGTCGGCCTTCCGGCAGGTGATGCAGGCCGAGACGTTCGAGTGCCCCGCGCCCGAGAAATGGGACGGCCGCGCGGCCGAACGCATCGCAGACGTCCTTGTGGCCGGACTGTACGTGGAACCGTGACGGCGCGCCGAAGCCGCCATTCGGAGAGACTTCTTAAGGAGTCGACGTGTACCGCGAACTGGTCAACTTGGTCGAGTCGCTGGGCCGGCCGCGTGTGCTGGTGATCGGCGACCTCATCTACGACCGGTATGTGTTCGGCGACGCAGAGCGGATCAGTCCGGAGGCGCCGATCCCGGTCCTGAAGGTGGCGTACGAGGAGACACGTCTGGGGGGAGCAGGGGCGGTCGTCAACAACCTCCGGCTCCTCGGGGCGGAGGTGGCGGTCTTCGGCGTCGTGGGCGAGGACGCTGACGGGGAGGATCTGCTGGAGACCCTCGGGCAGACCGGGGCGGAGACCGAGCACGTGCTGCGTGTGGGTGACCGCCCCACGATCCGCAAGACGCGGTTCGTGGGCCGGGCTCAGCACCGCATTCCCCAGCAGGTGCTGCGTGTGGACTGGGAAGAGACGGACGACCTATCCGAGGGGGACACGGCGCGGTTGCGGTCGGGGTTCGAGCGTCTGTTGGCGGCGTCGTGGCCGGAGGCGGTGCTCCTGAGCGACTACGGCAAGGGGGTGCTGACGCCCCGGGGTTGACGGCGTCGCTGATCGCGGCGTCCCGGGAGGCGGGGGTGCCGGTGGTGATCGACCCGCTCAAGTCGGCCGACTACAGCAAGTACCGGGGGGCGACGGTCCTGACGCCGAACCGGGACGAGGCGCAGGCGGCCTCGGGCATGAGGCTGGGCGACGAGGCGTCGTGGGAACGGGCGGCGGCGAAACTTGTCGTCGACGTCGACCTGGACGCCCTGGTGATTACGCTCGACAAACAGGGGGCGTACCTGCGTGTCCGGGATGAGGCGCAGGGCACGCTGATCCCGACGCGTGCCCGCCACGTGTACGACAACGCGGGGGCGGGCGACATGGTGGTAGCGGTGCTGGCGTTGGCGATGGCGGGCGGGGCGTCACTGCGAGAGTCGGTCCAACTGGCGAACGTGGCCGGGGGCCTGGAAGTCGAGAAGTTCGGCGTCCAGCCCGTGACGCGCGAGGAGATCGTGCTGGACCTGCTGGGCGAGGCCCGCCGCAGCGGCGACAAGGCCCGAACTGTCGAGACGCTTCTGGCGGACCTGGGCCGGCACCGGGCCCGCGGCGAAACCATCGCCTTCACGAACGGATGCTTCGACCTGATTCACGCCGGCCACGTCGAGTACCTCGACTTCGCCGGTCGCCAGGGCGACGTGCTGGTCGTCGGCCTGAACAGCGACCGCAGCGTGCGGACCATCAAGGGGCCGGAGCGGCCGGTCTGCCCCGAGGCCCAGCGGGCGCGGGTCCTGTCGGCGCTGGAGGTGATCGATTACATTGTGCTCTTCGACGAGGAGACGCCGGCGCGTCTGATCGAGTCGGTGCGTCCGGACGTGCTGATCAAGGGGGAGGACTGGCGCCAGAAGGGCGTGGTGGGCCGGGAGTTCGTGGAGTCGTACGGCGGCCGGGTGGCGCTGGCGCCGCTGGTGAAGGGCCTGAACACGACCGACCTGGTGAACCGGATCCGCGGCGCGGACGCCGGCCCGTTGAAAGGTGGACCGTCATGATCGAGTCGGTGCGGGCGCACCTGCGGATGGGGGCCGGCCTTTACAGTCAGATGGCGGAGGACTTGGCCGAGGCGACGGCCCAGGCCGCCGAGATGCTCGTCGAGGCCCTGCGGTCGGGCCGGCTGGTATACGTGTGCGGCAACGGTGGCAGCGCGGCCCAGGCCCAGCACATTGCGGGCGAACTGGTGGGCCGGTTCCTGAAGGAACGCGCCCCGCTGCCGTGCGTCGCCCGGAGGGGGGAGCGAGGTTCTGACTCCGCATGGCCTTCTTGCCGGTTGTCGGGTTTGGGTGTATGATGGGCCACTCGTACTCGGGCCTATGGGGCAGGCCGGGAGGAGAACTCCGATGTTTGCCGGGCTAAGGAGGGCTTTGTGCCATCCCGGGCACATCGGTCGCAGCCTGATGTATCGGATCAGACGACTGGGCCTACGCCAGGTCGAGAAAGAGGGCCGGCTGTTCCACCAATCCGGCCGGCGGTGGGGAGAGAATTGCGGGAGACGTTACGATGAGTTTCATGAATTTCCTTATTACTGGGATGGGTCGAAGCGGGACGAAGTTCCTGGCCACGATCATGAACAAGTCCCCGGTCTGGACGGTCGAGCACGAGCCGCCGGGGAGCGAGCCGTGGGTGGCCCTTGAGGAAGCCCACCCCTTCGAGGTTCCGCCGCTCGAAGACCTCCAGGCCCGGTTCAACCGCGACAAGTACGGCGAGGTGAACAGTTACCTGCGGTACGTGATCCACGACCTGGACGTGGCCAGCAAGGGGGTCCTGCTGCGCAACCCGCGCGACATCGCGCTTTCTGCGTATAACCGAAAGTACGATGAGTTTGCCTCCGGCAAAGACCCCCCCGAAGCGCAGATCCAGCGAGTCAATGCGGCGTTGAAGGCCGTGGACCGCTGTGTGGAGGCGGGCATGTTCGTCATCCGCTTCGAACGGATGGTCGGGGACAGGGATTACCTCCAGCAGGTTCTGGAGGAGTTTGGCGTCGACGACTATCGGGTGACGGAGAAGGACGTGAATCGGAGAATCAACCCGAACCCGAAGGTGCGGTTCCACCGCTTCGCTGAAATCAAGGATGACTACCGCAGCCTCGTGGTCAGCGAGTTGGAGTGGTTCCGACAGAAATACTACGGTTCCGAACCCTGGGATGTTGGGGCATAGCGCCGGCCTTACTTCATGCCGAACACCTCGCGGCGGCGAAGCGAAGGCTGGACGGAAAGGAGACAGAGTTGAAATTCGCCTACTTCGGCCACCACAAGTGCGCCAGCAAGTTCATCACCGAGTTCCTCCAGGACGTGTGCAAGGAAGCGGGTCTGAGCACAGAGGCCTACTCGATCACCGGCGATCTCCCGTATGGTTATCACAAGAAATGGAAATACCGCCGCAAGTGGAAGAAGGCAGCCAAGGCGATCCGGGCCTTCGACTGCGACCTGCTGATTCACCGCAACGCCGACGCCGCGGTGCAGGACCTGCTCGAGGGCCGCGAGTTCCGGGGCTTTCACGTGATCCGGGACCCGCGGGACATCCTGGTCTCGGGGTACTTCTCCCACAAATACTCGCACAAACTGCTCGCACCGTGGATGGAGGACCAGCGGTGGCATCTGGAGCAGATCGACGACGTGGAGGAAGGCCTCCTGTTCGAACTTGAGAGGTTCACCTCCGTGTACCTGCGGAAGATGTGGAGTTGGGACTACAGCGACGACCGCGTGTACGAGACGCGGTTCGAGCGCATCACGACCGAGCCCCAGGCGGAATGGGACGCGGTGCTGGATTTCACGGGTCTCCCGTTCGATCGCGACTGGTTCCACGAGCGGCTGGAGGCTCGCTCGTTCGATCGCCTCTCGAAGCGCAAGAAGGGCAAGGAGGACCGGCAATCCCACTTCCGTAAAGGCATTGTCGGCGATTGGCGGAACCACTTTACCGACCGCGTCAAGGACGCGTTCAGGAAAGACTTCGGCCAGATGCTCATCGACCTCGGTTACGAGACCGGTATGGACTGGTAGGGCGGGATTGCCCGTCGCCGTCCATGCTGGTGAAAGGCGCCTCGGCTGCGTCGCGCCGAGCGGACCAGGTTCCGGGTTCAGGGGCCCTGCGTGGCACACGTCGTGATAAGCAAGCGTCTCGTGGCCGTCAACGCCGTCAGTGGGGTTGGGACCCGGGTCCTGCAACTGTCGGTGCTGGTCTGGCTCCAGCAATACCTTCTTCGTCGGATCAGCGCTGAGGAGTACGCGGTCCTGCCGGTTCTGCTGGGCGCGATGGCCTTCGCCCCCCTCATGACCCACGTGTTTGCGGGGGGGCTCGCTCGGTTCTGCGTGGAGGCCTACGCCAAGGGCGATGCCCGTCGGGTCACGGAAATCGTTTCGACGATTTTTCCACTCGTCCTCATCGTGGGCGCGGTGTTGCTGGTCGGCGGAGGTGTGTTCGCGCTCAACGTCAACCGCGTGTTGAACCTGGACGTGCAGCGGCCGTGGGAGCCGAAACTCATGATGGCGATCATGGTCTTCTCGTTCGCCTTCCGTTTCGTCACCGCGCCGTTTACAGTCGGGTTCCACATCCGTCAGAAGTACGTCACCCGCAACCTCATCGAACTGAGCGCCCAGGTGCTTCGCATCGGTCTGTTGTTCGTGTTGTTGTTCGGAATCGGCACGCGGGTGCTGTGGGTCGTCGTGGCCACCACCTCCGCAACCGTGGCCAGCTGCCTCGCCATGGTGATCGTGTCCAGGCGGTTGGTGCCGGAGGCGGCATTTCGCAAAGACGCGATCCGCTGGTCCATTGCGCGGGAGGTCCTGGGTTTCGGGTTGTGGGACCTGCTGCGCCGCATTGCCGTGGTTATCCGCCATGCCACGGACCCGCTCGTCCTTAACCAGTTGTCCACGTCTGTGCAGGTGGCCGCCTTGCACGTGGGTTCGCTGCCGAGGCAAGGTGTGCAGATGGTCGTCCGGACGGCCGTCGAGCCGCTCATGCCCGCGCTGACGGCCATGCACGCGCTGAACAAACAGCAGGCGTTGCGGAACGCCTTCATCCGCGGGGGGCGGTACACCCTGTGGTTCACGCTGCTTTTTATCGCGCCGGTGCTGGTCTTTCGGCACGAGTTGCTGGGTCTTTATCTGGGCGAGGAGTACGCCACCTACCGCGACGCCGCGGCCGTGATGCTGCTGCGATGTGCGGTCATTCCGCTGGCTGGTGGCGTTACGATGATCGGGCGGATTGCGGTCGCCCGGGGGCGAATCAAGGCCCTGAGCATCGTCCAACTCTCTGTCGAATTGGCCAACCTGGGTCTGACCTTGTACTTCGTGGCCGTATTGCATATGGGAGCCGTCGGCTGTGCCCTGGCAGGGCTGCTGACCGTGGGCATCTCGCACGTGGTGATTCTGTGGCCGATGGGCTTGAAGATGTCCGGGGCGTCTCCGGGCGGTTTCGTCCGAAGAACCCTGTTGCGAGGCCTTGCGCCCGCCCTGGCCAGTTCCGCCGTGGCGCTTCTGTTGCGGGAGTGGTTCGCTCCGGCCACGTGGGGCTCCGTGATCGGCTTGGTGGTGGCCCAGGCGGCCTTGTACGTCGCGGTCGCGGTTCTGTGTTCCACCGGCTATGATCGGGAGAACGTTTGCAGGCTGTTCCGCCGAAGATATAATGCGGCGAATCGTTCGCCTGATGACGAGCAAACAAGCGGCTATGGCCGCGATGCGAGCGGATCACCAGGGGCGCGGAGGGATTAGCGGCGGGGACCCGCTCTGAGAGGAGATTGGGAGGCAAGTAGTCCATGAAGACGCTGTTATTGAGTACGTCGTCCCTCTGGAACTGCGGCGATGATTTCATCCGCAAGGGACTCCTGAACCTGATGCGGATTCGCCCCGACGTCCGCATGCTCTGGTGGAACCGCGCCTACGGTTCTACAGACACCTATGCTAACGATCTTGACCTGAACCTCAGGCTCTCCGACTACATCCTGTTGGCCGGCACGCCGGAGTGGGTTCTGAAGAACGAGCGCATCTACGAACACTGCCTCGCGCAGGGCAAGCCGCTCTCGATCATCGGGGTGGGGTTAGAAGGCTGCGTGCAAAACGCCTCGCAGCGTCGGCTGCTGGAGAAAGTGGCCGAGTCTGGCCTGGCCGAGGTCGGCCTGGGGCGCGACAGTTTCGCGGTCCACTTCCTCAAGGACGTGGGATTCCAGGACGTCGGTCTGATGCCCGACCCCGCCTTCTTCATGGAACCCTTGCCTGCCCGGAACGTCAACAACATCCTGTGTTGGCGAAACCTGGACCTGCGCCCGTACAGCCTCGCCGGCCGCGTCAAGCGATTGGCCCGGTCGATGACCCAGCCAATCCCGCCGGGCTACCAGTACGCTCCGGCGGCGAATACAGCGGCCTATAACGAGGCCATGGTGGCGATCTTCGAGCAGTTGCCCGAGCCCAAGTTCGTGACGGTCCACGACAACCGTGAGATCGAGCCTGCCGAGCACCTCTTCGATGCGGACGTCTTCTACGCAACCGACCACGACGAGATGCTCCGCGTCTACGCCACGTGTGCCAACTACGTGGGCGCCCGAATTCACGGGGCGATTGGTGCCCTCGTGCACGGCGCTTCGGTCAACCTGTTCTACGCGAACCGCAAGGCCCGCGTCATTGAGGACAGCGTCGATATCCTGGCCGGACACGATCCGAAGGTGGCCGACGGCATACACGTGCACTACCTCGCGGACACCGGGTTTTCCCCTGACAAGGTGACGATGGCTGTGTTGGACAAGGACGCGCTGGCTCGGGCCCTTGATGCGGAAAGGCAGCGCATTCGCGAACGACTGTTGGCGGCAGGGCAACTGCGCACGTTCATGCAGCAGGACGCTTGACCCATGAGCCGGGCCGGGGAAGACGCGACGGGGGTCAACACTGAGATGGGTTTCAAGGATCAACTCCGGCACCTCCTGGATACGGCCCGGCGCGGTAGCGCGTACCTTTTCGGCCGGTTGGTCCGTCGGCCGATCTCCAAGACATTGGCCCGACGCTATGTACGGCGTACGCGACGGCCGCTTTGCGGTCCAAGGGTCTTGGTGCCGTTCACCGGGCCGATGGGCATCGGCGATGTCGTGGACGCCACGCCGCTGATCCAGGCGATCCGGATTCACTGGCCCCGAGCGGCCATCACGCTCTACCGCCCGCCGGGGGACCTGCTTGCGGGATGGTGTGTGGTCGACCGCTCCGCGGGGCACGATGACGACCTCCGCCCCGAGTCGTTCGACCATACCTTCGTTCCCATGACCGCCGAGCCGCCGGAGTCGGGAACCGTGGCGTCGCTCGGGAAGGTCCACTCCTGGCGCCGGTACTACCGCCGGTACTTCTTTCGTAACCAGCGGGAGTACAACCTGGACCTCGTCAGAGCCGTGGGCTATCGCGGGCCGACCCCTCCGCCGTACGTCTCGATCAAGCAGCCCCAACGGGACTTGGACGGCGGTTCGCCCACCATCTGTCTCGCGGCGGCTGGGAAGCCGACGCACCTCTGGCGATTCAAACGCTGGCCGTATTACGGCGAACTCCTCGGCAGGGTGTTGGAGGCCTATCCGGAAGCGGTCGTATGGGTCCTGGGGCTCGAGGCCGACGAGTTCCCCGAGAACCTGTCGGGCCATGGTCGGGTCTTCGACCTCCGGGGCGCGTTCTCGCTGGCGGAGGTGGCCTGGGTCCTTCGCCACGCCGACCTGACGATCGGGAACGACTGCGGCCTGATCAACATTGCCGATGCCGTCATGGCCCCCTGCATCGAACTCTTCGGCCCAACGTGTGAGTTGCGGGCAGGGCCGGGGTGGCGAGGCACCGTCGCGCTTTCACCGACTCGGTGTCGGCCATGCCAGTACAGCAGGCACCTGCTCCAATGCGACCACGGCACGTGCATCCGCGCGCTGTCTGTGGATTCGGTGATGGATGTGATGCGAGGCATGATCGCGCAACTTGGTGATCTTCCCTTGCGGACGTAACGCCGGCCACGCTCTGGTGCACAAGGCGCCGATCACCCCGAGACCTCGCCAGCCCCCCGGTGGGGACCCGTCGGCGCACAACCGCTATCCGCCGATCGCTGGCGCCGGACCCGCCAGCGTGCCCTGTTGGCCCGCCTCCACTGTGTTGGCCCCCATGGTATGGCGGGCGTACACGACCATCGGCAGTAGCGCGCCGAAATACATGGCGTAGGCTATGATGCACATCATCGGAGGCCCGGAGGTGAACGAGGTCTTGATGACAACCGCCACCAACAAACCCAGCCAGCCAGCTCGACAGCCCAGGAAGAACTGCTGCTGCTCGTAGGAGAGGTTCTCGATCGGGCGTTTCCGCCACAGCCGGGACAACACCACAAAGCACAGGCCGAATCCCAGGGCGCCCAGCAATCCTGTGTCGAACAGAATGCCCACAACGGCGCCGTGGGGCGACCGGCGGTCCGAGACCACGCTGAAGTTGTTCACGCCGAAACCGACAAAAGGCCTCTCCGCCCAGCGCGCCAAGGCAGTTTTCCAAATGGACCAACGCGCCTGCGTGGTCACACCGAGGTCCAGTCTCTGGAACCGTTCCACCGCCAGCGACCAATCCATCGGCGTGCCCATCGTCGTGTAGATGATGGCGCACAGGACCGCCAAGGCCACCAGGATGATCAGGATCACGCGGGGGCGGAAGAGGCTCCGCCAGACCACGCGCGGAACCCACAGAAGCAGGATGAGGACGAGCGGGAGGATGACGGCTCGCGACGCCTGGAGCCACACGATCGCCGTCAGGAACAACGCAATACTGCCCCAGAAAATGCCCCGCGCAATCTGTCCGATCTCCGCCTTGGCCTTGGCCAGCCACAGGCTTCCGGCCAGGAACAGAAGCACCGGGCTGGCCAACGACGACCGCATGGCCGCCCACCGCTGCGCTTGTACTCCTGCGAGGTCCCCAAAAACAACGCGCTGTTGATATTTGTAGAGACTTATTCCCAGGATCGCCAGCGCAAATCCCAGCCACACCGCCTTGTACTCGTCTATGTTCCGAAGCCGCCTGAGCGTCACCAGGACGGTGGCGATGGGAACCACGAAGAAGCCCACGAGCCCCCAGGCTGCCAGGTCCTTGCGCGGCGCCAGGATGGCTGAGAGAATCGCCGCCGACAGGATGATCGAGGCGCCGGCCGAGAACCCGAAAGGCAGCCGGCGGCCGGACCCGGGCTCGTAGCCTGGTTGGCCCAGCAGACCGACAAAGACCAGCGGAACCGCCAGTATCGCGTCCAGCGGCACGCCCGAAAGCAGCGGGTCGCCCGCGATGAGGGTGTTCAGAGACGTCTCTTGAGCAAGCGGAATGTAGGCGAAGTAGAGGGCCGCCGCCACCGGGAATTCGTACCACCCAAAAATCAGGATCACCATGAAGGCCAGCGGCAGGTAGACCACCGAGGCCCGCGTCGCCGTCGACATCCAGAAGCCGAACAGATGCGGCGGACACACCACCGCGAAGACCCCGGAGACGAAGTACAACGCAAGAACCATCGTCACAGCCTTCCTGATGGGCGAGCCGCCCGCGCGCGATTCGATCGGCAGGGCGGTCTGGCCCAACGAAGGCGTGACCATTATGGGTCCCGTGCTCATCGTCGAACCCTCAGGTCCTTAGCCGGACGGCTTCGAGCGCTGCCCGGTGGTAGTCTATATCGGCGTAAACGCGGAGCGTTCAACAGTCTGCCCTGCGAAGGCCGCCGGAGCGGCCTGGCCGGCGTCGGCCCCCGGAGGCCAACAGTCCGTCCCGCCGGTTGCCGCCAACGAACGAATTATATAGCGAAGGAACGGGCTATCAAGCCCAATCTGGCCCTCCCTTAGGACCGACGCCTCCCCCCACAGAATCGCGACGCCCGGCTCGCTTGACAGAGGGGCCTCCAGAGGGTATAATCCGCGGCCAACGGCTCGTTCCGCTGCCGGTCCGGGGCTTCCCATGGCCAGAACACGACCCCTTGTCAGCGTCATTATGCCCGTGTTCAACCGGGAACACACGCTCAAACGGGCCATCGCGTGTGTGTTGGGCCAGACGTGCGCCGACCTTGAACTCCTTATCTGCGACGACGCCTCCTCCGACGGAAGCGTCGCCGTCGTCGAGGCCGTCCAGGACCCTCGCGTCAGACTTCTCCGCCACGAGGTCAATCGTGGTCCGGCCGCCGCCCGGAACACGGCCGTGGCTGCCGCGACGGCTGAGTATCTCGCCTTTCTCGACAGCGACGACGAATGGCACCCCGAAAAACTCCAGAAGCAGGTGCGGATCCTCGATAACCTTGCTGGCGACTATGGGATGGTTCTCTGTGGGGTGCGCGTCCGCAAGGTGAACGAGGGCAGCGAAATTCTGTTCGTGCCGCGCTACGAGGGAGACGTGTACAAGCGCATGCTCAAAAACCGGCTGGGCGTTCCAACATCGAGCGTCATGGTGCGAACGGACCGGGTTCGGGAGGCCGGCGGCTTCGACGAGAGGCTCCGCCGGTGCGAGGATATCGAGTTGTGGATGCGTGTGCTTGCCAGGTGCAAGTTGGCGCGGTGCCCGGAGTGTCTGGCAACCTTTAACATCGTCCTGGGCAAGCGGGTCGCCCGCCAGACCGAGGAGGCCGTCACTTACATCGTGGCCAAGCATCGCGAGGAGTTCAGGCGGGTCCTCGGCCCCCGCGGGATGCGCCGGGCCTGCGGCAACTGGTGGCTGATCGTGGCCCGCCTGTACGTCCAGGAGGGGCAATTCGCCAAGGGCTTCACCTACCTGTGGAAGGCCCTCGCCGCGACGCCGTTGCTGCCGTTCAGGTCGTACCTCAGCCTCGCGGGGGCCTTTGTGCGGTTCCTGCGGATGAGGCGGCGTTCGGACCTGTACCCTCTGCGCGATGAGCAGCCGCTGGCCGGCGGCAAGAGGAAGGCCTGATTCCCTTCTCCGCCCGGGTCGTTGACGCGCGTGGCGATTCTGATATACTACGGCCGTTCGCGGTAGCGTGAGGCACACGGGGGGATGCGTCCGATCTCGGGAGAACACCATGAACGCTTGCGGGGCGTGGATGAGGGACCTCGTGTGGCGCAGCCCGCTGCTCTGGTCGCTTCGCACCCGGCTGAACCGGACGTACGAACAGACCGTGCCCACCGACTCTACGGAGGTCTTCGTCACGGGCGTGTGGCGATCGGGCAACACGTTTGCCCGGTTCGTGATGAAGCGGCTCTTTCCGTCGCTGCGTTTCGCGAGCCACGGGCACGTCATCGCCACGCTCAAGGTCGCCAAGCGCCGCGGGGTCAAGACCGTTGTGCTGATCCGCGAGCCGCTGGACGTCACCGCCTCAGCCTGCGTCAAGCGCACGAGCCTATACGGCGGCCTCACGGACAAGCACATCGACTATCTGTTGTCGCACTACATTCGGTACTACGCCTACGTAGCGGACAATAAGGAAGCGTTCCGCATCCTGACCTTCGAGACGCTCACGCAGCGGCCGGAGGTGCTGGCAAATATCCTGGCGGAGTGGGGTGTGGTGCAGCCGATAGAGACGGAGGACGTCCGCAAGGCAGCGGACGACGTGCTCGAGGGGCTCAAGAATGCCGATAAGCCCGCCATCGAGCGCGAAGCCCCCAGCGAGGAGAAGGCATTGCTGAAGCAGGAGGCGGTCGAGCGGATACAGGCCAACGACAAACTGGCTGACGCCCAACGCCTGTACGAGAACATCGTGTCGGCCGAGGACGTGGCGTAATCGGCCTGCTTTCCGAGAAGTCCTTGTGCCGTGCGTGAGTTGCGGGCGGCCGCCTCTGCTGCGTCCGCAGGCGCGCAGTTTAGGGTACTCCGATGAACATCTTGCAGGCCATCGAGAAGGTGCGAGACCGCTATCCGTTTCCAGAGGAGTTCGTTCTGATCGAGCAAGGGGCACAGGTGGTGGCCCGAACGGTTTCGCGGTATCTCGAGCCTGGAGCGAGAATCCTCGATTTTGGAAGCGGCGGATGCTCTAAGACGGCCGTGTTGCAGATGCTCGGCTATGATTGCTCGGCATACGACGACCTCGACGATTGCTGGCATCGAGAGGCCGACAACCGCGAGAAGATCGTTGCCTTTGCCGACGAATTTGGCGTGAACTTCCACCGCGAATGGCAGGGCCAAGGCCCTTTGCCGCCGGAATCATGTGACCTGGTGATGATGTTGGAGGTGCTGGAGCATCTCCACGATTCGCCGAGGGAACTTGTCAACAGTCTTCTCCGTCTGGTCAAGCCGGAAGGCCTTCTCCTGGCAACCGTGCCGAACGCGGTCAACATCCGCAAGCGGATCGCCGTTCTTGCAGGCCGTACCAATCTGCCGCCTTTCGATTCCTATTACTGGTATCCCGGCCGCTGGCGAGGCCACATCCGGGAATACACCCGGCACGATCTCCGAAGGCTCTGTGTGCTCTCGGGGTTGGAGATCCTGGAATTGAGAGCCATTCACCAGATGCTCCGTTGCGTCCCGCGCGTTGCCCGTCCGCTTTACAGGGCGCTCACGGCGATATTCAAGGGCTGGCAGGACTCCTGGCTCGTGGTAGCCAGGAAACCGCGGGATTGGAGTCCACAGGCTCAGCCTTCGCAGAATCCGTGGATGCAGACCTCCTAGGCTTGATCGCGCTGGTTCACAGTGAGGCCTGAACGCGTGTCCGGGCCAAGCAAAGGGACAAGTCACGAATGGCGGACTCATCCACGAGCGAGAGCAGGCCTTTGCGAGTGGCACTGCTGGCCCACGCCTTACGGGTTGCGGGTGGCCTGTCCGTCGGGCGGAATATGATCGCCGCGTTCGGGCGCGTCGCCCCGCAGCATCGGTATTGGATCACGATTCCGCCGGGCCTGGGGTACGAACAGATCTGCGAAGCCATCCCGCACTGCGAAACGGTTGCAGTGGCCCGCAGGGCGGGCCGTCTCGGCCGGTGGATGTTCGACACGTTCCGGCTGCCCGGTCTGGTCCGCGACTTCCGCCCGGACGTGCTCTTCGCCATGGGCGGCAAGGGGCTGCTGAGGCCCCCCTGCCCGCAGGCGGCCCTGTGCCATGACTCCCATATGTTCTACCCGGTCACGCACTACGAGCACGAGACACTGAAGCGCCGACTCATCAAGCGGTACTTGAAGCATCACCTGCGCCGCCAACTGTCCCGGACGCAACTGGTCTTCTGCCAGACCAGCGCGGCCCGGGACAGGCTGCGGGAGGAGTTCAACTACGAAGGCCGGATGGCGATCTGTCCCAACGCGGTGCCGGAGTTTCCGCCCGCCGACCGGCCCCTGAAGCCCCCGGCGCCCCTGGAGGCGCACCAGGGCAAGTTCCGCCTGTTCTACGTCACGAAGTTCTACGCCCACAAGAACCTGGAGGCGTTCGTCGACCTGTTCGACCGGTTCCGTGACGAACTGGCCGACGTCGTCGCGTTCGTCACGGTCTCCGCCGACCAGCATCCGAACGCGCCGCGGTTCCTGAAATCGATCGTGGCCAGGGGCGTCCAGGATCACGTTATCAACCTCGGGCCGGTGCCGCAGCCGGACCTGCCCGCTTACTATCAGAACGCGGACGCCCTGTTGATGCCGACGTTACTGGAGTCGTTCAGCGCCACGTACCTGGAGGCGATGCACTTCGATCTGCCCATCCTGACCAGCGACCTGGACTTCGCCCACGCCGTCTGCGGCCCGGCGGCCCTGTACTTCGACCCCTGGGACGTCGCCTCGATCAAGGACGCCGTCGTGCGGCTCAGGGACGACCCGGAACTGCGCCACGAACTGGTCGAACGCGGCCGGCAGCGGGTAAAGGAAGTCTTACGCTCCTGGGATGACGTTGCGAGGAATGCCCTAAAGGCCCTTAAAGAGATCGTCGATACTCCCCAAATGGCAGAGGGCCCTTGGCAAGGGAATCGGAGCCGATGAAACAGGTACTCCAGAATCTCCGCAGTGGGGAACTTACGGTCGAAGACGTCCCCGCCCCACGTGCCACCCCCGGCCACGTCCTCATCCAGACACGGGCCAGCCTCATCTCGTCCGGCACCGAGCGGATGATGGTCGAGTTCGGCAAATCCTCGATGCTCGGCAAGGCCCGCTCCAAGCCCGAAAAGGTCAAGCAGGTGCTCGAAAAGATCGGCACCGAGGGCCTGATCTCGACCCTGGAACTCCTCCAGAGCCGGCTCGGCCTGCCTATGCGGCGTGGCTACTGCAACGCCGGCGTCGTCCTGGACGTCGGGCCCGGCGTGACGGCCTTCCAGCCCGGCGACCGCGTCGTCAGCAACGGGCCCCACGCCGAACTCGTCTCCGTCCCCAAGAACCTCTGCGCGAAGGTCCCCGACGGCGTCACCGATGAGCAGGCGGCCTTCACGGTGCTCTCGGCCATCGGCCTCCAGGGCATCCGCCTGCTGGAACCGACGCTCGGCGAGAAGGTCGTCGTCTACGGGCTGGGCCTGATCGGCCTGATCAGCACCCAATTGCTGCGAGCCCACGGGTGCGACGTCCTGGGCATCGACATCAACCCCGACCGCACCCGCCTGGCCGAGACCTGCGGCGCCAAGACCGTCTGCGTGGCCGAAGGCGCGGACCCCGTCGCGACCGCCGAGGCCTGGACCCACGGCCGCGGCGTGGACGGCGTGCTCGTCACGGCCGCGGCGCAGACCGACGAGATCATGCACCACGCCGCCGACATGTGCCGCAAACGCGGACGCATCGTCCTGGTCGGCGTGGTCGGCCTCAACCTCCGACGAAGCGATTTCTACGAGAAGGAACTCACCTTCCAGGTCTCCTGCTCGTACGGCCCCGGCCGGTACGACGAGCGGTACGAGCAGGGCGGCATGGACTATCCGATCGGTTTCGTGCGATGGACAGAGCAGCGCAACCTCGAAGCCGTCCTCGAGGCCATGGCCGAAGGCCGATTGAAGGTCGATGACCTCGTCAGCCGGCGTTTTCCGCTGGAGCAGGCGTCGGAGGCGTACGACCTGGTCGTGAACGACCCGTCGGTGCTGGGCGTCATCTTCCAGTACCCGGCAGAGGTGGATCGTGCCGAGCGGGCCGCCGTCCTGCCCTGTCGCAAGGCGGCCGCCGCCGGCCGGGCGTGCGTGGGCGTGGTCGGGGCGGGCAAATTCTCGCAGCGTCGGCTGTACCGGTCGCTCAAGAAGGCGGGCGCCGACGTCCGCATCGTGGCGGATCTCGACCCCATTGCCGCTCGCCACCTGGCCCGCAAACTCGGCGCGCCCTCCGCCGTCACCGACTACCAGGCGATTCTCCAGGACGACGCGGTCAACACCCTGATCGCCGCCGTCCCCCACAACCTGCACGCCCGCCTCGTGTGCGAGGCCCTGGACGCCGGTAAGCACGTGTTCACCGAGAAGCCGATGGCCCTGAACCTGGAGGAACTCGGGCAGGTCTGCCGGGCGGCGGCGGCGCGGACCGACCTCCAGGTGATGGTTGGGTTCAACCGCCGGTTCAGCCCGTTCGCCGAGAAGGCGCGTCGGCTGCTCGCCGGCCGCGGCGGCCCCCTCTGCATGAACATGACCGTCAACGCCGGCTACGTGCCGCCCGACCACTGGGTCCAGGACCCGGTCCGCGGCGGGGGGCGAATCATCGGCGAGGGGTGCCATTTCATCGACCTGCTCGCCTTCCTGGCCGGCAGCCCCGTCCGGGCGGTCTCGGCGATGATGGTGGGCGGCGAGGCGGCCGTCCGCGAAGACAAGATGACCATCGGCCTCGCCTTCGAGGACGGGTCCGTCGGGACCGTCAACTACTTCGCGAACGGCTCCGGCCGGTATCCGAAGGAAACCCTGGAGGTCTTCAGCGACCGCCGGACGCTGCGGCTGGACAACTTCCGCCGAATGGTCGGCTACGGCTTCCAGGGCTTCCGCAAGATGAAGCGGTTCTCCCAGGACAAGGGCCACGACGCCGAGTACGCCGGGTTCCTGCGGCGCATCGAGACGGGCGGCGAGCCGCTCGTGGCGCTGGACGACCTCGTCAACGTGACGCTGGCCAGTTTCGCCGCCGTCACCAGCGCCCGGGAGGGCCGGTCCATCGTCCTGGCCCAGGAATACGCCGCGTTCCTCGCGGACCTTGCCGAATCTGGAGGGGCGGACCCGGGGACGGCATGCTGACCGAATACGCCGGCCATCGTCTGCTCGCCCTCTGGCACGAGATGCGGACGCTTTCGCTCCGGGCCAACCTGTACCGCACCTGGTACGAGTTGGCGCGGCGGACCGGGTTGCACAAGCACCGCTATCGCGCCGAGCCGGTCACCGACGACGCCCTCCGCCAAGCCCTTGGCGGCCGCTTCGTGGGGCCCGAGGACCTGCTGGCGCATCTGCGAAGCCGCCACGTCCCGTTCTACGTCGACTGGCGCGACCGCGAGGGCTACGCCGCCATCCTGAACGATCGCTTCGCGGCTGACCGCGACGAGTGCCTCCGCTTGGCCGGCGAGGTCTGCGCCCACCGGTTCGAGATGATGGGATGCCGGGTCGCGTTCCCGGGCGAGATCGACTGGCATCGCATGCTCGAGAAGGCGGCCTCATGGCCGAGGCGCCACTGGAGCACGATCAACATCCGCTGCCCCGACGCGCCGGGCGAGATCAAGACCACCTGGGAACTCAATCGGCACCAGTTCTGGCTGCACCTCGGCCGCGCCTACTGGTACACGGGCGACGAAAAGTACCCCGCCGAATGGGCCCGGCAACTGCGGTCCTGGATCCAGCAGAATCCCCCAGAGATCGGGGTCAACTGGCTCTCGAACCTCGAGCACGCCATGCGGGTCATCTCCTGGGCGTGGGCGCTCCACTTCTTCCTGGACAGCCCGGCCGTCACGCCGGACCTCGTGTGGGAGATGTACCGGGTGCTCCTGGCCAAGGGCCGGCACATCCGCACGGACATTGCCTACTCCCGCAACGTCATCCGCAACAACCACCTGCTCGGCGATGCCCTGGGGCTCGTGGTGTTCGGGTTCGTCTTCCCGGAGTTCCAGGAGTCCCGCCCGTGGCGGGAGTACGGTCTCGACCTCCTCTACGGCTGGCTGCCCGGCCAGGTTCGGCCGGACGGCACGAGCATCGAGTCGGCCCTCAGTTACCACCGCTTCGTCCTGTACTTCTACCTGCTGGCCGACCTCCTGCACCGTGCCAACGGCGGCACACCGCCGCCGATGGTCCGCGAGCGGACCGAGCGGATGGTCGAGGTGCTCCAGGCCGTGACCAAGCCCGACGGCAGCGTGTCGCTCTACGGGGACAACGACGACGCCCGGACGTTCGTCCTCACGAACGAGGGCCCGCTCGACTACCGGCCGACGCTGGCCACGGGCGCGGCCGTGTTCGGCCGGGCCGACTTCAAGCACACCGCCGGCCGCCCCAGCCAGGAGGTGCTCTGGCTCCTCGGGCCCGACGGCCTCGACGCCTGGGACCGCCTCCACGCCGCGCCCCCGGCCCGGACGCTGTGCGCGTTCCCGCGGGGCGGGCTCTACGCGTGGCGCTCCGCCTGGGACGACCGCGCCGACTACCTGCTCCTGAAGGACGGTCCGTTCACCGGCCACACGGAGGCCGATCTGGGGCACGTCGACCTCTCGGTCGGCGGCGAGCCGCTGCTCGTCGACCCCGGCACGTTCACCTACAACGGCGACTGGGCGTGGCGGACGTTCTTCCGGAGCACGCCGGCCCACAACACCGTCTCGGTGGACGGGCGGGGGCAGGCGCTGGCGCACCGCTCGTTCCGATTCCTGTTCCATCCCGACCGCACCGGCGGCGAGACGGCCGAGGCCGACAGCCTGCGGATGCTGAAGGTCCGGCACCGCAGTTTCCGATACCTGAAGGGCGGGGGGATTTGCCACGTGCGGGTCGTCCTGATCGTCCGCGGCGAGTACTGGCTGGTCGTGGACCGTCTGACGGGCGGCCGGGACGAGCATGCGTTCGCCCAGCACTGGCACTTCGTCCCCTCGACGGCGCTCGAGGTCGGCCCCGGCGGCCGGGCGACGGCCCGGACCGAGGGCGGTGTGGAGGTGGCGCTGGTCCCCCTCGGCGTGCCCGGCCTCGACGTGCAAACGGCCGAGGGCCAGACCGACCCGATCCAGGGCTGGACAACCCGCGGCTTCGGCACGAAAATGCCTGCACCGTGCCTGACGTTCGTGTGGCAAAGCCGAACCCCGACGCTGATGGCGACCGCCATCGTGCCGCAAGGCCGCGGGCCGGGCCGAGACCTGCGGCTGGAGGCTTCGGGTAGCGAGGCCTCCGCAGATGGGGGGCTGGAGAAGGTCTGCTTCCGCCTGGCGGGCGACCGGGGTATGGATCATCTGGTGGTGGCGTTTTCGGCGGCGGGGACGTCTTTCGCCGAGCGGCGTCCGTCCAGTTGCGAGGAGGGGGATATGCGTCGTCTGGACGGATAGCGGCTGTCGCGCGCCGGCGTCCGGAGAGGCGACACCTTGGCATGAAACCGGAAGGTGGCGAAAACGACATGTGTGACTTTAAGGTCTTCTACTGCGAAGTGGGAGCTGCGCGAAGTGGCACGAACTTCCTGGGGCTTGTGTTGGCGTCCCATCCTCTGCTGGCCTACTGGCGACGGCCGAAGTACATCTGGCGGCACGGCAACGCGTGGAAGCGGGACGACTGCCTGACGGCCGAAGACGCCTCGCCCCGAATCAAGCGGTACATCCGCCGACGGTTCTACGAATATATGAAAGAGCACGGAAAGGACCGGCTGCTGGTCGTCACGCAGGCGAACTGCCTGGCGCTGGATTTTGTGAACCGCGTCCTGCCCAAGGGCAAGGTTATCCACATCATCCGTGACGGGCGGGATTGTGCCGCGTCGCAGGCCCGGGAGTGGACCATTCACGTCCGGCCCGAGGCGCCCAAGAACCTCATCCTGCGCCGCATACTGGAGGTTCCGCTGACCGACCTCCCCGCCTACTTCGGCGAGTTCGTGGGGACGATGTGGCGGCGCCTGACCGGGGCCAAGTTCCGTTATAGCATGGGGCCCAAGATCAGGGACTGGAAGCGGCTTCAGCGGGAGATGGATATCCTCGAATTCTCCGCCCTGAACTGGGCCACGTGCGTCCGCGCCGCCAGGGAAGTCGGCCCCAGCCTGCCGGAGGGACAGTATCACGAGGTCCGCTTTGAGGACTTGGTCAGCAAGCCCGGGGAAACCATGGCGGAACTGCTCGATTTCATGGACCTGCCGCCCGCAAAGGAAGTCGACCGGTTCATCCAGGAGCGAGTTGACCGCGGCAGGCCCGGCCAGTACCTGAGCCGGTTGACGCAGGAGCAACTCGACCGGATCATGCCGTACATGGAGGACCTGCTGAAGAAACTGGGCTACGTCTAGCCCGGTACAGGTCAGGGTGGGAGCCAGACGATGACCGAACCCGAGTCGCCGGGTCAGCGAAACGATGTGCTGCAGCGCGCTCACGACGAGTACGCCCGTCGGCAGCGGCGCCTCGAGACGAATGAGCGGCTGCGGCGGTCCAACGCCCGTATCCGGGAGCGTACGGCCAGGCGTTACGCGCGGGTGCTGGACCGGGCTGGACTCCTGCCGCTGGGTGAACGCCGCGTCGTCGACGTTGGCTGCGGGGACGGCGACTTCCTCGTCCGGTGCCGCCGCGATTGGGGGCATTCAGGGGAGGGCCTCGCTGGGATTGATCTCATGGAGGACCGCATCGAGGCGCTCGGCGCGGCGATGCCTGAACTCGACCTCCGCACGGGCAGCGCCGACGCGCTGCCCTGGCCCGACGAGTCGTTCGACCTGGCGCACCAGTCCATGCTGCTCTCGTCCGTACTGGACGAGGCGTTGCGGGAGGCCATCGCGGCCGAGATGGGGCGGGTCGTCAAGCCGGGCGGCTGGGTTCTCTGGTACGACTTCATCTGGAATCCGTTCAACAGGGCCACCGTCAGCATGCCGATGCGACGCATCCGCGGCTATTTCCCCGGGTGGTCCGTGCTGGAGCGCAAGCGTGTTTCGCTGCCCCCGCCGATTTCCAGGCCGCTGCTCCGCGTGTCGGAGAGACTCGTCGGGGCGCTGGAGGCCTGCAAGGTTTTCAACCTATGGCACCTGGTGTTGCTGCGGAAGCCTGCGTGAAGCCGTGTGCGCCGTAGTGATCGCCGGGTTTGGTCAGTTGCACTCACAGGGAGGTTTGGTGTGCGCATCCTGATCGTCCACCAGTACTTCCTCGGCCCCGGCGACGCCGGCGGCAGCCGGTTCAACCAGTTCGCCCGCTACTGGGCCGAGGCCGGCCACGACGTCACCGTCCTGGCGGGCACCGTCCATTACGCCACCGGCCGAAAGGACCCCGCCTACAAGGGCCGCTTCGTCGTCCGCGAGACGGCGCCGGGTGGCGTCCGCGTCCTGCGGTGCTACGTCTCGGAGGCGTACAACGTCTCGTTCGTGGGACGGGCGTGGGCGTACGCCAGTTTCACGCTCTCCAGCGTGTGGGCCGGGCTGACGGCGGCGCCGCGCCCGGACGTCATCCTGGCCACCAGCCCCCCGCTGACGGTCGGCGTCACGGCCTGGCTCCTGCGGCTGCTGACCGGCGTGCCGTACGTCTTCGAGGTCCGCGACCTGTGGCCGGAGTCGGCCATCGACTCCGGTGTCCTCCGCAACCCCCTGATGAAGGCGGTGGGGTATGCAATGGAATGGCTGAGTTATCGAGGTGCGCGGCACGTCAATGTATTGACGCCGGCGTTCGAGGAGGTGCTGCGGACGCGGAAGGGGATTCCGCCCGACCGGCTTTCGATGATTCCCAACGGCGCGGACCTCGACCTGCTCTCGCCCGGACTGAAGGAGAACCGCGTCCGCCGCGAGTTGGGCCTCCAGGGCAAGTTCGTCGTAACCTACGTGGGCGCCCACGGCCGGGCGAACCGGCTCATGCAACTCATCGAGGCGGCCGAGCGCCTCCGCGACGATCCGGATGTGGTCATCCTGCTGGTCGGCGATGGGATGGAGAAGCCGATGCTCCAGGAGGAGGCAGCCCGGCAGGGCCTGGGGAACGTCCGGTTTGTTGACAGCGTGCCCAAAAGCGAAATCGGCGACTACATCAACGCCTCCGACGTCTGCACGGCCGTCCTCCAGGCCAACGACACGTTCAAGACGGTCTATCCGAACAAACTGTTTGACTACATGACCTGTGCCCGTCCGATTCTCCTGGGCATTGACGGCGCGGCGCGCCGATTGATAGAAGAGGCCGGGGCCGGGGTCTTCGCCGAGCCGGAGAACCCGGACGACATCGCCGCGCGGGTCCGCGACCTGGAGGCCGACCCCGACCGCTGCGAGGCCATGGGCCGGGCCGGTCGGCGGTTCGTCGAGGCGCATTATGACCGCCGGCTTCTGGCGACGTGGTACCTGGACGTCCTGCGGACGGTGGCGGGTGGGTAGCGGCGCGCGATCGGTCCGCTCAAAGGGTATGGAGGCGGGATGAGTCAACGGCTGCGCATCGCGATTCTCACCCAATACTTCTGGCCCGAGGGCGGTGCCCCGCCCGGCCGGCTGTTCGAACTGGCGGTCCGCCTCCGCCGCCTCGGGCACGAGGTGACGATCCTGACGGCCCTGCCGAACTATCCGCGCGGACGCATCTACGACGAGTACCGCGGACGGCTCTGGATGACCGAGCACCACGAGGGTCTGCGAATCCTGAGGGCGCCCATCTTCCCGACCCAGTCGGCGCGGTTCTTCACGCGGATGACCTGCTACCTCTCCTTCGCCTTCTCGAGCGTCCTGGTGGGCCTGGTGGGGCTGGGCAGGCAGGACATCCTGATGGTCGAAAGCCCGCCGCTCTTCCTGGGCGGCTCGGCCTGGCTGCTCGCGAAGACGGCACACGCGCACCTGGTGTTCAACGTCTCGGACGTATGGCCGGGGTCGTTCATCGCCATGGGCATCGTCGAGGCCGATTCGATGATGGCCCGGATGGCTTTTCGGGTCGAGAAATGGCTCTACGAGCACTCGCGTATCGTCACCGGGACCAGTCCCGGCCTCATCCGCGATATCAAGCAGCGGTATCCCCACGTTCCCGCCACCGTCATCACGAACGGGGTCGACACGACGTGGTTCCGGCCGGACCGCCATGACCCCGCGTTGCGGCGGGAGTTAGGCATTCCCGAGAGGGTCTTCGCCTTCGGATACCTCGGCCTGCACGGCCTGGCCCAGGGGCTTGAGATCATCAACGACGCCGCCGACCTGCTCCGCGACCGTGACGACATCTGCTTCGTCATGGTCGGCACGGGGCCCTGCAAGGACGACCTCGTGGCCGACGCCAAACGGCGTGGCCTCGACAACATCATCTGGGTTCCCATGCAGATGAAGTCGCGCATGCCCGACATCGTCGCCAGCATGGATGCCGCGGTGATTCCTCTCAAGTGCGCCCTGCCGACAAAGCCGGTGAAGGTTTACGAGGCCATGGCCAGCGGCTTGCCGATCATCGTCGCCGCCGAAGGCGAACTGGCCGAGTTCGTGGGCGGGGAAGAGATTGGCCTGGTCGTGCCGCCCCTCGACGGTCGCGCGCTGGCCAAAGCCGTCAGGTGGATCGTTGACGACGCCGACCTACGCGATCGGCTGCGCACCTGCGCTTCAGAGAAAGTCAAGGACTACGACCGCGACCGCATTGCAGCCGATGCGTCGGAACTGTTCCTGAGCCTCGTGGAAGGCCCCCGCGCCTGAGACGCGCCGGACTCAGGACACCTCGCCGGGACGCCCAATCTCCTGGACGAACTGTACGCTGCGCCTCGCCGTCGCCGCGCCGGCGCGCGGGTGCGTGGGCAGGTTGACGACCTCGCGGCAGGCCTTCTCGGCCACCGGGCACATGCCCGGCTCGTAGCCGTACAGTGCCATCGGGGTTTCGATCGGGTGGAGCGGACACTCGAACCACGTGCCTAGTTCGACGAAGTGCCGCGGCGCTTCGGCGATGGCCCGCTGCTTGTCCGCCACTCGCACGGGGTACCGCACCAGCACCGGGTTCATGTCATCCGGCACGGCCGGCACGGGCCAGCCCGCCTCGCGGAGCAGGTTGTCGTAGAGGAGGCGCATGCGGCGGCGATGGGCGATGTTCTTCTCAATCCTGCGCATCTGGCGCAGACCGGCCCGCGCCTGGCCGTCGCTCATGCCCATGAAGAAGTCGCCAGGCATCTCTGGCACGAACTCGCACGTGGCGCTGGAGCCGACGACCACCCCCTTGCGCGTCAGCCACCGGAAGGCGGCCGTCGCGAACGCCGTCGTCTTCGGGAAGATGGTGGTCCGGTAGGCCAGCCGCTGAAGCGAAAGCATGAGGGCGGCCCCGGTCGGCGGCCGGACGCACTCCGCCTCGCACAGCGTGGCGATGCGCTCGCCGAGGTCGGCGTCGTGGGTGGTCACCATGCCGCCGATGCCGGTTGTGAACGGCTTGTTCCACTGGAACGACCAGTACGTCGCCACGCCGAACGTGCCGCACAGTTTGCCCTTGTACATCGAACCGAGTGCCAGGCAGCAGTCCTCGACGACCGGCAGGCCGTGCTTCTCGGCGATGGCGAGAATGGCGTCCATCTCGCACGGGTAGCCGTAGGTGTGCTGGGCCACGATGACCTTCGTGCGCGGCGTGATCTTGGCCTTGAGCAAGCCGACGTCCACGTTGTAAGTCACCGGCTCGACGTCAACGAACACCGACCTCGCACCAAGATACTTGACGGGGTTGACGTCCATGACGCAGGTGTAGCCGGGCAGGATGACCTCATCGCCCTCGCCGACGCCCATGGCCTTCAGGATGGCGTACATGGCCACGCGGCCTTTCCAGAAGGCGAAGGCGCGGGCCGTACCAAGCCACTCGGCAAAGGTCTTCTCAAATGCCGTCACGGCACGGCCCACCTTCGGTTTTCTTACAGACGAAGTCGCTGGCATATGGATTAGGTCGGCGTTTTCCAGGCAACGACTGGAACGAATGATGGGCGGAGAGGTCGCCCGGGCCGCAAGCCTACTGGCCCGAGGCTGCCCACCCGCCGTGACTGAATAGTAGGCTGGAACCGGTGCTTGCCCTCACCCCAGGAGGTCGCGTGCGGCGGCGATGTCAGCCAATCTGTGTTTGACGTCGCCGCGCGAGCGTCGCGGCGAGTCCCAAACTGAGAAGGGCGAGGGCGGTCGGTTCAGGAACAGCGACGATCTGGATACCGTTGATCGGGCCATCGCCGGTTTGAGGCATTGCCGTCAGCGTAAACTCGCCGCTTGTCAATCCCGTGAAGCGGACGTAGTTGCCGGTGCCGTCAGTGGTGGCGTCGTCGAACGTTCCCGAGAAGTTCGCATTGGCGAGATCTTTGCCGGAGATCGCGGCAACATCGGCGCCGCCGACGGAGATCGTGTAGTCTGTCGTCCAGTCGGTGCTATTGTCGCCGTCGAAGTAGAGGATGACGTCGTATCCGTCGGTCGTAAACGGTGCGCCGAGCCCTGTCACGACGACCGAGACAGGAGAGTCCTGGAAGTTGTCCACATATCCGCGCATGAGGTATGAATCTCCATCGAAAGGAGGGTCTACGAGCACACACGAATTGAATTCCGTATCGCCGTTGTTGGGGTCGACAACAAGGCCGGCAATCGTGTTCCCGCTGTCATCGACCACGGACGCGAGCTGGCTGAAGCCGCTTGTCAAATCGTTCCAGTGCGATTGTGGCTCAACCCCCGCCACCATGGTGGGGCCCACAGATTTGCCGTAACTGCTGCCCTGGAAGTTGACCCCGATCATGGCTGCGCGGGCTGCTGGAGCGAGCGGTAACCCTAGAACGGTAACCAGCACTGCCAACCAAGTGCGAAGACCGATCATTGTACACATCCCCCACGAAGTTACCCACTCTTGCCACTCCGGCAGTCCTGCCTCGCCCCTGAAGCGACTACCGGAGCACCACTAAACAGGCAAGCATACACGCGCTTCCGGCGATAGTCAAACAGAAAGTCGTGAATACTTGGGAATCGCCTCGGGGACCGTGAACTGCTTACGACAGCACTTTTGTATCCGAGAAAGGTTTGGGAGCCGGTGTGCTCTGAAACGGAAAAGCGAAACGCAAGGCGTAGCCCCTCGAGTGGCGACTTCCGCCCATCATTTCGTGCCCCACCCCCCGTAGCCCGTTTCGATCGCCCAGCGGTACCAGTCGATGGTCTCGCGGAGGCCGTCGGTGAAATCGACCTTCGGCTCGTACCCCAGCAGGCGGCGTGCCGCCGAGATGTCGGCCAGCGAGTGCTTGACGTCGCCGGGGCGGGGCGGCTCATAAGTCGGTTCGAAGTCGGTCCCGAGGATCTCGTTGAAGACGGCCACCATACGGTTCAGGTCGATGGCCTGGCCGCAGCCGATGTTGACGATCTCGCCGGACAGTTTCGGCACTTCGGCGGCGAGCAGGTTCGCGTGGATCACGTTGTCGATGTATGTGAAATCCCGCGACTGGGTGCCGTCGCCGTAAATAACGGGCTGCCGGCCGCGCAGCATCCGCGTGGCGAACGCAGCAATCACCCCCGCGTATTGGTTCGTCGGGTCCTGGCGAGGCCCAAACACGTTGAAGTACCGCAGGCTGACCGTTTCGAGTCCAAACGCGCGGCAGAACGTGGCGGCGTAGAGTTCGCCGGCCGCCTTGGCCGCCGCGTACGGGCTGACGGGCAGCAGCGGCATCGACTCGCGCTTCGGCAGGTCCTCGCCCGCCCCGTAGGCGCTGCTGGAGGCGGCGAAGACGAATCGCCGGACGCCGGCCTCCCGGGCGGCCATCAGGAGGTTGTGCGTCCCCACGGTGTTCGCGTCGAAACTCTCCTGCGGATGCTCCATGCTGCGCGGCACGCTGGGCACGGCCGCCTGGTGCAGGACGACGCCCGCGCCCTCGCAGGCGCGGCGGCAGGTGTCGGGGTCGCGCAGGTCGCCCTCCATAAGGTCGATGGCCTCGGCCACCTCCTTCAGGTTCGCGCGGAACCCGGTGCTGAAGTTGTCGAGCACCCGGACCGGCCGGCCGCGGTCCAGCGCCGCCCGGACCAGGTTCGACCCGATGAACCCCCCGCCGCCGGTGACCAGCCAGAGATCGGCCACGTGCTCCTCCTCACGAGAAGGCGATTGCCCAGAAAGTGTATCGGCGAAGTGGCCGGTGTCAATTGAACGCTTCGGCGGGCCGAGGGCAAGCGGTGTGGCACGGCCCTTTTAGCCGCGACCCAGAGGGGAGCGCGTACTCGCAGGGCCAATGCCGAATGCCAAATGACAAATGACAAAGACCCGCCTGCGGCGGGGAACGGGGGCCGATGGCAAGCGGTGTGGCACGGCCCTTGGGCCGTGCAGCCGCACTCGGCGCAATGCGGCCCACGGCCGCTGCTTCGCCGCTGCCGTGCCACCTTCCTGGCGGGGTGGCACGGCCCTTGGGCCGTGCAGAGGGGGGTGCCGGGGCAAAAAAATCCTCCCCGAACTTTTTATAACCCCTTATTCCGCAGGGACTTAGCCCTCCCCTCCCCCCCTATATCCCCTCAATGATTTGCTTTTCGCCGAGAATGTGTTATACTGTTATCACTTGGGTGATGCATAGGACGTAAGGGGCACATCGCTCACGCATGTCCGGGCCGGGGGTCGGCACAAGCCGAGCGGTTGAAAGACCCCGTCCCATCTCCCCGGAGGAGATGGCGGACGTTTAAGGAAACATCCGTGGGCGCAGGCGAGGCCCCAGGAGACCGAACTTAAGGGCAATTCAACTCGGGATGGTCCCGACGGCCCTGAAAACACGTCAACCGTTGTCGAGGGGAATGGTAGGCCGCGAAGCGGCACCTCAACACTGCAACGCGGGATTGCAGAGGTTGAACGGCTATTTGGTTGGAGGGATGAAAGGAGAAGTACCATGTTTAAGGCAACGATTAGTCTTGTAGCGGTTGTGGGATTGGTTCTCGCACTGGCACCGGCGGCACAGGCGAGTCTTACCGGCCCGGGCGGCATCGTAGCCCCATCGGGCATGGGCTTGGGTGACACGTATCACCTGGTTTTTGTTTCGAGTACGAAGACCCAGGCAAGCTCGGATCTGATCTCGTTTTACAACCTGCACGTGAATGACGCCGCCGACGGGTCCGACGAAACCGGCGTTCCGGGCGTCACTTGGTATGCGATTGCCACAACCGGTACGAGCGCCGATGCCAAGGATCTGTTTTCGGATGCATCCCCGATCTACCTGCTGGACGGTGCCACCAAGGTAGAAGATTCCTACGCCCAGATGTGGGGCGACAGTTTCTTAGACCATCGCATAACTATGGATGAGAATGGTGATACCATTGCGGACACAGGGGACTGGGGCGATAAGAATTTGTGGGTCTGGTCGGGCACCGCAATGGACGGGACCGGTAGGCTAGAGCTAGACGGGGACGGAGAGTGCCGATCCGGCGGAATTTACCCGGAGGCCCAGGGTCAGTGGGGCAACGAAGATTGGATTGATGGGCATTCTAGCTCTTGGGAAGATGAGTTAAGGCTCTATGGAATATCTGAGGAGTTGACCGTCATCCCCGAGCCGGCGACGCTGGCCCTGCTGGGACTTGGCGGCCTGGGCCTGCTTCTCCGCCGCCGTCGCTGAGGCCAGTCGGATACTACTCTGCGAAGCCCGTACGGGCGAAGCACGAGCCAACGTGAACGATGTATAGCCGGGCAAGGCCCCGCCGTCGTCGGCGCGGCCTTGCCCGCTTGCTATCCGCCCCGGCGCCGCGCCGTTTATGGAGTGCGGCGGCCTGCCGCCGCTTTGCCGTTATGAAGGCAGCCGTAGGGTAGGTGCTCTACACCCACGCGGCGATACGCCTCCGTATGGACAGGCAAAAAAACCGGCGGGCCGGAAATTTTTAACCCCTTGTGCAACAAGGACTTAGCCCCCACCCATTTGCTTTTCGCCCGTTTTGTGCTATACTATGGTTGTACCCGGGGAGGTCGTCTGCGGGGATAGCCCTCCTGACGTATCACTTGTGTTGGCGTACGCGGTCGCCACGGTACGGAGCCCCAAGCGCAAGCGCGGGGATTAATACGGAGCCCCAAGCGCAAGCGAGGGGATTAATACGGAGCCCCAAGCGCAAGCGAGGGGAGAAACCAAGGGGAAGGAGCGAAAATGAAAACTGCAACTCATGGTGTATTGGTGGCCTCTCTGGTGGTGGTGTCGGTGTGGCTTGCGGGGGCGACGCCCGCCCGGGCCGGCACCATCGTCGCATGGGGCAGTGACAGCAGCGGCAAGGTCAGCAGCGTGCCCGCAGGGGACGACTTCACCGCCATCGCCTCGGGAATGTTCTACGGTCTGGCACTGAGGGACGACGGGTCCATCGTCGCATGGGGCGATAACGGCTACGGCCAAGTCAGCGGCGCGAATACCGCCACGGGCGTCTTCACCGCCGTCGGCGCGGGATACAATCACAGTCTGGCCGTGAGGTCCGACGGGTCCCTCGTCGCCTGGGGCACTGGCAGCAAGGTCGACGGCCCCAATGCCTCCGAGGGCGTCTTCACCGCCGTCGCCGGGGGATGGGTCCAGAGTCTGGCCCTGGCCCCCGACGGGTCCATCGACGCCTGGGGCAGTGACAGCTACGGCCAAGTCAGCGGCCCCAAAGCCGCCGGGGCCGGCTTCACCGCCATCGCCTCGGCAGAGCAGTTCAGTCTGGCCGTGGCTTCCGACGCGTCCATCTCTCTCTGGGGCGGTGTCCCATGGAATGTCGCGCTCCACAATGTGCCCACCGAAGGCGTCTTCACCGACGTCACCGCGGGAAACGCCCACGCTCTGGCCCTGGCGTCCGACGGGTCCATCGCCGCATGGGGCGGCGACGGCGGCGGCCGGGTCAGCGGCACGCCCACCACGGACGGCTTCACCGCCATCTCCGCGGGATACGGGCACAGTCTGGCCGTGGCGTCCGACGGGGCCATCGCCGCATGGGGCAGTGACGACAGCGGCGAGGTCAGCGGCAAGCCCGACGTCACCGTGGACACCTTGGGGCCAGGCCTGAACCCGGCCTGGGGCGACCCAGGCGACCCCAACCCCTGGTATGGCGCCACCTTTGTCGCCGTCGCAGGGGGAAGGGGGTACAGTCTGGCCCTTACCGGCGCGGCGCCGCTGCTGTGGGACGCCGACACCGGCGCCGCCGACGCCCAGGACGGCGACGGAGCGTGGATCGACGCCGGCGGCAACTGGTGGGACGAGGAAGGTAACGTCGTCTGGGACAATACGAAGAAGGCCGTCGCCGTGTTCGGCGCCGGCAACGCCACCGCCGATCCCACCGTCACGGTCGACGTCACCGGCGTCACCGCCGGCCGCATCGTGTTCGACGAAGCCGGCGGCCACAGGTACACACTGACCGGCGGGACGATTACACTCGCGGGCGCTAGGACCATCGAGGCCAACGTGGACGCCCGCATCGAGTCGGTCATCGACGCCGGGACCGCAGGATTGACCAAGTCCGGCGCGGGGACGCTGGAACTGACCGGCGCCAACACCTACAGCGGGACCCGCGTGGACGGCGGCACGCTGGTGGGAGACACCGGCAGCATCCTCGGCGACGTCACCCTGTCGGGCGGCAGCAACGTGACATTCAACCAGGGATCCGACG
>JAUVZF010000136.1 GCA_030602705.1 Planctomycetota bacterium
AGCACGTCCTCGCGCCGGTGTTTGGAGTACGCCGCTTCAACGGTCACGGTCGGGCGGACCGTATCCAGGTCAAACGAGGCGGGCGTTAAACTCCGCAGTTCTCCCAACCGCAGGCCGGTTTCTATTGCAACGCGATAGACCGTCGCCCGTTCGGGACCGGTCATGCCGTAACGGGTCGGCGCGTCGTGTGCCGCCCGCCCGAGGCGGCGCACCTCGTCACGACTGAGCGCCCGGCGCTGGTGCCGGGGATCGGTCGCGGCGTTCAGGGACTGGAGGTAGGCCAGCGGGCTGTCGGTTGCGCGCCCATCGCGCACCATCCATTTGCAGAACGACTTGACGGTCGTCAAACAGTGGTTGCTCGTCGCGATTGAGAGGTTCCCCTTGCCGCGTGGCAGCCGCCGGTGGTCGGCGAGGTATCGCTAGACCGCTTCCGCCTTGAGGTCCGACCAGGACACCGCCCCGATGCCGTCGAGGATGGTCATCACGCGCCCGACCGTCAGATCGACGTGCTTCTGTGTGTTGCCTTTGTCCGTCAGGTGCCGCCCGTAAACGGGCGCTTGCGCGTCCGATTCCCCGTGGCGGCTGCGCGAGGCGGGGTCTGTGGAAGGGTACTGGCGCTTTACAGATTCGCGCGGCGTGAAGTGGAAGGGGACGGGAACCGAACACGACGAGGAAGGCGGGACGGATACCTGGACCAGGAGGCCCGCACTCATGATCTGGCCGGCGGCTGAGGCGAGGGCGTCAAACCGGAAGAACCCCCACGGCAGGGCCGCCCGGTGCCCCGCGTCCATGAGGTAGCCCAGCCCACCATGAGGGGCCTGGCAGCACAGGCATCAGCCGCACAAGCCCAGGGGGCGGCAGGCATGTACCCCAAGGGGTCGCGCATATATGTGTAGATACCCGCCCTCTCATCAGCCCAACTTGTCGGATTCGGGTCTCTCGTTTTTCATTTTTCAGAAAACGGGTATTCGGCTTTCTCACAATCGCCCGCTGGCGGCGTCCAGGGCCTCCACCAGGTTCATCTTGGGCGCCCCGTCGGCCAGACCGAGCCGGACGTCTGGACCGGTGCCGTCCTGGCCCTTTTTTTAGGTGTGTGATTTTGTGCCATCGGCCATCCGCACCCGCCCGGTTCCATCACGCCGCCGCGTCGATATCCTTGGGCGTCAGAGGTCCAGCGATGCGAGCATGTCGCCAAGGCGGGCCTGGTCGCGGCGGGTCTGCTCGAAGACGGGCAGAAGCCGCTCGTAGACGGCCGTGTTCGCGGGGTCGGGCACGGCCACGTCCTGGACCTGGTGCACCTCTTGGATCGGGGAGAAGTCCTTCCAGATACCGGCCCCGACGGCGGCGACGGCGGCGGCGCCCAGTGAGCCGGCTTCCTGACCGACGTTCGTCTTGACGATCCGGATGTTGAAGGCGTCGGCAAGGATCTGCCGCCACAGGGGGCTCTGGCTGATCCCTCCAACGGCCACCATCTCGCGGCGCACTTCGCACAGGGCGCGCAGTTCGTCCAGCGCCAAGCGGAGGTTCAGCGCGATGCCTTCCATCGCAGCGCGGACCACGTCGGCCTGGGTGTGGCCGAGGTCCAGCCCGAGCAGCGCCCCGCGGATGTGCGGGCTGGGCTCCAGGCTCGACCCGCCGGCCAGGCTCGGATTGAAGAGCAACCCGCGGGCCCCAACGGGCGAGTTGGCCGCCAGCGCGGTCATCGCCGCGTAGGGGTTCTCCCCCTCGCGTTCGGCCCGGGCCGACAGGCCGCCGCACAGGTGGTCCCGCACCCATTTAAAACTGGTGCCAGCCGAGAAGATCGCCGTGGCCGAGGTAAACATCCCCGGCACAACGTGTGTGAAGACGTAGGGCCTGGCCGTCTCGTCGAGCAGCGGCCGGCCCGATGAGACCGCGATCCACGCCGACGATCCGAGCGACGCGTACACGCTGCCCTCGGCGATGTTCCTGGCCCCGAGGGCCATGCACGAGTTGTCCACCCCGCCGCAGGCCACCTTCACCGTCTTAGGAAGACCCAACTGGCGGGCGGCCCCGGGCGTCAGGGTGCCCAGGATATCGGTCGACGCCACGATCTCCGGAAACAGACGGGCGTCCAGACCGCTCGCGGCGATCAGGTCCGGCGAATAGGCCCACTCCAGCAGGTCGTACACGCCGCTGCCGGAGGCGTACGAGTAGTCGGTCGCCACCCGGCCGGTCAACTGGTAGTTGACGAAGTCCTTCGTGCCGATGACCTTGTCGATGCGGCCGAAGAGGTCAGGCTCGGTGTCGCGGTACCACATAATCTTGAAGACCGTGTAGTGCGGCGGGGGAAACCCGTTGCCGGTGATGCGGTACCACCGCGTCTCGTCCACGTTGCGGAAGAAGGCGGCTGCCTGCGCTTCGGGCCGCTTGTCGGACCAGATAGGTGTGGCGTCGCGCAGCAGGTTGCCTCCTGCGTCCAGCGGCACGCAGCCGAGGCTGTGGCCCGAGATGGCCAGGCACGCGATGGCATCGGGGTCGGCCTCGCCGGAAGCCAGCAGTTGGTTGGTGCTCTCAACGACGGCCCGCCACCAGTCCATGGGCCGCTGTTCGTGCCAACCCGGCCGCGGGAAGTGCGTGTCGTAGGGAACGAACACGGCCCCCAGGCACCGGCCGTCGGCATCGTACAGCGAGGCCTTGTTGCCGCCGGTCCCCAGGTCGTACGCGATGATGGTCTTCGCCATGGCGTCCCCTACTCGCCGAGACCGAAGGCCGCCTTGAAGGCGTCGGCGATCTCCGGATGGACGTCCGGGTTGATGCCGTCGGCGTCGTACGGGGTGCCCAGGGCGTCCAGGTCGTGTTTCATCTGGACGACCTCCTGTTCGGGATCGACGCGCGGCGGGACAGCCCGTCCCAGCGGCACGAGCCACGCGTTGAGCGTGTGTCCGCCGTCCACCATCAGGTCGTGGCCGGTCACGTAGTTCGAGGCGGCCGACGCCAGGAAGACGACGGCCCCGTACAGGTCCTCCGGACGCTCGACGTGGCCCAGGGGCGTCAGTTCGCGGATCCGCTGCCGCACCACTGTCGGGGTCGAGGCGTGCATGGGCGTCAGCACGTACGAGGGGCTGATGCAGTTGACGTTGATGTTGAACCGCCCCCACTCGGCCGCCAGGGTCTTCGTCATGTGGACGATGCCCGCCTTCGAGGCGTCGTACGAGGCGTTACAGTTGGCGATGGTGGCCGACATCGAGGCGGTGTTGATGATCTTGCCTTCGGTCGGTTGCTGGCGGATCATCTGCTGCGCCTCGGCCTGGGCACAGAGGAAAACGCCCGTGAGGTTGACGGCGATGACCTTGTCCCAGTCAGCCTGGTCGAGTTCCTCGTCGGCGCCCAGGATGGCGATGCCGGCGTTGTTGACGCCGATGTCGAGCCTCCCGAACGCCGCGACTACCGCCTTCACCATGTCCTGGACCTGCGCCTTGCTGGTGACGTCACAAGGGACGAAGAGGGAATCGCGTCCCATGGCCTTGATCTCGTCGGCCGTCTTGGGGCCGGTTTCCTCATCGACGTCAATGATCGCGACGTCCGCGCCGGCCCCGGCCAGCGCAACCGCGCACGCCCGGCCGATCCCGACCGCGCCACCTGTGACCAGGGCCTTCTTTCCCGTCAGGTCGAACAGCGACAGATCTGGCATCCTCGTCTCCTTGTATCGCGGACAGGCCCGCGCATCCCATGCGCCCTGCCATTAGAACGGGGTCGAGGGAAGACGGCAACAGTTTCCGTCGGGCCATGTCACCTCCTCGGTCCCGGCCGTGTCGGTGACGGAGGAATGCTTGCATTCGGCTGGAAACTGCTCCACTCTTGTGGCCGTATGCCGGATTGGTCGCGGATCCGAAGGACATCGCGATGGCGGCCACGGAGCGGTTCGAGGTCTTTCTGAAAGACATCGGCGTTCAGACGCGGCTTGGCGACGCCGGCATCTCGGCCGCCGACGTCGATTCTATCGCCGAGGACGTGGTGCGAATCAGTTTCGGCACCGACGGCCGGCTCGCCGGCCGCCCGCCGATCGACCGCGATGACTTGAAGGCGATCCTGCGACTGGCCCTGTAATCGGGCACGGCCGCACGCACGAGCGGAGATACACGATGAAACTCACCGCCCACGACATTGCGAGAATGATCGACCTGAGCACCGTCCGCGCCCGCGACAACGAGAACAGGGTCCGCGACCTGGCCGCAGCCGCCGCGCGGCATCAATGCATCCTGGCCACCGCGCTCACGAGCCACATTCCGCTCCTCGTGGACCTGCTTGCCGGTGAGCCCGACGTTGGCGTGGGCGGAAACATTGCCTTCCCCTCGGGCAGCGGCACGACCCGCATCAAACTCGCCGAGGCCGAGGCCCTCCTCGACATGGGCTGCGACGAGTTGGACATGGTCATGGACCTCGGGCGGTTCCGCTCGGGCAGGTACGGCGACGTGGAGGACGAGATCCGGGCCGTTGTCGAGACCGCCGGTGACCGGCCCGTGAAGGTCATCGTCGAATGCCACTGGCTGACCGACGATGAGATCCGCAGGGCGTGCGAGATTTGCCTGAACGCCGAGCCCGCTTTCATCAAGACGGGCACGGGCTGGACGCCCACGGGCGCAACGCCTGAGAACGTGGCCCTCATCAAATCCTGCGTGGGCGACGCTATCCGGATCAAGGCGTCGGGCGGCATCCGCGGCCTCGAAACCCTCGTGGCGATGTACCGGCTTGGCGCCAGGCGGTTCGGCCTGGGTCTTGGCCACGAGGTCGCCATCTTCGAGGAACTCGCCGCGCGTCCCGGCGGCGCGGTGGACGTGTGATCGGTTCGCCGGCCCTTTATATGCCGCGAATTCACTTCCTCAAGGCCCCGCGGAAAGCGGGTAACTGAGGACGGGCTGCCGGCGTGGAGGTGTCGAGTTGCTTGACGTGCCAGTTCTCGGTCAGGATCATCGCGGATCTCCCGGTGGTCCCGGCGGCGGGCGTGGCTGCAAGCAGAATCAAGACCATCGCCGCTACGGCGGCGTTTGGGTTCTTCGGGTCAGCCATGGTTGCCTTTCGTCCGTGGGGGCCAACCAGCCACCTAAGGTCGGTCACACGGCGCTCGCGCGCGTCTTAACGGAGAGCGCGGACCAACAGGACCGACGCGTGAAAACCCGCATAAACACTGACCTAAAACGCGAAAGCCCCGCCACCTCTCGGCTCGGGGCTCGCTGCTAACCAGAGCGACCTCGGAAGTTCGCTCCTATTCATCTGGCTCCCC
>JAUVZF010000072.1 GCA_030602705.1 Planctomycetota bacterium
TCGTAGCCCAAGAGGTTGCGCCGCTTACTTACGTGCGCGGCTAGTTTTCTCACGGGGCTGGTCGGGCGCGAGTGTAACTAGCCGCGAGCGTAAGCGAGCGGGTGCCGTTCTCGCCACAGCAAAAGACTTACGTAAGACCGCGTAGCTTGTTATCGGCACAGTAAGGCCGCGGCGCCACAGGTTGTCTTTCTGGTCAAGTTCTCACGCGGGTGTGCCGAAACAAGGGGTTGGAGAGTGGACGGATTGCGCCAGGGCAGGGGGCTGCCAGGCACGGGCGCGAGAGGGGTGGCTCCAGGGGGCACCTGCGATGTACAACGACTACTTCCGCTTCCGCGAGAACCCGTTCAACATTACGCCCGACCCGCGTTTTCTGTACCTGACTACCCAGCACCGCGAGGCGCTCGAGCACCTCCTGTACGGCATCCGCGAGCGCAAAGGATTCATCTGCCTGACGGGCGAGGTCGGTACCGGCAAGACCACCCTTTGCCGCGCGCTGCTGAACCGCCTCGGCCGCAAGGTCCATACCGCCCTCATCCTGAACCCCGTCCTGACCGAGACGCAGTTGCTGCGGTCCATCGTCGAGGAGTTCGGCATCCGGACGAAGCGCCGGGACCGCCTGGGGTACCGGAAGTTGCTGAACGAGTTCCTCCTGCGGGTCAACTCGGCCGGCCACGACGCCGTCCTCATCATCGACGAGGCCCAGGACATGTCGGTCGAGAGGCTGGAACTGGTGCGGCTGCTCTCGAACCTGGAGACCGAGCGGCAAAAACTGCTGCAAATCGTTCTGGTCGGGCAGCCGGAACTTCGCCGCATGCTCGCCCGGCCGGGGCTGCGGCAACTGGCGCAGCGGATTACCGTCCGCTATCACCTCGACCCCATGGACCAGCTGGAGACGGATGCCTACCTCAGCCACCGGCTGCGGGTGGCCGGGGGCGAAGGCGGGCCGCTCGCGCGTTTCGATGCCGGAGCCGTCCGCGAAATCTATCGCTACAGCGGCGGCACGCCGCGCCTGGTCAACGCCATCGGCGACAAGGCGCTGCTTGCCGGCTACGTGCATCGGACCGCGCGAATCAGCCGTCGCTTGGCACGATTGGCGGCGGCTGAATTGAAGGGGGCCTGCTGATGAGTCTCGTCAACGATGCCCTCCGGCGCGCCGACGAAGAGAAACGCCAGCGTCTGGCGGGCGTGACGCCGCCCGGCCCGCCGGCCACCGAGTACCGTGCGCGGCGGCGGCGGTGGCTGCGGCGTCTGCTGATCTCGGCCTGCATCTTTCTTGGCGTCGCGGGTGCGGCGGCCTACGGCATCTGGTGGGTCGCGGGCCGGGTCATCGAAGAGGCTACCGCTGCCGTAAACGACCTGACGGAGCAAGGCGCTACGGCGGTTGCGGCCGGCGCAACGGCGGCGCTGCCTGCTGCGGTAACGGTGCAGCCTCAGTCGGTGCAGCCGGACCAGCGTGCGGCGACCGAAGGGCCGCCACCGAGCGGCGCCACGCCGTCCAGTCCGGTGGAGCCTTTGCCGCCGTCGGGCTCAGACTCCCGGATCGATCCAGAGGTCGTGAAGCAGATTGCAAGTAGTCTGATGTCGCAGATGGGCCTGGCGGCAGGGCCCGGCGCTACCCCAAAGGACGGCGGCGAAGCCGAGACATCGCCGACGGCGTCGGGAGCGGCGCCCGCAACGGGCGCGAGTCCGGCTGGGCCGGACAATCGGCCGAAGGCGCCGGCGTCCAAGCCGCAAACCCCCAAGAAGAAAGACCCGCTGCCGGCCAAGGCCAAAGCCAAGACAGCGAGTCCCAAGAAGGACCCGCCCGCCTCGTCCGCGCCGAAGGCGAAACCGCCGACCGCCGAGAAGAAGCCCGCTGCGGCCGCCCCGCCGGTGGACACGTCGCACCTGAAGGTCAGCAGCATCATGTTCGGCCCGCGCGGCGGGACGGCGATCATCAACGGCCGCCCGGTCGGCGTCGGCGAGACGGTCGGCGGGGCGAAGGTCATCAAGATCAGTCGCCGCACCGTCGAAGTCGAGATCGACGGCCGTCGGGCGACGCTCCGGATGTGAGGAAGCCTGCAGACGCAGGGGCGTTGCCCTCCTCATCCGTCCACGTCGGATTCGCCACGGAGCGTGCATCGGAAGGAAGCACATATGGACGACCGCGATGAAGCGTTTGAACCCGTAACGTACCGGCCGATCGGGGTCATCCGCAGCCCGTACACGGTACCGAGCGAGACGCCCATTCAGCCTGTGTACGCCGAGGGTACGAAAGGCCGCGCCGAGGTCCTCCCCGAATTCGCCGACGGTCTGCGCGACCTGGAAGGCTTCTCACACGTGGTCCTGATCTATCATTTCCACCGTGCGGCGGGCGTGCGACTGCTGGTCAAACCGTTTCTGGAGGACGTCGAGCGCGGCGTGTTCGCGACGCGGGCGCCGTGCCGGCCGAACCCCATCGGCTTCAGCGTGGTGCGCCTCGTGCGGCGCGACGGCACGGTGCTGCACCTGGCGGACGTGGATGTGCTCGACGGGACGCCGCTGCTTGACGTCAAGCCGTACATCGCGCGGTTCGACCATCGCGAGGACGTCCGCAGCGGGTGGCAGGACGGGATAGACGAGAAAACTGCCCGTACCCGCGGCCGCAGAGCCCCCCGACAGGATGGCTAGAGCGGTCTGCCAGGAACGTCCCGCACGTTTTCTTGAGGGCTGACAGTAGCCGCTTGCGGCCAGTGGACCGCGCTTCTCGGAGAACGCACTGGCGGGCAAGCCGCCAGTGGCACCCGGCGCTCAGCCGCTCGTGTCACATGGTGCTGTTCAGCACGACTTCGTCTTTCGACGCAAGGGGAAAGCCCTCATGGTTTCGGCTTGCAACTGCTTCAGCATTTTGCAGATTGGACATCTCTTCGTCCACTTCTGCCGGGCGGCTTTGTACTTCGTGTAAGAGGGATTCCAGCGGTGAATCGCGAGACATTCCAACTTTGGCGCCATTGAAGGGCGCCTGACGCCATAGATGTCGATTCGAGTTACACCCGAGAACCAATGTTTGACGAAGTGAGCCTGTGGGCGCCCCTTGCCTCTGAGTGTTCTGCCCACATACCTGCAGCGCTTACCGGCCCAGAACACATAAATACAGTTCTTGTACCAGACATTGTTGCTGAACCAGACGGCGAAGGTCTTTTTCTTTTGGTCCCTTCCATAACCTTTGCTCTTGGTAACGTGCCACGTCTTCTTCTGGTCAACGTGTGCCGCAAATTCCGCTCGGGCTACCTTCCGAACGTGCATATCTAAAGCAATCTTCTGGAGATGTTCAATATGCCGTTTGCGTTTTGCCTTGGTTAAAGATGGAGCCGCTCCTTTGGGTGTCATGCCTGCTGCTCTGCGAAGCCAGTAGGTTTCCTGTCGGAAGAGCCTTTGGAGAACACGCTCGAAATCCTTGTGTTTGGCCATTTGTTACCCTCGGAGCACTGTAGCGGCATATATGGCGGTCGCCACAGCATAGTACTGGGAAGTGGTGCGGCGGACAAGCCATTCCCGCGGACAGGGTGGCCACGGCCGCTGAGCGCCGGCCAGGCGATATGCTTTCGCGCTGTTGCGAAAGCACCCTTGGGGCGTTGCCCCAGGCTTTCGAGTTCGAGCCCTTCAGGCTGCCCACGCCGCCGCGCAAAACAGACCAGGCAGCGTTGCAGGTCAGCGCCGGCCGTATTCCTGGAGCGGTTTGACGGCGATGCCGCGCTTCTTGAGGGCCTCGATTCCGTTGACGAAGGCGGCGGCGGCGCTGAGTGTCGAGATGAGTGGAATGTTGTTCGCGATGGCGTGCGTTCGGATGTGAATCTCGTCGATGCGCGGGTGCTTGCCGCTGACGGTGTTGATGATGAGCCGCACCTCGTGGTTCTTCATCAGGTCCAGCACGTTCGGCCGGCCGACGGAGATCTTGCGAAGCGGCGTCACCTGCACGTCGTTGTGCGCCAGGGCCGCCGCCGTGCCCTCGGTGGCCACCAGGTCGAACCCCAGGTCCTCGAGTTTCTTGGCGATAAAGATGACGTCGCGCTTGTCGGCGTTGCGGACCGAGATGAATACCGTGCCGTCCATCGGCAGGATGTGCCCGGCGCCCTGCTGGCTCTTGGCGAAGGCCATGCCGAACGAGGAGTCGATGCCCATGACCTCGCCGGTCGATTTCATCTCCGGCCCGAGCACGGCGTCTGTCCCGGGGAACCGGGCAAAGGGGAACACGGGCGCTTTGACGGCCATGTGGTCGGGCACGATCTGTTGGGTGAACCCGAGTTCTTCCAGTGTCTGGCCGAGCATGACCTTGGTGGCGATGCCGGCGAGCGGCACGCCGATGGCCTTCGCGACGAACGGTACCGTGCGGCTGGCCCGGGGGTTGACCTCCAGCACGTAGATCGTGTCGCCTCGAATGGCGTACTGGACGTTCATGAGGCCCACCACCGCGAGTTCCATCGCAATGGCCCTGGTCTGGCGTGCGAGTTCCTCGACGATCTCCCCGGTCAGCGTGATGGGCGGGAGGGTGCAGACCGAGTCGCCGCTGTGGACGCCGGCGTGCTCGACGTGCTCCATGATGCCGCCAATGACACAGATGCGGCCGTCGGCCACGGCGTCGACGTCCACTTCGATGGCGTTCTCGAGAAACCTGTCGATGAGGATCGGGTGGTCGGTCGAGACGTCGGAGGCGATTCGGGCCTCGGCCATGTAGCCCTCGAGTTCGGTGGCATCGTATACGATGTCCATGGCGCGTCCGCCAAGGACATACGACGGCCGGACCACGATGGGGTAGCCGATGTCGGCGGCGATGGCCTCGGCGTCCTGGTAGGAGAAGGCCGTGCCGTTGGGCGGCTGGAGAAGGTTGAGTTTCGCGAGCAACTGCTTGAACCGCTCGCGGTCCTCCGCCCGGTCGATGGAGTCGGGGCTGGTGCCGATGATCCTGACGCCGGCCTTCTCAAGCGGCACGGCCAGGTTCAGCGGCGTCTGGCCGCCCAGTTGGACGATGACGCCCTCGGGCTTCTCGGCGTCGATAATGGCGAGGACGTCTTCGCGTGTCAGCGGCTCGAAGTACAACTTGTCGGACGTGTCGTAGTCTGTCGAGACCGTCTCGGGGTTTGAGTTGACCATAATGGCTTCGTACCCGAGTTGCTTGACGGCGAAACTGGCGTGGCAGCAGCAGTAGTCGAACTCGATGCCCTGGCCGACGCGGTTCGGACCGCCGCCGAGAATAAGGATCTTCTTGTTGTCGGTCACGCGGTTCTCGTCGACCACCTCGTAGGTCGAATAGTAGTACGGCCTGGCCGCATCGAACTCACCCGCGCACGTATCCACAAGTTTGTAGGACGGCTTGATGCCCCACCTGGTTCGTTCGTCGGCAACGTCGGTCTCGTTGGTGCCGGTGAGGTGGGCAATCTGGACGTCGGAGAATCCGGTTCGCTTGGCTTGCAGGAGCAGATCCGCAGGCATCTCCTTCAGGCCGCCCGGAGCCTTATGCCGTGCGATCTCGCCTGCCATGTCGATGATCTCTTGCATGTTCTGGATGAACCAGCGGTCGATCTTCGTCAGGTCGGCCACCTTTTCGGGCGCCCAGCCCTTCTGGAGGGCGTACTGGATGTAGAAGTGCCGCGCGTCGTTCGGCGTGACCAGTTTGTACTCAAGTTCGGCATCGTCTTTCGGCTTGGGCACAAGGTGGTCTTTGCCGTCGAACCCAAGTCCGTAGCGGCCGACCTCAAGGCTCCTGAGGCCTTTCTGGAGGGCTTCTTTGAACGTCCGGCCGATCGACATCGCCTCGCCGACCGACTTCATCGACGTGTTGACCGTGGGGTCGGCCTGCGGAAACTTCTTGAACGTGAAACGCGCCACCTTGAACACGCAGTAGTCGATCGTCGGCTCGAAATAGGCGTACGTCCGACCCGTGACGTCGTTGAGAACCTCCTCCAGCGTCAGGCCGACCGCCAGTTTCGTCGCCACCCGCGCAATCGGGAACCCCGTTGCCTTCGATGCCAGGGCGCTCGAGCGGGACAGACGCGGGTTGACCTCAATAATCACGATGTCACCGTTGTCCGGGTTGCCGGCGAACTGGATGTTGATGCCGCCGCCCGTCACGTCGATCTTGCGGATGATACGGCGGCACAGATTCGTGTACTCGACGTACTCGTTCGCGGTGAGCGTCTGCGACGGGGCGACGACCATGGAGTCGCCCGTATGCACGCCCATGGGGTCCACGTTCTCCATGGAGGTGATAATGATGACGTTGTCGGCGCAATCGCGCATGACCTCGAACTCGATCTCCTTCCACCCGAGGACCGATTGCTCCACCAGCACCTGGCCGACGGGGCTGGTCGTGATGCCGCGTGTCAGGCAATCGGCGAGTTCCTCGAGGTTGTAGGCGATGGACCCGCCCGCCCCGCCCAGTGTGAACGCCGGCCGCAGAATCAGCGGAAAGCCGATCCGCTGCCCGATCTTCATGCCTTCTTCGACGCTGGTGGCGATGCCGCTGTCGGGCACGTTCAGGCCGATCTCGAGCATCGCCTGCTTGAACAGTTCGCGGTCCTCGGCCCGCTCGATCGCGTCGGGGTTGCAGCCGATGACCTGGACACCGTATTTTTTGTAAACGCCCGCGCGGTCGAGGAACACGGCCACGTTCAAGCCGGTCTGGCCGCCCAGCGTCGGCAGGATGGCGTCGGGCCGTTCGGCGGCGATGACCTTCTCAATCGCCTCGGCCGTGATCGGCTCGATGTACGTGCGGTCGGCCATTCGCGGGTCGGTCATGATGGTGGCCGGGTTGGAGTTGATCAGGACGACCTCGTAGCCTTCTTCTCTCAGTGCCTTGCACGCCTGGGAGCCGGAGTAGTCGAACTCGCAGCCCTGGCCGATGATGATCGGCCCGGAGCCGATGATCAGAATCTTCTTGATGTCCGTTCGCTTGGGCACGGGCATGTACCCTCTAAAGTGCTTCGCAGAACTCGCGCACAAGGGAAAAAGGTTCCAGGAACCTTTTTCGGCAAAACAGCCTTTTTGGTACCAAGAACGCCGAAACGATAAAAAGGTTCCTGGAACCTTTTTCACGGTCGGCCGCAGCCGCGCCACATAGCGTTGTAGTGCTAAAGCGCTTCGCAGAACTCGCGCAGGACCGGGTTGGGCGCCTCCATCTCATCGCGGCAGGGATGGAACTGCACCCCGCTTGCCGACGCCGCGCTGCTTCGGATGCCCTCAACCGTCTCGTCGTTCAAGTTCCTGTGCGTGATGTCCACGTCATGCGGCGCGCCATCGGCCGCCACGACGTAACTGTGGTGCTGGACGGTGATGGCTGCCGGCCCGCCCGTCAGGTTCTTGACCGGGCAGTTGGCGCCGTGGTGGCCGGTCTTCATCCGCTCGACCTCACACCCCAGTGCGAGTGCCAGCACCTGGTGCCCCAGGCCGATGCCGAGGATCGGGACCTTGCCCAGCAAGTCCTTGACCGTCGCGATGACCTGCTGGAGGGCGCGCGGGTCACCCGGCCCGCCCGCCAGGATCACGCCCTGCGGGTTCGCGGTCAACACGTCGTCGGCGTCGGCCGGCGCGGCGTAAATCCGGAGCGCGCAGCCCAGGTCGGCCAACTGGCCGAGCAGGCTCTCCTTCACGCCGAGGTTCAACAGGGCGAGGTTGTGCCTTGCCCTGCCCCTTGGCTTGCGCCGGCCCTGCCTGGTCACCTCGGCCACGAGGTTCTGTGGCGGGGCGGCAGCGTCGCCCTTGAGTTTTGCCACGACCTTCTTCTTGTCGAACGTGCCGCCGACGATGGCCGCCTGCATCTCGCCGTGATCGCGAATGTGCACCGCTACGGCCCGCGTATCCACTTCGCGGATACCCACGGCGCCGTTGGTTTTCAGAAAGTCCTCCAGGGCGCCGGTGGCCCGGAAATTGGAATAGGCCCGGCTGTACTCGCGCACGACGATGCCGGCCGGGTGCACGCCCGGCGACTCGTTGTCCTCGTCGTTGACACCGTAACTTCCGATAATCGGATAGGTCAGGACCGCCACCGTGCCGCGGTAAGACGGATTCGTCAGCAGTTCCTGGTAGCCGACCACGCCGGTATAAAAAACGGCCACGCCGGAAGCCTCTCCGACGTGGCCGAAGGCCTTGCCTTCGAACACGGTGCCGTCTTCGAGTATCAGCGCAGCCGTCTGTGAGTTCATGCGTATCTCGCCTTGGCGTGCGACGGGTTCTGCTCAGAGTCTCGGCAGCCTCAATCTGTCGTTGGTTGCAGGGAAACTGACTCGATGAGGTTACATTCGCTCCGAGTACGGGGGGGCTCCTTGAAACGGGCAGTTCGTTCCATGCGGAACTTCACCAGACGACCCGTATCCAGGTTCACGCGCACCGTGCCCCGGCACGCGAAGAAGTTCCCTGTGAGCGCGCCGGTAGCTGGGTACAGAGCCACACCATCACGGCGGCCCGTGATATGGATCTCAGCGATACGGCCGCCAGGACCGTGACGCACGTCCGTCAGTGAGCATGTCGCCTTCTCTCGAACCGCTGCCGAGCCAGTGAGATAGCCGATGGCAATCACATACAGTGGGAACAGCGGACCCCGCGTGACCGTCCAGGTATCCCCTACCTTGACAGGACGGTCGGGCAAGTAAGCGAGGACGTCCTCCAAGCCCGTTCGGCATACGCACGTCAGCCACAACTCACCACTCCAGTTATCTTTGAGATTCTTCTCGCTCAGCAGTTCGTCCAGCGATGTACCGTTCCTGGTGAACTGGGCGATGCGCTTGCCTTGGCGGACGACAGCCCGCAGAATCATGGCCTGGAGGTGCAGGCTGGATTCCACCTCCACCTGGGGTTGGTCGCCGGTCCCTTGCCCGCGTTCTGCCGGGACACCCTCGTCGGGTCCGTGGCAGTTTGGTTCCCGCGCTAAGCCACTGTCCATTCGTAGCGGCCGAACTGTGATAGGGACGCGCCTACTCGCGCTGCCGGGTTCGGCGGTCACCGCCATCGTGATCTCGCAGAACTGGAGGTGCCTTCCGGAGCCGTCGGGCATCTCCGTCGCGTGACCATCTCGGAGTGTCAATGTCAGGTTTTCACCAGGCCTGAAGAGCGCCGGGAAGCGAATGGACTCCCCTTGCGCGGCGCACCCCGCCACGCAAACGGCAATCAGGAGCATGACCTGCCACATTCTCACCGACGATCCTGCTTTCTGCGGCACATTGCGGCGGCTCCTGGCTCGCGGTTGCCGGCCGTTTGCCTGTGGCTTGCGGCCAGCGGCTTGCAGCCGCTGTCAGATATACTCAATCGTGCTGGGCGGCTTCGGCGATAGATCGTACAGCACCTTGGTGGCCGACGGGATTTCCTTGTAGATGCGCTTTTGGATCTTCATCAGCGTCGCCCACGGCAGCCGCGTCGCCGTGGCCGTGACGGCATTCTCAGAGTTTACGCAGCGGATGGCGATGAGGTCGCCGAAACGGCGGCGGCCGTCTTTCGTCACACCGGTTGCCCGGTCGGCCAGCAGGACGCCGAACGCCTGGAACTTCTTGAACCGCGTGGTCTCCTCCTCCACGATCTTGCATGCCCTACGCACGATGCCGATTCGTCTGGGCGTGCACTCGCCCAGGCATCGCGTGGCCAGGCCCGGCCCCGGAAACGGCATCCGGGCGTGCAGCACTTCGGGCATGCCCAGGGTGCGGCCGACCTTGCGGACGGCGGGCTTGTAGAGGGTCTTGAGCGGTTCGATTACGTGGAAGCCGTAGCCCTTCTTGGCGCTGATGCCGATCTGGTCCAGGACGTTGTGCTGCGTCTTGACGCCCTTCTTGGTTTCGAGGATGTCGGCCGCGATGGTCCCCTGGATCAGGAACTGCGCCTTGGAGGCACGGACGGCTTTTCCGAAAACCTTGTAGAACGTGTGGCGGAAGGCTTTCCGTTTATCCTCGGGGTCGGTCTTGCCTTTGAGGGCCTTGAAGAACGTGCCGGCCGCCCGGATGATCGAGACCTTGATGCCAAGTTTCGCAAACTGCTTCTTCACCCACTGCGGTTCGTCCTGGCGCATGAGGCCGTCGTCGATAAAGATAACCCTGAGTTGGTCTCCGATGGCGCGATGCGCCAGCACGGTGCAGACGCTGCTGTCTACGCCGCCGGAGAGCGCACTGATGGCCCTGGCGTCGCGCACGGTTTTTCTGATGGTCTCGATCTGCCTGCGGGCGAACTTCTTGCAATCCACGGTTCTTCTCCCTGGGGTCCTGCCGGCGCCGTGACGGCAACATTCGGGCGACGACCATAGTGGCAGCGGAGAGGAATTGCAAAAGAAAACCGGAGACGACTTGAGCCCTGTCACACGAGCCGGAATTGCAGCCTTTCAGCCTCCCTGCTATTGGACGGGTGTGGCAATTTTTTCTGGCGGGCCGGCGATGGCCTCTGTCACCCCGAGCGAGCGCAGCGAGTCGAGGGGTCTCGCTGCTGGCTGTTTCGGACGACGAGATTTCTCCGCTCGGTCGCCAAGGCGACCTCGGTCGAAATGACAGGCCCGCCCACCCCTGGGCACAACGGCCCTGCCAGAAATTGTTGCCACGCCCGGAACGGCAGCGCCGGATTTTTTGCTGTACGGGCGAGGTGCAGGTAGCCGATTACACCGTGGGAGAGGGGCTTGGGAGACCGCGAGGGCAGGCAGCGCATTTTTTCACAGTTGTCCAAAAAAAGTCTTGCCTTTCCTGATGCGCTTTGTCCATATAGCACGCGAACCGAGACGGAGCGAGGGTCGCGCGAAACCCTGGGGGAAGCACAACGCGCTACCCCAATATCTTGTTGGCGACACGAGACAGAGACCATCGGATACGGGAGTTCCACTACGGTTAGGGGGATGGGGTAAGGAGGCACCATGAAGCATCTGCGTATGGGTCTGCTCTTGCTGGCAGCAATCGTCGTGGCGTATGGTGCAGTGCCGGTCGCTCGCGCCGACAGGTTCTACGACGAAGAGGACCTGTCCCTGTTCCTTGATGCCGCAGCCGCCGACGCGATGGCGGCCGAGGGCCAGGCCGGCGAGGCTGCCGCTGCCGGCGAGGCCGGTGGCGAGGCCGCCAAGCCCGCCAAGCCCGGCAAACCCCCACCCCTGCCGCTGCACACCATCGAGGGCACCGGTGGCGGCCTGATCACCAACATGGCCTACCTCGTGAACCCGGGACCGGAAGGAACGAAGGTCGCTCCGCCGGCGTTCTCGTATTCGTTCCTGAAGGCCGGCCGCAAGACGATCAGCAGTTACGCCGTGTCGATGACGTTCCTGCGGCGGATCGAGGTTAGTTACGCCGCCAACCGCGTCGGCCTGGGACAATGGCCCGACGACATTCGCCAGGCCACCGGGCTCAGCACCGGCCGCGACCATATCTGGCTGCACAACTTCAACGTCCGCGGAATGGTGATTACCGAGACCGCGACCATCCCGGCTGTCACGGGCGGCGTGCACTTCAAGATCAACCAGGGCGTGCGCAGCATTGACCACCGGACGAATGGCGCCCCGAGCGCGCTCGGTTTCGAACGAGCCAGCGGCGTGGACTTCACGATCGCGGCCAGCAAGACCTTCCCCAAACTCCTGTGCAACAGGCCGGTGCTCGCGACGGTGGGCGTCCGCTTCACCCAGGCCGCCCAGATCGGCTGGCTGGGCTTCGGGAACGACTGGGCCACCAACATCGAGGCCAGCGTGGCCTGGATCCCGACCGATTGGCTCGCGGTTGGCTACGAGTACAGACAGAAAAAGAACCCGTACAGCAGGCTCGGCAACCTGGTCGGCGATGAGGACGATTGGCACACGATCCTGGTGGCCTGGCTCGTCAACCCGCACATGTCGATTGCCGGTGCCTATGCCCACCTGGGCAACATCGCCAACGGCGTCGAAGACGCCGCCTGGGGCCTTCAGTTCAAGTACGAGTTCTGAGATACCGCCAAACCTGCGGGCCGTCCTCACGGGCGGCCCGCCGTCTGTTCGGGCTAACCAGGAGCGAGGAAGTTTTTCCGAACAGTTGTAGCGCCGGGGTTTATCCCCGGCGCGGAACCGCCGTCGGCCTGACCAACGGCCGCCCGTACGGGCGCTACAACCTTGGGTCCACGCCAAGTTTTTCCGAACAGCCGTAGCGCCGGGGTTTATCCCCGGCGCGGAACCGCTTCATCGCTCCTGCTTACCGGGCGCCGGCCAGGGCGCGGATCTCCTCGACCAGCGCATCCAGAAGGTCGGCCTCGGGAAGTTTACGCATCTTCCGGCCGCCGCGAAACAGTACGCCGTGCCCCTTGCCGGCGGCCAGCCCCAAGTCGGCCTCCCGCGCCTCGCCCGGCCCGTTCACGATACAGCCCATCACGGCGACGGTCAGCGGAGCGGTGATGTCGCGCGTGCGGCGTTTCAACTCTTCGACCAGCGCAATCAGGTCCACCTCGCATCGCCCGCACGTGGGACACGAGATAATGCGGACGCCGCGCCGCGGCGCCAGACCCAGTTCCGACAGGATGTCCTGACCGATGACTATCTCATGGACCGGATCGCCCGTCAGGCTGACGCGGATCGTATCGCCGATGCCTTCGGCCAGCAGCGCGCCCAGCACGAGCGCCGTCCGCGTTCGCGACTCGTCCATCGGACCGGCTGCCGTGATCCCCACGTGAAGCGGCAGATCGCACGCCTCGGCCAGCAGGCGGTAGGCCGTGATGGTCGTCGGCACGTCCGATGCCTTGGCCGAGAGCACCAGGTTGCCGAAGCCCTCCCGCTCGGCCGCGCGCACCCACTCCATGAGCACATCGACCATGAGCCGCGCAAGGTCGGCGGTATCGGCGGCCGCGTGCTTGACGCGAACGCTGCCGGAATTGACGCCGAAGCGAAGCGGCACGCCTTTCTCGGCGGCCAGCGCGAGAACGCGCCGCAGGCCGGCCGGGTCATCGATGTTCCCCGGGTTCAGCCGCACCTTGGCGACGCCCGCCTCCAGCGCACGCATCGCCAACGCCGTGTTGAAATGGATATCCGCCACCACCGGCAAAGGAGAGCCCGCGACGATCTCGGGCAGGGCCTTTGCGTCCGGCGGGGCAGGCACCGCCACACGCACGATCTCGCACCCGGCCCCCGCCAGGCGACGGATCTGGTCCAGCGTCTCGCGCACCTGGCGCGTGTGCGTGGTCGTCATCGACTGGACACTGATGGCGTGTTCGCCGCCGATAGGCACGTTGCCGACGTGAACGACGCGGCTCTTGCGTCTCGAAAAACGTTCGCCCGTTTCCATGGACGGATTATCCCTTCGACGCTACCGGGCTGTCAAGGCAGCGCAGGGGCAATAGGGCGTTGACGGCCAGTGCCACGGGACTGTAGAATGTGCTACCCAAAGGAGGTGCCGCATGAGCCAACTCGTCCGATTTGGCGTCTCGATGGACAAGCGGCTGCTGGCAACCCTCGACGCAATCGTCAAACGCCGCGGGTACGCGAACCGCAGCGAGGCCATCCGCGACCTCGTCCGCTCCGAGCAGGTGCGCGAGTCGTGGGAAAGCGGAAAGGGGCCGGCCGTGGCGACGCTTACCATCGTCTATGACCACCACGTCCACGAGGTCGACGGGCACCTGACCGACCTTCAGCACGATCACGAGGACCTCGTGCATTCGGCGATGCACGTCCACCTGTCGCACCGCATGTGCCTGGAGGTTATCGTCATGCGGGGCAAACCGAAACGGATTCAGAAACTGGCCGACCGGCTGACTGCCGCGCGCGGCGTCAAGCACGGCCAGTTGGTTGTCACGACCGACGAGGAACTCGTCTAAGCAGGAGCGAGGAAGTTTTTCCGAACAGCCGTAGCGCCGGGGTTTATCCCCGGCGCGGAACCGCCGTCGGCCTGACGGGCGGACGCCCGTACGGGCGCTACAACCTTGGGTCCACGCCAAGTCAGCCGCCGAATTCGGATTGACTTCATCGCTCCTGCTTGGCGCAAAGGAGGCCGCCATGCACATCGCTTCAGGATTTCTCTCGCCGCCGGTCTGGGGAGCGATGGCGGCGGTCAGCGGGGCGGCGATGGCGGGGTCGCTGGCGGTGGCAGGCCGGCGCCTCGACGAACGCAAAGTCCCACTGATGGGCGTGATGGGCGCATTCATCTTCGCGGCACAGATGGTCAATTTCCCGATTCTACCGGGCACGAGCGGCCACCTGGGCGGGGGTTTTCTGCTCGGCATCCTTCTCGGAGCGCCCCTTGGCATTATCGTCATGGCCTCGATATTGGTCGTCCAATCGCTCGTCTTTCAAGACGGCGGCATCGAGGCCCTCGGCGCGAACATCTTCTGCATGGGAGTCATCCCCTGTCTGCTCGGCGCCGCAGTCAGGCGCCTGTGGATGCGGCCGAAGGTGGGTCTCTTTGCCGACGTCGTGACGGCCATCGCCGGCATAGTCGGCGTCCTGGCAGGGGCAACGGTTGTGATCCTGCTGCTATCGTGGTCGGCGTCGCTCCCGGGCAGCGTGTCGCTGGGCCATGCGCTGGGCGTGATGAACTTCGTCCACCTGTTCATCGGCATCGTGGAAGGGCTCGTCTCGGTCGCGGTGGTCCGGTTTGTCCTGACGATGCGGCGGGAGGCCGTCTTTGGCGTCGGCGCCAAGGAGGCAATCGGATGAGTGCCTACAATCGCAACACGATCATCGTCGGTCTGGCGGCGGCCCTCTTGGTCGGCGCCGTCGTGTCGTACTTCGCCTCCGGCAATCCCGACGGCCTGGAAAAGACCCAAGAGGATCTGGGCGCGGCCGACGCTGCGCACCAGGGCCTGCAGGCCCCGCCGGTCGCGTTTCAGGAATACAGCCTGACGTGGCTCGGCGAAGGCTTCTGGGGCAACGCTGCCGCAGGCGTCTTCGGGTCCCTGCTTGTCATGGCCCTCCTGCTCGGCCTGGGCCGACTGCTGAGACACAAGCGCCCCGAAGCCGACGCCGGCGATTCGTCGGCCATGACGTCTTGACCAACTAACAGAGGGCCAAGCCCACCGTGCACCATCGCATGCTCGATCATTTCGCCGGGGGCGACACGCCGGTACACCGTCTGGACCCGGCCGCCAAGACCGTGGCCCTGCTGGCAGCCGTTCTGGCGACCGTGCTTGTCGGGCGCGACCGTTTTCTGCCGCTGCTTCCGACCGCGGTTGCCCTGGCCGCTTACCATCTGCTTGGTCGCGCGCCCGTGTGGTACGTCGCGAAGCGGCTGCTCGTCGTCTCGCCGTTTGCGGCTGCGATCGTCGTCCTGTTTCCGTTTCTGGAACCGGGCCGCCCCGTGTGGACGCTGGCGGTGGGGACATGGGCCGTCACGGTGACCGAGAACGGGCTGGTGCGAGCGGGGCATCTGGCGGCAAAGTTCGTTCTTTGCGCCTGGGCGACGGTGCTGCTCTTGGCCACCACGCGGTTCCAGGACGTGCTTCAGGCGCTCGAGCGATTGCGGGTGCCGCGAGTCTTCGTGGTCCAGTTAGCGTTTCTGTATCGGTACCTGTGGGTGTTGCTGGATCAGGGGATGCGGCTGCGCATGGCCCGCGCGGGGCGCGACGGCGGCGTTGGCCCCCGGCGGGTCCGGTTCCAGAGCAGCGTCGGTGTGGCAGGCGTCCTGTTCCTGCGGACGTATGACAGGGCCGAGCGGATCTACTGGGCCATGATGGCCAGAGGCTTCGACGGAGAACTTCGTGGCACAACGCGGGCACACATGCACCTGAAGGACTGGATCTTTGTGCTCGGCGTATGTGCGGCGGGGGTGGCAGTCGTCATCTGCGAAAGGGTGCTCTGTGGCTGAGCCCGTGCTCGAACTCCAGGACGTGCGCTACCGATGGCCGACGGGCACCGAGGCCCTGCGCGGCGTCACGTTCTCGGTCCAGGCCGGCGAGCGCGTCGGATTGGTCGGACCGAACGGGGCCGGCAAGAGCACGCTGCTGCTGGCGATGGCCGGGTTTGTGTCGGCCGAGGGCAAGATACGCGTGGCGGGCCATCGGCTGGCGCGCGGCACGGCTCGTGCTGTCCGCCGGCACCTGGGCCTTGTGTTTCAGGATGCCGATGACCAACTCTTCATGCCGCGCGTCGGCGACGACGTGGCCTTCGGACCCGTAACGATGGGCCTGGCGCCCGAAGAGGTCGAGGCCCGCGTCACGGAAGCGTTGGCGGCGGTCGGCCTGGAAGGCTGCGAGGACCGCGCGCCGTATCACCTGTCGGTCGGCGAGAAACGGCGGGCCGCACTGGCGACCGTCCTGGCGATGCGGCCGCAGATACTGGCACTGGACGAGCCGTCGGCCAACCTGGACCCGCGCGGCCGGCGAATGTTGATCGAGTTGCTGCCGGGCCTCTCGAACACGCTCCTGTTGGTCGGCCACGACCTGGACATGATGCTTGAGGTGTGCGACCGGACGCTTGTGATGGACGCCGGCCGCATCGTCGAGGACGGGCCGTCGTCGGAGGTGCTGGCGAATCGGGAACTCCTCGAAGCGCACGGTCTGGAACTTCCGCGTTCCCTGGCCGCCCGACGCGCGGAGACCGAGCCGCGACGCGAAACCGAGCCGCCGCGCGAATCCGACCCGCCGCGCGAATCCGAGCCGCGACGCGAATCCGAGCCGCGACCGTAAGCGAGCGGACGCCGTTTTTGATTGCGGCAGCGGCCGCTCGCGTTATCCTTCCCTTTCCGACACGCCCATCAAGGAGGCCACGTTTGGACGCACTGACACGGGCATTGGTGGAGGCGGCCGTTACGGTTTTTGCACCGCCGGGCCCGGTGCTTGAGATCGGGTCGCGCCAGGTTCAGGGCGAGGCGGCGGGGGACCTGCGGCCGATGTTCGCGGGCAAAGAGTACGTCGGATGCGACATGACCGACGGCCCGGGCGTGGACCGCATCGAGCGTCTCGAGGGCCTCTCGTTCGCGGACGGTTGGGCAGGGACGGTCCTGTGTCTGAACGTCTTTGAGCACGCTTGGAATTTCCGGAAGGGGGCGGAAGAGATCCTTCGCGTGACGGCCCCGCACGGCCTCGCCCTGGTGACCACGGTCTTTGAGTTTCACGTCCACGCGTACCCGGAGGATTACTGGCGTTTCACGCCGCGCGCGATGGAGCGGCTGTTCGCGGGGTTTCCGAGTCTCGTTTTCGGCTGGCAGGGGCATCCGAAGACGCCGCGCCTCGTCTTTGCGCTCGGACTGAAAGAGCAAAAGGAGGGCCTCAGCGACCTGGCCGAGACGTGGCGGCGCGAGACGCTGAAGCGCTGGACGCAGCGGCCACCCTTATGGGACCGTCTGCGGGCCAGCGTCGGCGGGGCGCTCTTCGGCAGACGCGGATTTCGGACGGTCCGACACTGGCGAGACCTCTCGGTCGAAGTCGGCGGCCGTTGAGCAGACGCAGGCCGCAGCAGGGCAGAGCGCCGCCCCGGCTGGTTGTTCTTGAAGCGTGGGCCGGTCGCGACCCCCACACATGCCGCCTGCCATCTGTCATCCTGAGCGAGTCCCGGCGCGCCGGGACGAGTCGAACGGGTCTCGCCGTTCGATCACATGCTGTACATTCCATAACACTTACGTCAATTTTCACCTCGCCGAAACACCCAAATGCGCGCTTTTTTTGCCTCGGAGCCCCGTTTCTGGGCCGTGAGGGCCGATTTGGGCCCAAATGTTAAGATAGGTAAGGCAAAACGCGCTGGTTTTTGATCCGTTTTTGCGATTTATGTGGCCGTTTTGTTCCGTTTTTGTTCCGTTTTGTTCCGTTTTTGAGGGGTTTTTGAGGGGGCAAAATTGACGTAAGTCACCATGCCACAATGGCAGGCCTGACGGGAGGGCCGCAGAGGGCCGAAAAGTTGTTAGAACTCTAACAAAATCCGGGGTGGGGCGCACTTTTTGTTAGAGTTCTAACAAAAAGGCAGGGAATAGGGAATAGGGGATGGGGCAAAGGTAATTTCCGAGCCGCGAGCGCAAGGGAGCGGAACGCATTGCGGATTGCGGATTTCGGAGTGCGGATTGAAAAGCAACGAATAACAGGCCGGCGTGCTACAGCCCTTTTAGCCGCGACCCGAAGGGGAGCGCGTATTTGCACAGCCGAATGCCGAATGAGAAATGACAAATGACAAATGCCAAAGACCCGCCTGCGGCGTCAATCAGTCGTAGGGTGCGTGCTTCACACGCACGTGGATCAGCGATTCGGCGCCTCACGATTCGGCGAGAGAAAACGCCGCGTCCGTACGGACCCTACGGCTGCCAAGAGGGTGGCACGGCAGCGGCGAAGCAGCGGCCGTGGGTCGCATCGCGCCGTCAGGCAAAAAGGTTCCAGGAACCTTTTCTGCGTAGCACCCTCCGGGCCCTTCAGGGAAAAGGTTCCTGGAATGCTCTGTTGAAAGGATGGTCATTTTGCCGATAAGGCTTGCATGAGCAAGACAACCAAAGATCCGATCGCGTTGGCGCGGGTGGCCCTGGAGGCGGGCAAGGAGGCGTTGCCGCCGTATTCCCACC
>JAUVZF010000088.1 GCA_030602705.1 Planctomycetota bacterium
CTGCTCGACCATCCGGAGACCCTGCTCGGCCGCACGCTGCGGTCGCAGAAGCCGGGACCGCAGCCTGAGAGGCGGAGGAGTTAAGTATACAGGGAAATCCGGGACAGGGGGCAATCGCATGATGGCAATGTGCTATCGTCAGAGGGTACTTCTTGCCGTTCTCACGATCTGCGTCTTTGCAGGCTGCCGCCCCACTGCAGGGAGTATGGGTAAGCCACGCACACCTTCGTGCAAGACCCATTTAGAAAAATCCGGCTGGGAGCAACTTAGCACCGATCAGTTGATTGACCGCCTTTCTTGCGACCACATCGGGTGCCGGAGGATGCACTTGTATGGCTTTGTTCGTCGAAATCGTGTGGCCTACGAGTTACGCAACCGGCTGGAGAAGGAAGGCAATGGCATTCTGACTGAATCCCAGCACGAAAGGCTAACGCGCGCCCTCCGCTCGGCGTTACCGGATTGCCAGCGCAACGCCGATTCCGCGGTGCTTGAATTGGCGGCCAGCCATGATCCTGATTTCACCGCCAGATTCTTTCTGGAACACCAGGATATGATGACCTGGTACCCCGACATCGCATTTCGGGCCATTCGGAGTGCCGGCCTTCTGGAGGAAGCGCGGAGAGTGCTGGAGCGCCGCATGCGGTCGTGTGACGAGTTCGAGGTGTGCTTGGCCATCGACCTTGTCGTAATGGGCGGGATTGAGCAGGCCGCGGATGCAGTCTACGCAAGAACGAACGCGATGCGTTGGCTCATACGCCTCCTGGCACTGCATGCCCTGGATCGGCTCGATGACCCCCGCATCAATCAGGCGCTACGAGCACACTTCCATGACATAGAGCGGACGAGCATAGGGCTGCGTGTTCTTGCGGGCCCCAAGGCTGTATTGATCGCCCGGATGGCCCAACAAGCAAGGCGTGGAGAGCTTGTTGAAGCCCTGGTCCGGCGAAAGGTCGAAGGGGCCGATGACTTCTTGGAAAAACTCGCGCTCGACCGCCGGCAAGGCCATACCACTGTCCGATGGCTGGCAGGCGTTGGTTTGGCCATATTAGACCGACAGCGCGGGACTTCGGTGCTCAGGAGACTACTTCAAAGCCAGGATGAGGATGATCAACTTACGGGTGTCGCGATTGCCATGAAAGGTCTGGTGCTGGACGTCAAGCAGGAACTGCAGGAGTTGGCGCAGGAATCGCCCTTCGAAGAGGTAAGGCGAAACGCGGCTCAGGAGTTGCGTCGTCTTGATAGTCGAGTGAAGCCCGAAGAGGAAGAGCCGCATTTCTGACGTGTGGCAGTATATCGAGGCGGCCGCTGAAAGGAACAAGCGGGCTGCATGCGACCGTGAGCCCATAATCATCGTTGGCTACAGCGACGGCGCGACTGGCGAATTCACATCGCAAGTGCAACGTGACGATGCCAGAAGACCTCCGCCGGAGTCCGGTAGCGGTCAAGCCACGGCAGGCTTGCCCTGCCATGGTTGAGGCACTTTCGCGCACGGTTGTGCAGCTCCATTACATACGATGCCAACATGAACGTCACGGCGTTGGTGGATGAGTCGGACGGTGCTGTGGTGGAAAGGCGGCTGGCACGGTCATCCCGCAGTGTGACCATGTTGCAGTCTTGAACGCAACGGCCTGAAGCGATAGATTGGTCCTATGCTGCCCCGCGAGATGATCAAACGCCGCCGCTGGAGACGTAGCGCGGGGGGGAAGGTCGGAACATGGTCAGCCCGTAGGCCGGGGCGTGCCCCGGCATCAGTGGCACGGTCATCCCGCAGGGCGACCCTGGTTCAGCCTTTGATCCGGCGCTGTGTGCCACGGCCGGTCTTGCCCGGCTTGCAGAGCATCCGAGGCCCCCAAAGGGCCTGAACGGTTACTCGGAGTCTGGGTACGGAGACGATTCTTGGATTGGCTGCGTGTTTTGGTATGCTCGACGGCGTGACGAGCGTGGATTGGGTTCCTGATCGCGTAAGATAGGACGTTTCCGGTCAACTTTTCCTTCTGGAGGACAGTACCATGGCAAAGTCGAGCCGCAGGAGTTTTCTTAAGCACGCCGGCGCAGCGGCCGCCGCCGCGTCGATCGCATCTTCGGGCAAGACCTCCACGGCCTATAATGCCAACGAACGCATCGTCGTAGGCGTTATCGGCTGTGGTGGGCGCGGCATTCGATTGGGAAGGATCTGCGGTGGGCAACCGGATGCGACCGTCGCCTACGTCTGCGATCCGGACCGAACTCGCGCCGGGCGTGCCAAAGCGGCGACGAATGCCGATCACGCGGTGGCCGACATGCGCCGCATCTTCGACGACAAATCGGTCGACGCGGTGGTGATTGCCTCGTGCGACCACTGGCACGCGCCGGCGGCCATTCTCGCCTGCAAGGCGGGGAAACACGTGTACGTGGAGAAGCCGTGTTCGCACAACCTCCGCGAAGGACGCATGATGATCGACGCCGCCCGCAAGCACGACGTGGTCATGCAGCACGGCACCCAGAGCCGCTCCAGCCAGAGCAAGCAGACGGCCGTCGCGATGCTTCGCGAGGGCATGATCGGCGAGGTGCTGGTGGCCAAGCACGTCAACAGCCAGAAGCGGGCCAACATCGGACATCAGAAGCCGTCAAAGCCGCCAGGCCACCTCGACTACGACCTTTGGGTCGGCCCGGCCCAGTGGCGGGAGTACCAGTCCAACTATGTGCATTACCATTGGCACTGGTTCTACAACTTCGGCACGGGCGACATCGGCAACGACGGCGTACACGGGATCGACGTGGCCCGGTGGGGGCTGGGCGTTCAGACGCACCCCAGTTTCGTGACCGGTTACGGCTCGAAGCTCTTCTTCGACGACGACCAGGAGTTCCCCGACACGTACACCGTCACGTTCGAATATCCCGGCGATGGCAAGGTCGGCCAGAAGCGGCTCTTGATCTACGAGCAACGGATCTGGTCGCCCTATCGGGAAGACGCCGACGGCAACAGCACCTTCTTCTACGGTACGAAAGGGATGATGGTAATCGGACGGGACATCCAGGTATTCGGCCCCAACAACAAGCCCCTCCGCCGGGAAAAACTCTCTTCGGGCGACGACGCCCATCAGCGCAACTTCCTCGACGCCGTGAAGGACCGCACACGGCGGCCCAACGCGGAGATTCAGATCGGCCATCTCTCGTCGTCCTTGTGCCACCTGGGCAACATCGTGGCTCGCTCTGGGCGGGCAATCCGGTTCGATCCGAAAACAGAACAGATCCTCGGCGACGAAGAAGCCGCCAAACTGCTGGGGCGCAAGTACCGCCAAGGCCACTGGGCCGTGCCCAAGGCCTCGTGAGTTGGGTCAAGAATGCGAACTGTCAAACGTCGAACCGGAGTCGATCCATGAAACGCCGCACTCTCTTAAAGAACACCGCGGGCCTTGGGGCACTGGTGGTCTTGTTGTGGGCCCCGAGCGGGAGCCACGTGCACGCCGCAGACCGGGACGATGACAAGGGAAGCGACGCGATTCGTGTCGGCATCATCACTGGGCGGAACGGCCCGCACCTGGGAATCTACCTGAACTCGGTGGCCGCGTGTAAGGGGCTGGCGCAGGTTGCCGTTTCTGACGAGAGCGGCAGTGAGTTGGAGCGGGCGCGGCGGGCGCTTGGCAGTGCGTTTCGCGAAGTGCCAACCTACCGAAGCCCTGCCAGAATGATCGACGAATTCAAACCCCATCTCGTGATCGTCACCCTGCCGGCTTACTTGTCGCCGGCCCCCATTCGCCTGGCTTTGGAGGCGGGCTGTCATGTGCTGACCGAGAAACCGGGCTGCGTCCGCGCCGAGCAATTCGAAACGCTGGTGAAACTTGCGCGATCGAAGAAACTCCTGTTGATGCTCTCGTTGCCCAGTCGCGTCAGCCCCCGATCGCTTCGGGCTCGCCAGATCATTCAGCAGGGATTCCTGGGAAAGTTGTTTGCGGTGGACGTTCTCCAAGTGAAGGATCAGGCTCGCCTGACACGTCCGAACTATCAGAAATCGTGGTTTGCCTTTAAGGACAAAGCAGGGGGAGGCCATCTGATTTGGCTCGGCATTCATCAAATGGACCAGATTCACTTTCTCACCGGAGATCGCGTGGAGAAGGTAACGGCGTTCTGCCGAAACGTGGGCGGCCAACCGGTCGAGATCGAAGACGCCGAAGCACTCGCATTGCAGTTCAAGAGCGGCATGGTCGGAACGTTTCACGGAGGATACTACCTCCAGGGAGGCGCCATGCAATCGGGACTGACGATCTGGGGATCGCAGGGATGGCTGCGACTGTCGGCCCACCGAGGTCCCGAGGGATCGGCCGAATCGTTCCAATGGTATTCAACACACACCAAGGCCCCGAAGGGAGTTCAAAACGAGAACCCGACTTCGAAAGTCGGCGGTTACCAGGCCCTCGTCCAGGCGGCCGTTGACGGGGTGCGTGGGGTTCGACCGGCGCCGCTGACCGGCGAGGACTCCCTCCAGGTATTGAAGGTCATCTTTGCCGCCTACCGGGCCTCGGAAACAGGCACCGTGCAGAGAGTACGGTGATCGAGGCACGCCATTCGCGTGCGGAGACACCGTAAAGACTTGCGGGGGTTTTCCGACTTATAAGCGAACGGTCACCTGACGCGATCGCGCGGCAAGAAGCAGGAGGCCCCGGCACCGCAGCCTGAATGGCGTCGTAGGCCTCGCGGCTCGGCTGCACGTAGTCGTAGACCCGGTAGGATTTTTTCCAAGTGAGTGGCGACGATCCTGTAGATCAATCCTCAATAATCACTCGGAAACCAACGTCCACGAACTTCATTTCGGGACGTGCGGGCATTTTGGAAAATGGGGTCGCCGTCTTGGGTCGGTCACGCCAACCCCCGCCTTTTGCGACAACCTGCGGCGGGGCGCTGGTTCCCGTCGGCGGTTTCCAGGCGGTCGTCGTCCACTCGGCGACGTTGCCGATCAGGTCGTAAACGCCCGCCTCGTTCGGGGCGTATGTCCCCACGTTTGCTGAAACTCGCGCACCGTCCTCGGCGTTGAAAACGGCAGGTCGCCACAGTGGCATTTCTCCACTGGCGTACTTGAAATGATACGACTTGTCCGCCAGATTGGCGAGTTGGCTGAAGTCCTTGCCGGCGTACCCTTTCTCGTCGCACTTTCCGAACAGAGCGGCCCACTCCCACTGCTGTTCCGTCGGGAGGGTGCAGTTCTTGCCGGTCTTCTCGGAGAGCCACTTGCAGAACGCCAGTGCCTGCTGCTGCGAGATGCGTACCACGGGTTGTCGCGGCCCGTTGAGCGGAAAACCTCGCACAATGCCGTCGCCGAAATGCAGCCTTTCGTTGGACTCCAGGCGGCTGTCGTGCGTCGGGTCGAACAGGTGGAACAATTCGTTCGTCGTTTCTCGCGCGGCGATCCAGAACGGCTTGCTCACCGTAACCTTCCGCTCAACCATTTCGTCCTCGGCGCCGCCAATATTGCCGGTCACGTACGTCCCGGCGGGAATGCGTACGAACGTCATCTTCAGCGTCTTGGGATTGACGCGCGGCCTCTTGCGCTTGTCCTTTATCTTGGCATACTTTTTCTCAAGTGTCGCTTGTTCCTGCGAGAGATCAAACGTCAACTTGCGCAGTTTGCCCGACTTGGGGTCTTTGGCCTCGGCGAGGGACCTTTTGTCCGCCTTTGCCGGAAATCTACCGCGAATGGAGGCGGGACGAGACACCTTGATTGGCTCGACTCCTGGAACGGCTACACTGACTGTCGTGCTACCCGTTGCACTTTCCTGCGGCAGGACCACGGCGGTTTCCGCGTCAAAACGGATTCCTCCGTACTTCTTCATCAGTTCGGCACGTTTTTCTCCGTAGTTCTTCGGGAATTCAGGATTCGTGATTTCCTTCCAACTCCCGTGCCCCGGCGTGTTCAGGTCAATCCAGGTAATGATTCTGTCCCAGCCTTCCCTGTCGAGCCGGACCCCGTGGTGTCCCTTCTTGAGCATCTGGACGAGTTTCGTCTGGTCGGCGTGGTAGTCGTACGGCGTGAGCAGGTGCAAGTCACTTTCCAGCGTGGCACTTCTGGCGAACCGGAAAAGCTCGAGGTAAGCAGGTGGAAAATGCGACCCGCCGTAACCTCTGCCCTTCGTTTTCGCCACCTTGTCGTTGTACAGAACAGGGGAGTCAATCTGTTGCACGAGCGTCTTCTGCGGCGTTTTCCTGAACGCTCCACGGCCGCTCACGACGATGTCGGGTCTCAATGTCAGGTCGGCGATTTTTCGCCCGGCGGTTCCCTTGCGAGCGGTCTTATCGTTGTGGCAACCGACGCAATACCTGTCCAGCACCGGCTGCACCTCGCGGTTGAAACTGAAACCTCGAGGCGGACCGTACCACGGCTTGATCTCCGAGGGTTTGCGCAGGGCGGCTTTGACGGTCTGCAGCAGCGGTGCAGTCTTCGGGTCTTCGTGACAGCCGACGCAGGAAAGCACCTCGCCAGGACGGCAGGTGAACCAACTTCGCATCAACTGGACCGCCTTGCCTTCCTCGTCGAGTGGCTGAATCGCGATTGGGATCATTGCCGGGACCGTGAAGTTGGCACTGCCGTCGTCCTCGACGGGAACCGTGCCGAGAATCGCTCGGACATCCCAGGGACCGTCCAGACCCACCCGGTCCCCCTGTCCGCCCATCCGCCGCATTGCGAAGTTGTACGTGTAAACCCGCAGGCTTTTGATGGTCCCCTTCGGCACCCCCTTCGTACCCTTTCCAAAGTAAACATTGCTGAGCATCACCGTCCCGGTGGTAGCCGTCGGGTCCGTCTTGTCGGGGATGACCGGCGGTCGTACCCGCTTTTTCCAGGGAGTGGGCTCCAGCAAACTGCGCCCTTCAATGCTGCAAAGCTCGAGACCGTTATCGAATACGTCCATCAGATAAATACCCTGGTGCTTCCCATTATTGGGCCAGCAAGCGGCGAGAAAATACTTGTCCGAGAGAGGATGCGACGAGGTAATATTCGGGTCACGGTACCCCAGGCCGTCGTGGATTCTCGGAAACACCTCTTTGTTGTACCCGGGGATCTGCTGAACAACACCGTCCGCCTCGAAGTAACCTTTGGCCGCATCAAACAGGAACATTCCTCCCCTTGTTCCGGAGTGATGCCCCATGACGGCTCCGACGAACTTCGACGAACTGCCGGGAACGAGCTTCGGGTAAAACGTCGAGTTAGGCCAGTACGAGTTACTCCCGTACATCGCCGCCTGACCGGTGCCGTCGGGATTCATCGAAAACATCACCCGGTTGAAGGCGTGGGGCGTGTCCGTGTAATCCCAACGGAGGTACATGACTCGACCATGCGGAAGCATCGTCGGATGCCAGTCGTGGTCCTGATCGTTCGTGAGCCGTTCGACGGTGCCGTCCGTTTTCCTCCGGTACAGATTACCAATCGGAGATTTGCCGCCAATGCAGGGCACACCGTTCATCGTCGCGGTGCTGACGAAGATAATCGAGTCGTCGGGACAGTAACAGGCGTCGTAATTACTTACCTCCTTTTCCGGAATGGTTTCAATCTCGCGGACGATCGGCGTTTTGGTTTTCGGGTCCATTTTCGGAGGCAGGGCCACCTCGAAAAGCTGGTGCCCTCGGTTGGCAAGACCGCTTGCCGTGTAAAGCAGTTTCTTCGCGTCCCAGTGCAGGTCGATCGCGATCAGGTTACGATTTTCCGGCGGGACAAAAAGCGTCGTCACCTTCCCGTCGGGCGAGACGGGCGAGAGCACCTTCAGGGCAACGCCCCCCTTACGTGTTGAACCACGAACGGTGTCGAGGCTGAGCCAGTTCCGCGGAGTCATTGCGTCCTGCGAATCCACGAAAAGGAGTTTGTCAAAATCAATCAGCGGATTGGCAAGCAGCGCTTCCTTGAACAATTTGTCAAACTTGCCGGCGAGCGGCTTCAGCGGCGCGTTTGTTGCTTTCACCGCCTTCTCCAGTTTCTCCAACCGGGCAAGATACTTTTTCCCGTTCGGGTAATTGTTGCCGAACGTTTGCGTCAGGTCTTCAATCGCCAGACGCAGCGAGTCGATATTGTTTCTGAACGGATTGTTTTGTCTTGGTCTGAGGCGAGGTGATTTTTTGCCAGGTTTTTGATGTTCGTGACGTAGCCACTCGAAACGAACCTCGGTCGGCGGGAAGTCCGGGTTCGGGTTAACCTTGGAAGGCGCGGCCGCCAAGGCGGACATCGCGAAAAGCGCAAGAAAGTAAAAGGCGAATGCGGAAAAAACACACGCCGGATCAAGACCCGACCGTTTTCGCCGAGGAAAGAGCCGTCGCACGCAGGGGGCTTCATTATGAACCGATGTATCCGCTCCGGTGTTATTCACGTCCAGGGTCTCCTTGCCCCCCCGCTTTTCCCGCGGCCCAGCGGATCGCCTGACGAACGATGCGGCGGCACTCCGGACGGGCCCAGGTCTTCTCCGGAATGTGCCCCAACTGGAAGTAGAAGATCCTGCTCGCCCCGTACGAGCGGGTCCACGCGATTTCCTTGCGTCCCTTGGCCTGCGGGTGATCGGTCACGAGCACCGGCACATTGTCTTCCGCCTTGTAAATGTCCAGGTAGAGTTCGTCGTTGATGACGAACTCCGGGACCCCCTGCACGATGGGATGATCCGGATTCCAGGCACGCACGCGGATATCGGTATCATGAAGGCACCCCGACTTGGGATAGGAGCGGTCGTCGACTTCATACGGCTCGTTGCGCCAGACGCCGCCCACGATCCGCGGAGACTCCGCCCAGCCCGGTTCCGTCGCGATGGCCTGATGCAGCGCCACGATCCCGATCCCCTTGTTGAGCAGGTCGGCAAAGGCTTTTCTCTGCTCCGAAGAAAACTCCGGCTGTTCCCAACGGCTTCCCATCATCTGAACCATGAGCAGCACGTCATACTCCTTCTCCAGACCCGGCTTGAGCATTCCGGCCGACTGCGGCAGCAGGGCCGGTGTCCATTCAATCCCGGGTATGGAATCGAGCATTCTCATGTAGGGAGTTATGGGTGAATGATGGGCGCCGCCGTAGACGAAGAGCACGCGAATCGTGCTGTCCCGGGAATCCACTGCCCCCTCCTGCGTCGCACATCCCAGGCAGAGCATGCCGGCAAGAACACACAGGAAACCACCACTTCGCCATATCCGCTTCTTCCTATTCATAGCACCAGCCTCCCTTTCTTTTTGCACCGAACCATAAAAAAGCGCCCTTACCGTATTGCAGCCCCGATTTGCGGGGCAGGTTACGGCTATTTTCGGGAATTCGGAAATGACCTGCGGGAACACGGAGCGGCTGGCCGACGACGTCAGGCCGCCCCTGGCTGGTGCGCGTTGACATACCACCCTGCGAGTGGTATCAGGGCTGGAGTAGAGCCGTGCACACCGAACGCAGACGAATTGATGAGGAGCATGCTGATGCAGGTAACCAGACGTGACTTTCTGAAGACCTCGGTGGCGGCATCCCTCGCGGCAGGGGGGGGTGTGCTCTTCGGGCAATGCGAGGCGCGTGCGTCGGTCGCGGGTCGGCCCAACGTGATCCTGGTGCTGACGGATGACCAGGGCTACGGCGACTTGTCGGGGCACGGCAATCCGGTCCTCAAGACGCCCCACCTCGACGCCCTGCGGAAGCAGAGCATTCGCTTCACCGACTTCCACGTCGCGCCCATGTGTACACCGACGCGCGGGCAAATCCTGACCGGCCGCGACGCCTTGGCCAACGGCGCCACGTTCGTGTGCCAGGGACGCTCCATGATGCGGCGCGACCTGCCGACGATGGCCGAGGTCTTCGCAGCCGGCGGCTACCGCACCGGGCACTTTGGCAAGTGGCACCTGGGCGACAGTTGCCCGCATCGGCCTCAGGACCGCGGCTTCCAGGAGACCGTGAGCCACGGCGCCTGGGGCATTACATCCATCGCCGACCACTACGGCAACGACTACTTCGACGACACCTATCGCCACAACGGCAGGCTCCAGAAGTATGAGGGCTACTGCACGGACGTCTGGTTCGACCTGGCCATGAAATACATGCGGACGTGCCGGGCCAAGGGCGAGCCGTTCTTCGTCTACCTGCCGACCAACTGCCCGCACAGCCCCCATTGGGTGGCCGAGAAATACTCCGCCCCGTACAACAGGAAAGGCCTGCCGGCCGCGTTCTTCGGACAGATAACCAACATCGACGAGAACGTGGGAAAACTGTTGGCCATGCTCGATGCAACGAACCTGGCCGAAAACACGGTCCTCATCTTCATGACCGACAACGGGACCGTCCGCGGCGACCGGGTCTTCAATGCCGGCATGCGCGGCAAGAAACGCGATCTCTGGGAAGGCGGGCACCGTGTCCCCTGCTACATCCGCTGGCCGGCGGGCAAACTGGGCACGCCACGCGATATCGATGATCTGACCGGATGTCAGGACCTCCTGCCGACACTGATCGACCTGTGCGGCCTGGAGGCGCCCCGCGATCTGCGTCCCGACGGTACATCGCTGGCCGGCCTGCTGCGGGGCTCGCAGCGGCATCTGACCGACCGCATGCTTGTGGTCCAATACGGCGCCAACCCCAGGATGGGCAATGCCACGGTCATGTGGAAGAAGTGGCGCCTGGTGAACGGCAAGCAACTGTACGATGTGAGAACAGACCCGCACCAGGACAAAAACGTGGCGGCGGAGCACCCGGATATCCTCAAGCGGATGCAAGAGCACTATGCGGCCTGGTGGGCGCGGGTCCGGCCGCAGTTCGAGCAGACGCGTTACATCCACCTTGGCTCCGACGTGGCGAATCCCACCATGCTCTACTCCTCGGACTGGCAGGGCGCGTATGCGGACAACTTCGGCAATCTGGCCGCCGGCAACGGCATCGGGTATTGGCACGTCATCGTCAAGAGGGATGGCACGTACGAGATCACCCTTCGCCGCTGGGCGCCGGAGGCCGACACGGCCCTGGACGCGCCACTGGTCGGCCCGCGCGGCAAAGGCAAGGCCGTGCCGATCACCGCGGCCCGAGTCAGAATTGGCGATGCGGATGTCGTCAAGCCCGCGCCAAGCGGCGTGAAATCCGTTTCCTTCACAGTGCCACTCAAGGCCGGCAAGACACGTTTGGAGACATGGTTCCACAACCGCGACGGCAGGGCGCTGTGCAGTGCCTATTACACGAGCGTCGAGCGGAAGGCGCCGGATGGCGAAGCCGCAATGACCGACGTGGACCGGGAGGTCCGACACGTTTAAGCATCGTTCGGCGAGGAATGCAAGGCAATGCCCAACTCGGCCAAGCCATCCGTGGCATCCATCTTCCCTACTCGTGCGTTGCGTCGATGCGGATGCCGTCGAGTAGGCTGCCGTCGCGGGCGACCAGCCGCGCGCAGAACTCCCACGGGCCGGTGTTCTGGATGACCTTTATAAGGAGCGCGTTCCAGCCCTGTTTCAACTGCACGTTCACGCCGTCCTGGTCGGGGACGCACGCGCGGCCGGTGTTGACCTGGTGGACGCGCTTGCCGTTCATCCAGACCTTGTTGCCGTCGTCGGTGCCGAGCAGCAGGCGGGCGCTGCGGGCCTTGTCGGACTGGACCCACGTGCGGACGTACGCGACGCACTGCTCGCGGTTCCACTGGGCCCGCAGGTTGTGGATGATGGGCGAGCCTTTGCGCGTTACGACCGGCAGGGCGCGCCACGCGACCTTCTCGCCGGCCTTCTCGGGCGGGAACGCCATCGCGAATAGTTGACTATATTTCTTGTTTCGTTCGGCATATACACCTGTAACTTGCCAACTCGTGATGTAATCTTTGTGCTTCGAGATGTGGGCGAGGATCTGCCGGGCCTGTTTCCTGATGCCCGAATCCTTCGTGGCGGCGAGTTTGGTCGCGGCCGCCTTCGCCACGCCGGGCGCCGACCCCATGACGGCCCGCGCGATGCCCAGGACCGCGAGCGTCGCTTCGGCCCGGACCGCCGGGTCGTTCATGCACGATTCGGCCACCGCCAGGGCATCCGGGTGAGCCACCTTCGCCAGACCCGCCAGCACGAGTTTCTTGTCTTCGGGCCGCTTTGCCAGCGCCATCAGGCCGGTGTACGCCTTCAGCGTCTCGGCCGTCGAGAGCCCGCCCGCCAGGCCCAGCAGCCGCACGCAGCCGCGAAGGGCTACCACGCGGTGCACCGTGCTCTCGGTCGAGCGGAAGACGTCCATCAGCGGCGCGACCGCCGCCGCGTCGGGCCAATCGGCCAGGGCGCGGATGGCGGCGTCCTGGATGGCTGAGTCGGAATCCCTGACGGCGGCCTTCACGGCGTCGAGGACCTTGGCCCCGGCGATGCCGCGCAGGACGCGGAGCAGGGACCCCTTGGCGGCGGCGCTTTTGGCCTTGGCGAGGGCAGCCAGGGCGGCGTCGGCGCGGGCGCCCTCGTCCTCGACCTTGCGGGCGACCTCGATGACGGTCCGCTCGGCGTCGTCGCGGCCGGCGTCGCCCTTCAGGCCGACGAGCAGGTCCACCACGGCCGCGAGGTCCTTCGCCTTGGCCAGCATGCCGAGGGCGCGGAAGGCGGCCTTGCGGACGCCTTCGTCGCCGCCGCCTGCTTCCTTGAGGATGGCCGGGACGGCGCCTGCGGCGCTGCGGCTCAAGAGGACGTCGATGAGTGAGGCCCGGGCATCGGGCTTTGCGGCGGCCATGCTCTTCGTGATGGCTTCATCGACGCCGTCGCCCTTCAGGCGCCGCAAACTGACGAGCGCTGCCTGCTTCTCGGAGTCGGTCTTGGCGGCGGCCGCCGCCCGGGCGAGCAGCGCGACGCAGGAGGCGTCGCCGATGTCGGCTAGCGCCGCGACGGCGGCGGCCCGGACCTCGGCGCTGGCCGAACCGGTCGCCTTCAAGACGGCCTCGTTGGCGCCGGTGTCGCCGCGCCGCGCCAGTGCGCCGATGAGCAGCACCTTGGCGTCGGGCGGCAGGTTGGCCATCTCGGCTGCCAGTTGCCTGGTGATGCCGGCGCCCTTGAGTTCCGGTATGTTGGCGATGGCGGCGGCACGCATCTGCGGATCGTTGCTGCGAATCGTCTTGAGGACGAGCGGTATGGCGTCGGCGCCGGCCGTCCGCATCAGTCCGAGCAGCGCCCCGCGATGGAACCGCAGCGGCGCATCGGCCGCCAGGACGGTCTTGTAGATGGCGGCGGCCGGCGCGGCCTGGCCGGCGGCGGCCATGCGGCCGGCGCACTGGAGGTAGGCGTCGGTGGCGGCGGGTCGGAGGGCGTCGGGCACGCGCTTTCGGGCATCGGCCAGGATCGTGGCAACTTCCGCGCCGCTGATCTTGCCGAGGGCCGACAGGGCCGCTTCGGCCACCATCGGGTCGCCGGCGGCCGCCAACTTCGCCAGCGCCGCCGTGCTGGCGGCGTCGCGCCGATGGCCGAGCACGCCGCAGATGCAGACGGTGGCCTTGCCCTTCGTCCCGGCCAGCGCACTGCGGAGTGCGGCGGCGGCCTTGGGGCTGGGGTTGGGCTGGAGCGCCCAGCAGGCCATGTGATTGGTCTTGGGGTCGGCGAGCATCTTTTTGAGAACGGGAATGCACGCCTCGGAGCCGATCCGCGCGAGCGCCTGGCACGCCTGGAGTTTGGCCTCCGGGTCGGCCTCCCCCGCCAGCAGGCCGATCAGTCCGCGCTCGGTCTGGCGCAAGAGGTCGGCCCGGCCCGCAATCCGCTGGAGCAGGCTCGCCATGTTCTGGACGGGGGCGTGGTCCTTGCCCGCCTTGTAGCCGGCCAGGTCGACGACCGCCTTGGCGACGTCGGCCTTCGTGACGGGCGGCGCCGGAGCGGCGGCGGCGATGCCGCATGCGACGAGCACCAGAAGGGTTGCAGCCAGTGGTTTGAGCGTTCTCATCACCTCGTTCTCCCGTAGCAGCGTGGTTAGTGCCACGTTGTCAACTTCGATGCCATATAGGCAAGTCGTAGCGCGGTGGCCGGTCCTGGGCACCGCGCGGCCCGTACTGGCCGCGCACCAACTTCAAGAGACTTATGTCGTACCGCATTGCTCGTCATCACTTTCTCCGAGGCACGGTGTCGTTGCAGCCCAGCGGGACACCGGAATAAACCCAGCCCACCACGTTATCGGCCGAGCGAAACCGCCGCAAGGGCAAAAAGGTTCCAGGAACCTTTTCTGCGTAGCACCCTCCGGGCCCTTCAGGGAAAAGGTTCCTGGAACCTTTTTGC
>JAUVZF010000106.1 GCA_030602705.1 Planctomycetota bacterium
CCCGCCCATAGGCCGAGCGCATTCAATGCTTGTATTGGTGCGGTTCTCAAGGGCCAGCGGTATGCCACTCCAGCTCCTGGAATGGGTGGACAGAGGGATGTCCGCATCCAGACCGCCTTTACCTCGGCTGTTCATCAGTGCGCTGGCAAAGTGCGGTAAATTTAACCTCCACCGGCAAAAATCAAGGCTCCGGACGACCTTTCCCCTCGGAGCCTTTCTAGTTGATATAAAACAGAATAGATAGCTATCTGCTCTTTTCTTTCTCTTTTTTGCGCCTTGCCGCCATGCTAAAGTAGCAGTCTTCATTCTGGCATGACTTCCACATATTGCACCCGGATATGAGTTTTACAGAGCTCCCATCACTCGATGTTAATGCCTTGATGGGCGTAATAACCATATTTATTTCCCTTTTCTTATTATGCTCGTCAATGTATTCGCTGCAGACCCCCGGCGTTTGGCGTGGGCGGGGCCCAAATGCCAGCGGCACACGCCCACCATACCGGGGCCGGGGCGGGCCCCCCGCCGCGCGGGAAGTTGCGCTGCGGTATTACTTCTCGTCGTTCTATGGAGCGCGATTGGGCGGCTCGGGCAGGGTGTACATGGGCAGGTAGCGGTAGTAGACCTCCAGCGACAGCGCCGACATCGCCGTGGACATGATCTTGCCGCCCCTGCCCTTGGTCCACTGGCCCTTGTCGGGCCAACTGCCGGCGTCGCCGCCCTGCTGTATCTGGCTACCCAGCAGGACCGGCTTCATCTTCGCGTTCCACTCCTCCCAGACGGGGCCCCGGTGCTGGTGGAGGGCCAGACAGGCGTAGTACCAGTAGTAGTAGTTCGGGTTGCCGGGGTTGGGCAGGTTGCTCTTGAGGTAGGCCGCCGAGCCGGCCTGCCGCTCGTCGGTCGACCGCACGCCCATGAGTTGGCGGCAGAACATGGCCTCGGCCGTCATCGCCGGCGAGGCGTCTCGGCCCGGCTGATAGCAGTAACGTCCCTTGAAGGGACCGCTGGCCACCTGGTCGAGCCAAGCCCCCGCCAGTTGCAGCGCCCGGTCGGGCACCTCGAGTCCCGCCAGCCGCGCGCTGCTGAGGGCCATCACCTCCCACCCGAAGACGCTGGTGTCGTTGTCCCTGCTGCCCGGCCGGTAGCGCCAGCCGCCGAGTTTCTCGTTCTGGCCCTTGATGATGAAGTTGACCGCCCGCTCCAGCGGCTCTCGCAGCGCCGGGTCCTTCGTCAGGCCGTACGCCTCGGCCAGTGCCATCGTGGCGATGCCCTGGTCGTACATGCCGTTGTGCTGGCCTCCCGTCAGGTCGCCGTCCTCGCCGACGCGGCTGAGGAGCCACTTGACGGCCTTGGCAATAACCTGGTGGTAGTCGTACTTGTCCTGCTCGGTATGCTTGATGTTCCATCCGAAGAAGCAGAGTGTTGCGAATCCGGTGGCGGCGATGTCGTGGCCCTTGGCCCCGCCGTGCCTCTCCAGAGACCACCTGCCGTCGGGCTCCTGGCTGCGCTTGAACCATTCGAGTGCCAGTCCGATGGCCCGTTCGGTATCGTCGCCGCCGCCGCCGAAGCGTGCCATGGCCAGTCTGTTCCTGCGTCCGATGTAGGGGTCCAGGCGGTCGCTGCCGTCGCCCCTGCCGGTGCCTTCGTCCAGGTCTCCGCCGAGCAGCACGTCCGGCCCCGGCGCGAGCGGGGGAATCCGCTTCGAGAGTATCGCCGCCGGCCCTTCGAGTTCCGGCACGGCGCGGGCGGGCGGCGTGGCTTTGGCAACCGCCACGTTGTCGGCTCCGGTGACCTGCGGCAGGGCGCCCTCGGCCATCTGTGACGGCCGTTTGCGCGGGCTGCCGTCCGACGGCTGCACGGCGCCGGCGGTCTTGCTGATCCGGTCGGCCGTCTCGACGGGCTCAACCGCCACCTCGACGGGTTCGGGCGCCTCGCCGCCCTCGTCGGCCTTCGCGGGCCCCTCCTCCAGCGCCAGGTCGGCCGGCTTCAGATGCAGCGCCGGTTTCTCCTCGACGGCGGGCTTGGGTTTCGGCAGTTGGATCTGTTCGGAGATCTCGACGCGCCGCATCTCGGCGTGCACGTCGGCCCGTTGGATGACGAAGTCCGACTCGACGATCGTCGTTGCCGTGGGGTTGACCGGCTCGTAGTCGGGCAGGTCCTGATACGGCACGTCGGATTTGACGTAGAGCATGTCCTCGGTGTTCGGCATTTCGTTGACGGATTCGCGGATCTCCTGGGCCAGCCGTTCGCTGGCCAGTGCCCTGGCGTCCACGGCCACCTCCATGGGGCCTTCGGTCCGTTTGTGGAGGACCTGGCCGATCATCCACAGGCTCAGCAGCACCAGGAGCACCCCGTGGAAGAGCAGCGAGACGACCAGGCACCGGGTGTACTGCCCCAGCCGGCTGTAGCGTCCCCACTTGAAATACCACACGAGGAGGCCGGCCAGGATGAGCAGGCCCACCAGCAGCGCCAGGAGCCACCACTTGGACCGCTCGACCCACCGGAACGCGTCCCAATCGTCCACACTGGTGACTTCCCACGAGACCTGCGAATACAGCAGGCTCGCCCGGCGCTGGCTGAACACCCGGTCGGAGGTCATCAGCAACTCGAAGCCGTTGCACGTCAGGGCGGGCGCCAGGTCGTGGTCGATGCTGTTGATCCGTTCGCCGGCGTTCTCGGGTGGCTGGATGGCGCCGCCCAGGATGCGGCTGCGGTACAGGTCCATTCCGTCCATGCCGCCGGGCCGGTCGGACTGGAGGTAGAGGAAATCGCCGTGGCGCGTGAAGGTAGGCGACCGATCGACCGCCGGCGACGACAACACGTCGACGCGAACGGCGTCGCCGGAGGCGGGCCGGGCCGGCTCGGACTCTGCGCCCGGTGGCCCGAGGTCCACGCCGTCGATGCAGAAGATGTCGAGTTTGCCCACCTCGCCGCCGCGGTCGGAGGCGAAGTACAGGCGCCGCCCGTCGGCCGAGAAACAGGGGTCGCATTCGTTGGCCGAACTGTTGACGGCCTGGCCGAGGTTCCGCGGCGCCGACCACCTCTTGCCGTCCCACCTGGCGACGTACAGGTCCTGGCCGCCCAGTCCGCCCGGCCGGTCCGACTGGAAGAGCAGCACGGCACCGTCGGCGCTGAGGGCGGGGCTCGTCTCATCGGATTCGGTGTTGAGCGTGACCAGGGCCACCGGTTCCGACCACTCGGCGCCGCCCAAGAACATCATGTGCAGGTTGGAGTCGGTCTCGGTCGGCAGTTGACGGGAGAAAACCATCATCCGTCCGTGCGCGGTCGTGGCGACCGACAGAATGTTCGGCCGCGTGTTGACCTTCGTGTCGAGCAGCAGCGGACTTTCCCAGACGACCCGGCGCAGCGACGGGTCGCCGGCCCGGACGTTCAACTCACCGCCGTCGGTGTGGCGTCGCCAGCGCTCCGGATGCGCCAGGACATTGTGCGCGAGCGCCAACCACGCGATGACCAGTACGGCCAACCCGTAGGCCAACCCCCACGTGATGCGGGCGCCCGTGCGGGTCTTTCGGCCCCATGCGACGAGCCAGACCAGCAGGACGACCAGGGCGGCCGCCGCAACCTCCAGCCCGAAGATCCACTCCTCGGCCACCACCGCCCGCCATCCTTCGGTAACGGTCACGAGTTCGCGGGCGAGGTGCGTGTAGAGGCGCGGGCCGCTCGCACCGTCCGCTTTCCGGTCGGACACCACGAGCAGCAGCGACCCGTGACACGCCGGCGACGGCGAGAAGTCGTCGGCGGCGGAGTTGACCAGCGGCCCGGCGTTCTCGACCGCCAGGAACGCGTCCTGGACGGTGCGGCTGCGGTAGACGTCCATGCCGCCAAGCCCGCCCGGCCGGTCGGAACTGAAGTAGATGAAGTCCCCGCGCCGCGTGAAGCGAGGCGACCGGTCCACCGACGGCGACGAGAGCGCCGCGACGCGACGGGCCGACAGGTCGACAGGCTCCGCGGGGAACTCGATCGGCGTCCGTCCGAGCGTCTTGTTCGCCTCGACGACCGGATCGGTCTCCTGGTCCAGTTTCCACAGGTACCGGTAGTAGACTTCGAGGCACAGGGCGGCCACGGCCGAGCCGCCCACCTTGCCGAACTGCTTCCAGCGGCCGTCCTCCCACGAGCCGGACTCATCCTGGAGGGCCAGCAGGACCGGCTTGATCGCGTCGTTCCACTTGGTCCAGTTCGGCCCCTGCTGCTGGTACAGCGCCAGGCAAGCGTAGTACCAATAGTAGAAGTCGGGGCTCTTTGCCCCGGGCAGCCGCCCGGTGAGCCAGGCGGCGGTCTGCTGCTGACGCCGCTCGGCGCGCCGCGCACCGACCAGTTGCCGGGTAAACATTCCCTCGGCCGTCATCGCCGGTGTGATCTTACTGTCGGGCTGATACTCGTAGGAGCCGTCGGGGGCGGCTACCTGTGTCATCCAGCGTCTGGCCAGTTCGTACGTCTCTTCGGGCACGGCCAGCCCTGCGCTGCGCGCGCTGTGCAGGGCCATGACCTGCCAGCCGGTCACGCTCATGTCGCCCGTCTTGGGCGGCTTGTGGGCGTATCGCCAGCCGCCCGTCGTACGGTTCTGGGCGTCGATGATGACACGGACGGCCTGCTCGAGGGGCTGGCGCAGGGTCTCGTCCTTGGTCACGGCATAGGATTCGGCCAGTGCGATGGTGGCCATGCCGTGCCCGTACATGCCCTGCCCGGCGGCCTTGGCAAAGTTGCCCTGGTGCTGGATCGCCTGGCCCTTGAGCCAGCGAATGCCCTTGTAGAGCGATTCGTTGAACTCCCCTTCCTCGGTGTACTGCGCGCCCCACCCGAGATAACTGAGCACCGCCAGGGCGGTGCCGGCGATGTCCTGGCCTTTCAGTCCTCCGTGTGCGGCCATGTCCCAGTGGCCGTCTGGCTCCTGGTTGGCCTTCAGCCAACGGAGGGAACGGAGGACGGCTTCCTCGGTCTCGGGGCTGCCTCCCAGTTGCGTAATCATCGCCTTGCGGAAGGCGGCGTCGCGGAGCGGATTCTTGCGGCTGGGAATCGAGATGCCCTCGGCGACGAAGATGTCGAGGTCGCCGAGTTCGCGGCGGGCGACGGTTTGCTCCCACCGCGCCTTTCGCTGCTCGGGCGTCGCGTCGGCCTCCGGACGGTTCGACGCGAAGTACAGGGCGTTCTCGTCGGGCGACAGGCACGGATCGCACTCATCGAACTCGCTGTTGACCTTGCTGCCGAGGTTCAGCGCCTGCATCCAACCGGCCCCGTCCCACCACGAGACGTAGATATCGAGTCCGCCCATCCCGCCCTTGCGGTCCGAGGCAAACAGCAGGGCGCGGCCGCTCTTGCTGAGCGTGGGGCTGCACTCGTCGGCGTTGGTGTTCAGAAAGACGATCGGCTCGGGCGGCGACCACCTCTGCCCGTCGAAACGGGCCATGTACAGGTCGGAGTGCTCGGCGCCGGGCGGCTTGCGCGTGAAGACCACCAGATGCGACCGCGACGAGAGGGCCCCGTCGGCGATGTCGGGACTGGCATTGATCGCCGCGTCGATGGACCTGGCGGCCTCCCAGATGACGGGGCGCACATCGGGGGCGCCGTCGCGCACGTAGATGCCGCGGTCGTCGGTCCAGGCTCGCCACGACCCGGGATTGGCCAGGATCCAGGCCGCGGCGGCCATCGCCAGGATGAGGAGGCCCAGAAAGACGATGCCGATGATGGCAAACAGATTTCGGCGGGACCTGGCGCGGGACGGCCTGTCGTCGGCCGACGGCGGCTTCGGTCCGGCCTGGGGGCTCTCCGGTTGTTCGCTCACAAGCGACCTCCGCCTTCGACTATGCCTGCTTTCTTAGGTTCGCATCGCCCGACAGGCAGATAGCGCGGTGGGCAATCCTGCCCACCGCGCGGCGGCCTGGGAAGGCCGCCGCGCGGCAAGTCACCGAGTCGTGCTATCCGGTCGGCTTCTTGTCGTAGCCGATATTGACGTCCCTGATACCCGCCTCGCTGCAAGCGGTGACGGCGGCGGCCACGTCGCCGTGGAAGGCACGCCGGTCGCCGCGCACAAGGATCTTCTGGTCCGGGTCTCCCCGCACGGCCTCGGCCACGGTGTCCCTGAGTTGTTCGATGGTCATCTGCTTGCTGGACACCATATAGAGCGGTTCGCCTTCCGGCCGGTCGGCCGCCCGGATGTTGATGACGATCAACTTGGTCGCCGCGCTGAGCGACTCGTCGGCCGCCGACTGCGGCAGGTTGACCTGGAGGTCCAGTTCCTCTTGCTTGAAGGTCGTGGTGGCCAGAAAGAAGATCAGCAGGATGAACATGACGTCCACCAGGGACGAGATGTTGATGATCGTCTCGCCTTCATCTGCGGTCCGTCGGATTCGCATGGAAGCCTTCCTTACTTGCCTGCGCCGCTACGGATCGTGTACTCGAGCAGGTCGATGGCATGCTCGTCGATGTCGTCAACCAGACCGTCCACCTTGCTGCAAAGCAGTTGGTAAACGACCAGGACGGGAATGGCCAGCGACAGCCCCGTGGCGGTGGTCACGAGAGCCTCGTAGATACCCTTGGCCAGTGCGTCGCCCCTGCCGACACCCAGCGCCGAGGAGGACTGGAACGCCGAGATCATGCCGTACACCGTCCCCAGCAGCCCCAGGAGCGGCGAGACGGTCGCGATGAGCGACAGCGGCTTGAGGCTGCGCTTCAGTTTATCGGCCTCGCGCTCGCCGGCGTCCTCGATGGCCTTCTCCATCGCCACGTGGCCGAGGGTCAGGCGGCTGATGCCCGACCGGAAGATACCGCTGACGGCCGACGGGTGCTGCTCGCAGTACTCGACGCCGGCGTCCACGTCGGCCGACGGGCCGAACTTCTTCTTGAGCCCCTCGATGAAGCCCGGAGGGATGATCTTCTCACGCCGCAGACCCAGGAACCGGTCGATGGCCGACGCCACCGCCAGAATCGAGCACAGGGCGAGCGGCACCATGACCCAGCCGCCCTTCAGCAGCAGGTCGAAGATGCTCTCGGTGCCCGGTTTCGGCCCGGCGGGAGCGGCGACCTCGCCGGCGGGGGTTCGCGGCGTCACGGCCGGCGCGGGCTTCGCGGGGTCGGGCACGTCCTGGGCCAGCGAGTCGCCGAGCAACAGGAGTCCGGCAAACGCCGCCGACACGACCAGAATTCGCATCCACATCGTTCGGACAGAAGGCATGGCATCCGTTCCTTTCCAACCAGGTCACTTTTTTTCCATTGTCGCCAGGAGTTTCACGGCCAGTTCGGCCGCCGTCGTCTTCGGATACTTCAGGATAACGTCGTCGAAGTACGCCCGGGCCTGCATCGTCTTGCCCTGCGTCTTGAAGCAGCGTCCCATCCCGAGCAGCGCCAGACTGCTCCACTGGTCAAAACCGTACTTCGTGATGACGAGGTTGAACTCCGAGATCGCGGCATCGTGCTGGCCCTGGGCGAAGCAGCACTCGCCGATCTGAAACTGGGCGCGGGCGCTCACGCCGCCGGCGACGTTCGCAGTCGTCACCTTACGGTAGTACGACAGCGCCGGCCCGTACTGTTTCTGGTTCTCGTGTGCCCATCCGATCGAGAAGAGGGCCTCGTATTTCAGCGTGCTGTCGGGAAACGATCTCAGCAGCGTCTGTGCCGATTGCAAACTCTCGCGCCACTGGCCGTTGATGGCCTGAAGTTGGGCCAGCCTCAGCAACATGTCGTCCTGATCGGCCTGGCGTGCGGTACCCCGAAGTCGTGCGGCCTTCTCGAACAGTTCCTTCGCCGGGCCGAACTCCTGCATCCGCCTGCGGGCCTCGCCCGCCTGGAAACATGCCGACGGCACCAGGTTGCTCATCCGGCGGTTTCGGTCGGCCTTCACCGCCTCTTCCTCGGTCGCGATCAGCGCCTCGAACGACCGGGCGGACGGCCCCATCTCACCCTGCTCGAACAGACACCAGCCCAGCAGGTACAGCACGCGGTTGCGCAGTTCGCCGGTGGCGGGCGTCTTGCCGTCTTCGGCCAACAGCGGACGGAGCGTCGCGACGATGGCGGCGTAGTCCGGGGCGACCTCGCGGCGACCGCCCTTGGCCTTGCCGAGCCTCGCGCGCTCACGGTACTGGTAGAACCGCAGTTCCGCCAGTTCCAGCGTCACGTCGGGCGCCAGTTTGCCGGCCGGATACTTCGACAGGAACGCCGTGTAGAGCGACTCGGCCTGGCGGACGCCGCCGCGCTGCTTCTCGCACCACGCCTGCCAGTACATCGCCTCCGGGATGCGAGCGTTCTCGCCCGACCGGCGCACGACGTCGCTAAAGTTCTCGACGGCCTTGTCGTAGTTCTTCTGTCGCGCGCGGCACAGACCCAGGTAGAAGGCGGTATCGATGCGGTCGGCCGTCTTGACGTTTCGCGGAAACTTCTTTGCCAGCGCCGTGAGTGTGGCTTCCGCCTCGACATAGCGGCCCGCCCGATACTCCAGAACCGCCCGTTGCAGGGCCGCATCGGTCGCCAACGGGGTATCGGCACGCTGCGCCATGGCGCCGAAGTGCTGGACGGCCGCATTGGGGTTCTTGCGCTTCATGGCCACCCACCCCAGGTAATAGATGGCGTCGGGATGGTCGCCGGCGCGTCTGAGCGTTCCCTCGGCCTGCTGATAGTCGCCGGTTTCGTACTGGAGGCGGCCCAGGTCCACGAGGGCGCGGATGCGAAGCGTCTCGGCCCCGGCGTCGGGCCGCTTGCCACCGTGCAGAAACGGTTTCAGTGTCGCGATGGCCTCGGCCGGTTTCTCGGCCTTCTGATAGGCCAGGGCAAGGTTGTACCGTGCCTGCTCGACGTTGGCCTCGCCCGGATGCCGGCCGAGGAACGTCGCGAGGGCCTCGATGGCCTTGGGCCACTGCTGGAGGCGGAAATAGCAGTCGCCGGCCAGGAACCACACCTGGGCGTAGAGCCTTTCTTCGGCCGCGGGGGGTTTCTTCCGGGGCACTTTGCCAGGCTTCTTCGCTGCGGCGTCGGGCGCGGAGGGCGGGTCCGCCGCCAGGAGCGGTCCCAGGCTCTGGGCGCACTCGGCCCACTTTTTCTGATGGTAGTAGGCCTGGGCGATCCGCAGATGCGACTGCTTGACCTTCGCCTCATCCGGACCCGCCGCCAACGCCGCCTCGAACACGCCGATGGCATCCGCCATGCGATCCAGCGCCACCAGGTCCTCGCCCTTGAGGAACAGAACCTCCGCCTTGTGCGGGTTGTCGGGAAACTTCGTCAGAAACGAGTCGCACAGCGGCAGGCTGTCGCGCCATTTGCCGTCCCGGTACAGACAGAACGCCCGCAGGCGCAGCGATTCGCTCGGCAGCGGGGGCTTCCCCCTCTCGCTCTCGGCGAAGTTCCTGGCGGCCGAAGCGAACTCGCCGCCCTGCATGTCGGCGGTCGCCAGTTCGTAGTACAGTTCCGTCGACGCCGGATCGTTGCGATAGTTCCTGATGACCGGGGCGAGCAACTCACGCACGGTCTTGTGCTTGCCCTGTCGGGCATAGGTGCGGATGAGCCACAGGGTGGCCTGGGCGGCCGCCGAACCGTCGCCGACCACCAGCGGGCTGCCCGGCGGCCGCTTCCGTTTCTTGCGCCCTTTCAGTTCCGGGCCTTTCGGGCCGCTTAGGATGCCCTCGAAGATCGAGACCGCCTCCCGGTACTTCTTCGACTCCAGGTACGACCGCCCGAGAAACAAACTCACGTCGTCCGACAGGGCCGAGTCGGGGTACTTCTTCGGAAAACCCCTCAGCGTGGTGATGGCGGCGGGGTAATCGCCCGTCTCGAACTGGAGCAGGGCGAGGTTGAGATACGCCAGTTCGCTGTACTCGCCCGTCTTGGTGGTTGCCGCCGTCTCGTACATCTTGATCGCCTCGGCCGGCTTCTTGAGTTTCACAAAACACTCGGCCGCCCGATAGACGCTCTGGTGAACGAGTTCGGCGTCCTTGCCGGCGCCGATAAGACCCTGGAAGATCCGCGCGGCATCGGCGGGCTGACCGAGGTTCAGACGCGCCACGCCACCCTGGTACCGGACGAGGCCGGCGTACGGCGAGGCCGGTGCCAGTTTGATGAGTTCGTCGCTGACGCGGACGGCGGCCGCCCAGTCCTTCAGCAGCAAGTACGCCTGGGTCAGCCCCGCCAGGGCGTCGGCCTTTCGGGCGGGCGTCTTGGCGTTCTTCACGGTCCACTCGAACACCTTGATGGCCTCGGCCTGCTTGCCGAGGCCCACCAGGCTCGAACCCCACAGGTTGTGCAACTGCTCCTGGTCGGTGACGTGGGGGTTGCCCACGAGTTTTTCGAGCAGGGCGGCGGCCTTGCCCATCTCGCCGGAACTGTAATAGCAGATCGCCAGGCCCCACTGCGCTTTGGGAACTTTCGCGTGCTTCGGATGGGCCGCCAGAAACGCCTCGAAGTCCTTGATCGCCAGCGGATACAGACCACGACGGCACAACGCGTTGGCGTTGTAGTACCTGTCGAGCGCCGGGTCGGACCCCTCGGCGGCTGCGCACACCCCGGCCGCCACCGCCTGCAAGATCAACGCTGCAATCACCCACCTTGTGCCATTCAACCTGGAGGTCCTCTAGATAAACCAACGGACCGTGCGCCGGCGCACCCCCACCGCGGCGAGGTGCCGTCACGACCCCCTAAACACACTACCCCGCGTGCGGTCTCGCAAATTCCGGCAAGGAATCCCCCTCGCTTCGCGCAGCCCGTACGGGCCGCGTGCCGGACCGACCCGCCACGTGCCACGGCCCGTACGGGCCGTGCGTTTTTCGGCCCGTGTGCGTGTGCCACGGCCGGTCTTGTCCGGCCGTGTGTTTTTCGGCCGT
>JAUVZF010000006.1 GCA_030602705.1 Planctomycetota bacterium
GGGACGATTTCCTGCGGCTTGGCCGTAGCGCCGGGGTTTATCCCCGGCGCATCCTGGCCGGTGCCGCCGCCAACGGCCGCCCGTACGGGCGCTACAACCGCTGTGGTGGTTGTAGCGCCGGGGTTTATCCCCGGCGCATCCTGGCCGGTGCCGCCGCCAACGGCCGCCCGTACGGGCGCTACAACCGCCTGCGCGCGCCAAGTGGCGGCTTGACCGCAGCCGCAGCAACGGTAACATCATGGCAGGTGTGTGAGACGGTTTCCGAGAATCATCTGCCGACAAGGTGAACCATGAAACGCTTTGCGATAGCGGCTCTGGGTGTGGTCGCTGCATGTGCGCTGCCGCTCGCGGCGGCGGGCGAGGTCCGGTTCAAGAAGATCGTGGTCGATAAGACGTTCCGCAGCGAGGGCGTCGCCATCGGCGACGTCAACCACGACGGCAAGATGGACATCCTCGCCGGCGACGTCTGGTACGCCGCGCCCCCTACGGGCCGTATGGCCGACTGGAAGATGCACGAGATCCGAAAGGTCGGCGCCTACAACCCGGCCAAGGGCTACAGCCAGTGTTTCCAGAACTTCTCGTTCGACGTCAACGGCGACGGCTGGATCGACTCGATCACCGTCACCTGGCCCGGCAAGGAGTGCTTCTGGTACGAGAACCCCAAGAACAAGCCGGGCCACTGGAAGCAGCGCCTCGTGGCGAAGAGCGCCGCCAACGAGACGAGCCTTTTTGCCGACCTGCTCGGCACGGGCAGGAAGGTCCTCATCTGCGGCGTGTTGCCCCAGCGTGTGATGGCGTGGTTCTCGATCCCGAAGGACGTGGGCGCCCCATGGGACCAGCACGCGATCAGCGGCCCCGACGCGCCGGGCACGCAGAGGTATAGCCACGGCCTCGGCACGGGCGACGTCAACGGCGACGGGCGGGCCGACATCATCATCACCGACGGCTGGTGGGAGGCGCCCGACGACCGGACGCAGTCGCCCTGGGCGTTCCATCCCGCGAAACTGGGCCCCAAGTGCGCCGACATGTACGCCTACGACCTGGACGGCGACGGCGACAACGACATCATCTCCTCCTCCGCACACGACTACGGCATGTGGTGGCACGAGCGGGTCGAGGTCGCCCGCGCCGGGGCGTACGAGTTCCGTCGGCACGAGTTCTTCAAAGGTTTCTCCCAAACCCACGCCCTGCGCCTGGTTGACATCAACGGCGACGGTCTGAAGGACCTGGTGACCGGCAAGCGCTATTTCGCCCACGGCGGCAAGGACCCCGGCGGCAAAGAGCCCGCCGTCCTGTATTGGTTCGAACTCAAGCGGCCCGCGAAGGGTAAGTTCCAGTTCATCCCGCACAAGATCGACGACGACTCCGGCGTCGGCACCCAGTTCGAGGTGGCCGACTTCGACGGCGACTCCCGGCCCGACATCATCACGTCGAACAAGAAGGGCGTGCACGTGTTCCTTCAGCAGTGACGGAAGCGCCGGCGCGGGCGCCCCCTGCCGGAAGCCGGCGCCGGATCCTAGGTTCCCAGCCACAGGTCAATCGGCTTGTCCACCTTGGGCGGGTCGTACGGCCATTCGATGCGGCGTCCGGTTCCGGCCGATTCGTACGCGGCGCAGATGATTTTGAGGACCTCACGGCCGTCCTCGCCGGTCTCAACAGGTTCCTCCTCGCCGCGCACGCAGCGGACGAAGTGGGCCATCTCCTGCGGAAAACCGTAGTTCCAGATTTCCTCGAACATCGTGAACGTGTAGCCGCTGGTGGAGGCCACCTTCTCGACGGCGTACCCGTAGCCGCTCTCGCTGTATGTCAGCAACGACGAGCCGCGCAGCAGGTCGGCCCGGGTGAAGCCGCCGGAGCCGTAGATCTCGCACCGATCGTCCACGCCTCCGGTCTTGGCCCAGGAGTTCTCCGCGAGACCGGTCTTGCCTCCCTCGTATTCGACGATGCAGAAACTGTGGTCCTCGCCGCGTGTCCTCTCGCCGTGGACGTAGGTGCCGAGACTCGCCAGGACACTCTTGACGGTGGGCTTTCCGAAGACCCAGCGTGCGTACTCGATGCTGTGGCATCCCATGTCGAGCAGGACGCCGCCGCCGCTGCGATCCACGTCCCAGAACCACGGCATGTGCGGGCCGAAATGCTCCTCGCTCTGCTTGACCAGGAACGCCCGGCCCAGCGCGCCTTCGTCCACGAGGGTCTTGGCGCGGACGTACTTGGGCGCGAAGCAGAGTTCCTCGGCGTACATCAACAGGACGCCCGCCCGGCGGCAGGCCTCGATCATGCGGTCGGCCTCTTCGAGCGTGCGGCAGAGCGGCTTCTCGCACAGGACGTGCTTGCCGGCCGCCGCCGCGTCTATCGTCACCTGGGCATGCAGATCGTTCGGGAGGCAGAGGGTCACCATGTCCACCTCGTCGAGGGCGAGCAAGTCGCGGTAGTCCTCCATCGCCCTCGGAATGCCGCGCTCTTCGGCGAACGCTTTCGCCTTGCCCGGTGTCGGCGACGCGACCGCAACGACCTGGGCATCGGGCACCATCTTGAAGGCGGCCGCATGGATGTCGCCCACGAATCCCGTACCGATCAGTCCGACGTTAACCTTGCTCATCGTATTGCCTCCTTGAAAAGCCGCGGCCTTGCGGCGAAACTACTCTGAGGATACAACGGGAGGATGAGTTGTCAAAGACTCCTGCCCGCCGATGGCCGGGCGTCCGACTGTCGGCGCGCCAACGAGTTTTGCGCGGTCCGTACGGACCGCGCGAATGCGCCGCCTGCAACGCAAAGGAGCAGGACATGAATCGCAGACGCTTTCTCGCCGGCCTCGGCGCCACGGGCGTCGGTGCGGCTGCAACCATCGGATGCCGCAGCGCCGCCGGTCCCAAACCGGCGGCACGCCCTGCGGCCGGCCAAACGAAGCCGCCGAACGTCGTCCTCATCATGACCGACGACCAGGGATACGGCGACCTCGGCTGCCACGGCAACCCGCACATCAAAACGCCGAACCTCGACTGGCTGCACGCCCACTCGACGCGGCTGACGAACTTCCACGTGGACCCCACGTGCTCGCCCACGCGGTCGTCCCTGATGACCGGCCACTACTCGACGCGGACCGGCGTCTGGCACACCATCATGGGCCGGTCGCTCCTGGGGGCCCACGAGGTGACCGTCGCAGACGCCTTCGCCGCAGGCGGATACCGGACCGCCGTCTTCGGCAAGTGGCACCTGGGCGACAACTACCCCTTCCGGCCGCAGGACCGCGGCTTCCACGAGACCCTCGTGCACGGCGGCGGGGGCGTCGGCCAGACGCCCGACTTCTGGGCCAACGATTACTTCGACGACGCCTACTGGCACAACGGCGTGCCTGAGAAGTTCAAGGGCTACTGTACCGACGTCTTCTTTGCCGGCGCCACCAGGTTCATCGAGGCCAACAAGGACCGCCCGTTCTTCGTGTATATTCCCACCAACACCGCCCATGGCCCGTACAACGTGGCCGAGAAATACTCCAAACCGTACGCCGACATGGGCGTGCGGGGCGGCCGGGCGAAGTTCTACGGCATGATCACCAACATCGACGAAAACGTCGGGCGGCTCCAGAAACGCCTCGCCGAACTCGGCCTCCAGCAGAACACCATCTTCATCTTCATGACCGACAACGGCACCGCAGCGGGCGACGCCGGGGGCATGCGAGGCAAGAAAGGCTCCGAGTACGAGGGCGGGCACCGCGTGCCGTTTTTCATCCGATGGCCGGCAGGCCTGAAGGCGCTCGGCGACATCACGCAACTGACGGCACACATCGACATCATGCCGACGCTCCTCGACCTGTGCGGTGTTGAACCGCCGAAGAACATCACGTTCGACGGCGCGAGCATCGTGCCGCTGCTCAAGGGCGCCGAATGGCGCGAGCGCACGCTCCTGGTCCACTCGCAGCGCATCGACCATCCGCAGAAGTGGCGAAAGTCCGCCGTGATGACCGAGCGATGGAGGCTCGTGAACGGAAAGGAACTCTACGACCTCAAGGCCGATCCGGCTCAGAAGAAGGACGTGGCGGCCGGCCATCCCGACGTCGTGAAAAAACTGCGCGGGGCTTACGAGAAGTGGTGGGACGGTCTCTCCGTCCACTTCGACCAGTACTGCCGCATCGTCCTCGGCTCCGACAAGGAGAACCCGTCGCGGCTGACCTGCCACGACTGGCATACCGCCAACGTGCCGTGGAACCAGGGTCACATCCGCAACCGGAAGATGTTCGCCAACGGGCCGTGGGCGGTCGAGGTCTCGCGCGGCGGTCGATACGAGTTCACGCTGTACCGCGCGCATCCCGAAGCGAAGTTCGCCCTCGCCGCCGACGAGGCGAAACTGAAGATCGGCGACGTGGAGGTCACCAAGACCGCCGACTCCAGCGCCATCAGCGTGACGCTGGCTGCCGACCTCAAACCCGGCAAGGCCATGCTCCAGACGTGGCTGACCGACAAGGCAAGCGGCAAATCGCGCGGCGCCTACGTCGTTATGGTCAAGCGCCTGCCGGCGTAGCAAACCGAGCCGGCCGCCGGCCGAGCCCGCCGCTGGCCGAGCCCGCCGCGGAAGCGGCGGGGCACGTTCCGTAACCGTGGCCTTCGCATAGCCGACGCCGGCCGTGGCCTCCTCATAGCCGACGCCGGCCGTGGCCTTCGCATAGCCAACGCCGTCACCAGCAAGGGGCAACCCGTGAAACGCCGCGACCTCCTGAAAGCAGCCGCATCCGGCGCCGTCGCCGCCGCCCTCGGACGCACCGCAGCCCGCGCAGCCCGCAGCCGACCGCCGAACGTCCTTTTCATACTCATCGACGACATGGGCTGGCGCGACGTCGGCTTCATGGGCAGCCGCTACTACGAAACGCCGAACATCGACCGCCTGGCCGCCCAGGGCATGGTCTTTACCAACGCCTACGCTAACGCGCCGAACTGCGCGCCGACCCGTGCGTGCCTCATGAGCGGCCAGTACGGGCCGCGCCACGGCGTCTACACGGTGGGCACTCCCGAGCGCGGCCCGGCGGCGGGACGCAAACTCATCCCGATTGCGAACCGCACGACGCTGTCGGCCGAGACCGTCACGCTGGCCGAATCGCTCAAACGCGCCGGCTACACGAGCGCCAGCATGGGCAAGTGGCACCTGGGCGCCGATCCGGAACTCGGCCCCGTCGGCCAGGGCTTCGACGTGAACGTGGCCGGCAACCAGGCGGGCAGCCCGCGAAGTTACTTCAGCCCGTACCGCAACAAGAACCTGCCAGACGGACCCAAGGGCGAGTACCTGACGGACCGCCTGACCGAGGAGGCGCTGAAGTTCATCGAGGCCAACCGCGCCCGGCCGTTCTTCCTCTACCTGCCACACTACGCCGTCCACACGCCGATCCAGGCCAAGAAGGCACTCACCGAAAAATACGAGAAGAAAGAACCCAGCGGCGGCCAGGGCAACCCCAAGTACGCCGCCATGATCGAGAGCGTGGACCAGGGCGTCGGACGCATCCTCGCGAAACTCGACGAGTTGGACCTCACCAAGGACACGGTCGTCATCTTCTTCTCCGACAACGGCGGCGTCGGCGGGTACCGCGAACTTGGAATCAGCGGCGGCGAGATCACCTCGAACAGACCGCTGAAGGGCGGCAAAGGAATGCTCTACGAGGGCGGCATCCGCGAACCGATGATCGTCCGATGGCCCGGCAACGTCCGCCCCGGCAGCCGCTGCGACGAGCCGGTCATCGGCCTGGACTTCTATCCGACGCTTCTGGAGATCGCCGGCATCGAGAAGCAGCCGGGCCAGGTCCTCGACGGCGAGAGCCTCGTCCCGCTCCTCACGCAGACCGGCACGCTGAAACGCGACGCGATTTTCTGGCACTTCCCGGCGTACCTCCAGGGCAACAGGGGAACGTGGCGGACCACGCCGGCGGGGGCCATCCGTCAGGGCGACTTCAAACTCATCGAGTTCTTCGAGGACTCATCGCTGGAACTCTACAACCTCAAAGACGACATCGGCGAAGCAAAAGACCTCGCCAAGACGATGCCCGACAAGACCCGCGCCCTGCACCAGCGCCTCGTCGCCTGGCGCAAGTCGGTCAAGGCGCCCGTGCCGACCGAACCCAATCCGAAGTTCGACCCCAGCACAAGGAGCAAGCGGTGAGCCGAGCCCGCGCCGCCCGAGCCCGCTGCCGTTCGAGCCCGCTGCGGGAGCAGCGGGTAACGTTCCCGTCCGTGGCACGTTGAACCCGCAGGAAGGAGCCTTCGATGAATCGCAGACAGTTCCTCGCGCGCCTCGGAAGTGCGGCGGCAGGAGCCGCCGCCGCGTTCGGCCTGCCGCACCTCGCCTTCGGGCAAGAGAAAAGGAAACGCCCCAACTTCATCTTCATCCTGTGCGACGACCTCGGTTGGGGCGACCTGGGCTGCTACGGCCACCCGCGGATCAAGACGCCGAACCTGGACCGCCTCGCCCGCCAAGGCACGCTCTTCACGCAGTTCTACGTCAACTCCGCCGTCTGCTCGCCCAGCCGCACCGCCTTTATGACGGGCCAGTACCCGGCCCGCCACCGTATCCACGGGCACCTTGCGCGGCACGACCAGAACGCGAAGCGCGGCATGCCCGACTGGCTCGACGCGAACGTCCCGACCGTCACCCACCTCCTCCGGAAGGCGGGGTACGCCACGGCCCATTTCGGCAAGTGGCACCTAGGCAGCGGCGACGGGGCGCCCGAACCCGGCGCCTACGGCATCGACGACCACCGCACCTGCAACTCCAACGGGCCCGGCTACGAAGGGCTTCAGAGCGACCCTTACTTCCGGGCCAAGTCCACCGGCCTGTTCGTGGACGAGACGCTCCGGTTCATCGAAGCGAACAAGGACAAGCCGTTCTTCGTGAATCTCTGGACGCTCGTGCCGCACGCCACGCTCCATCCGACCGAGGAGGACATGAAGCCGTACCGGAACCTCGCGCCCGGCGGCAGACTGCCGTACAAGGGCGCGCTCCAGATATACTACGGCACCATCACCGCGCTGGACCGCGACGTCGGGCGGCTGCTCGCGCGGCTCGACGAACTCGGCCTGGCCGACGACACGGTCGTTCTGTTCTCAAGCGACAACGGCCCCGAGGACATCCACATCCGAAACGCCGTCCACAGCGGCGTGGGCTCGCCGGGACCGTTTCGCGGACGCAAACGCAGCCTGTACGAGGGCGGCGTGCGGATGCCGCTGATCGTCCGCTGGCCGAAGCACGTGCCCGCCGGACGCGTCGAGACCGAGTCGGTCCTGACGGCGGTGGACTTCCTGCCGACGGTGTGCCGCCTTGCCGGCGCGGCGGCGCCCGAGGGCCACGACCTCGACGGCGAGGACGCCGCGGACATCCTCCTCGGCACGTCCCGCCCGCGCACCAGGCCGATCTTCTGGCAGTGGAGGTTCCCCGTGCACGGGTACACCATCCACAAGTGTCCGATGCTCGCGGTGCGCGAGGGCAAGTGGAAACTGCTGATGAACCCCGACCGGAGCCGCGCGGAACTGTACGACATCCCGCGCGACCCCTCGGAATTGGACAACCTGGCCGCCGCCCATCCCGACGTGGTCCAGCGCCTCTCGAAGGAACTGCTCGCGTGGCAGAAGACGCTGCCGGAAGGCCCCGTCTCGCCCGGCGCCGGCTCGAACGCCTACCGCTGGCCGACCGCGCGGTGATTCGAGCCCGCTGCGGAAGCAGCGGATAACGTTCCCGTCCGTAGCACCGACAAAAGCGCAAAGGAGTAACCCGTGAACCGCAGACAGTTCCTCGGCGCGATGGGGGCAGGCCACTGGGGCGGACACAGGGCGTGAGAGTCTCGTCAGGCCCTCCAACACCAGCGCCGCCGTCGCCGTGTGCCATAATGCGTGGTCACGCCGCGCTTGAAAACTATCGCAACTGACACGAGATAAACCGCGAACCGGTTGGTATAATGGGCCGTCTTTCCGCTACGCGAACACGAACTGCCCTGTTAAGAAGGCGATTATGCGACACTACCGGCTTCCCATTCTGGCCCTGAGCCTTGCCCTGGTGGCGCTCGTCGGCGCGTCGGTCCGCTCCGGCGAGCCGAACAAGATGAGCGACGCTGAGCGCGAGGAGTTTATCAGGAACTTCAATCGCACCGGCATGGACACGACGCCCGGCGATGCCATGCTCCTGCGCATCCTGGTCGAGGCCCGTGGGGCCAAGTGCGGCGTCGAGGTCGGATCGTACAAGGGCTTCGGCGCCATCAACATGGGCATCGGATTCGAGCGGAACGGCGGGCGCCTCTACACGCTCGAAATCAACCCGGAAACCGCCGACATCTGCCGCGAGAACCTCCGGAAAGTCGGACTCGAAAAGACCGTCACGTGCATCACGGGCGACGCCCTCAAGACGCTGCCCAAACTGGAGGGTGAGTTCGATTTCGTCTTCATCGACGCCGTCAAACGCGACTACTTCAAGTACCTCAAGGCCATCGAGCCCAAACTGGTGCCCGGCGCCGTCATCGTCGCCGACAACACCATCCGCTCAGCCAAGGCCATGCAGAACTTCCTCGGCTACCTCCAGGACAACCCCGACTACGAAATGGTGACCGTCCGCGCCTCCCTGGAGAAAAAGGACGGCATGACAATCGCCTACAAGATCCGCTGAGAGGCTTTTTCCGTTCCCTCTCCCCCGGTGGGAGAGGGTAGGGTGAGGGGGTGGTATGCCCACCCGCTGTGGGGTGGCCATGAATCGGAACCGCGCCCATGGCCACGCAAGCGTGGCCATGCCACCCGTCCTCCGTCAAGGGAAGCAGGATTGCGAAACGTCTTCGACCAGTACGAACAGCCGGAGAACCGGCTCACGCACGCATTGGTGTGCACCCTTGCCAGCGAGCACCGGCTCATTCGTCCCTTCCTGAGCTGGCTTGGCGCCAGTAACGTGCCACCGCTCCGCGAGTTGCACCTCGTCGAGCAGCAGGTGCCGGGTGAGGCCGTTGCCGAGGAAGAGGGAGAAGCGCAAGGTCTTCCGGACGCCTGCTTCTTCACATCGGATGGCTGGGCCACCCTCATCGAATCGAAGGTGCAGGCCAAAGGCGCGGCCGCTCAACTGAGGAGGCACATCAAGACGGCCGAGCGCCACGGCTATGCCGAGCCACACCTTGTCCTCATCACGGTGGATCAGCCCAAAGGCACGTTGCCCCCAGGCATCCGCGTCGTGGAGTGGTGCGACCTCTACGCATGGTTTCGGAGGCGAGAAGCGAATTCCTCCTGGGCGCGACGGTTCACCGAATACCTGGAAGTCTTCGAATCAAAGATGGTCGGTCAGGATTACGACATACGGGGGACGCTTACCATGTTCGACGGCCTGAAGTTCGATGACGAACACCCTTACACTTGGCGCGAAGGCAAGCGGCTCATCAGGCTTCTGGGTGACGAGTTGCAGAAGCGGAGGGACCTCACCGAGGTGGGCATGGACCCGAAGGGTGAACGCCGGCCGGCGATTACAGGCCGGGGTCGCGAAGTCGTGTGGGACTTCCTGCCGCTCAGGGCCGCCCGAAAAGCAAGATACTTCACTCACGTTCCGCACATGACGATGAGCATCGGCCGTGATAAGGCGGTGGCGGCGGTGACGGTGCCCAACGGGGTTAAGGGCGGCTTCAGGACGAAACTGAAGAACGAAGGCCTCGACGGTTTCCGACAACTCGTGCGTGAGATTGAGGAAAACCTCCGGCCGGTCATGCAGCGTTCAGAAGGGTCAAGCCCCATGATCGTGGCCCAGCAGCGACACTACCCGAGCCAAAGCTCATCAGGCGTCGTTGACGCACGGCTCGAGGCGGACCTCCGTACACTCGTCCCAGGCAACGGGTCCAAGGTCAAGCACCAGGCGCAGTGGATCGAGGCGGTCTATGACGTCCTCTGCCATAAGCGGTCAAACATCCAGTTGACAGTTGAAAGCCGATTCAGTTACGACTGCCCGCTGATCCGTTCGCCGAAGGCCGTCGACCTCTTCGCCGACGCGTGGAAAGCGATGTGGCCGCTGGTGAAGTTTGTGTTGCAGGGCTGATGCCGCCACCTGATCGGACCGAGGCTCAGCAAGCCATGCGCCCGGTGGACAGGTCCATCACATGGGACGGGAAGTCGAACGAAAGGGCCTACGTCGTCCAGCGGCTCGGGGTTCGAATTCGGGTCACCGTCTCCAGTGCAGTTCCGGTGACACAGTTCCGCACAGTTCCGGTGACACGCGCCTTAATTTGTTTTGACGCGACGGGGACGGGTGGAAGCCGGTCACACTCACGGGCGGTTCGGCCTGCGGCGTGGCGAAGGACCGCTTCAACAAGGTAGCCTTCGAGCCGGTCAAGACGCAGGAAATTCGCATCGAGGTCAAACTTCAGCCGGAGTTCTCCGGCGGTATCCTCGAATGGCGCATCGGACCGACGAAAAAGAAATAGCCGGGCCGCCCGGCAGTCCCGCCGCGCCGGGACGGTCGTGGCACACCTCGGACACCGAAGCCGGGGCACGCCCCGGCCTACATCGCCTGGGCCAGGTGCGCGAAAAGCGTGAGCGGGCTGGAATCGACGACCTCGACATCCACTTCGGCGCCGGCAAGGTCGGCCGGGCCATCGAAGACGACGATGCGGTTGCCGGGTGTGCGGCCGCGCAGTTGAAGCCAGCCGCGACAAGCCGCGGAAAAGGGGACAGGCACCTTTTCCATACGGCCGGAAAAGGAGCCTGTCCCCTTTTCCGGATGCAGGTTCGGATGCGGGCTGGGGCCTTCGACGAAGACGTTGACGGTGCGGCCGATGAACCGGCGGTTCTCCTGGCCGGCTACCTTCCGGACAAGGTCAAGGAGGACCTGGTTGCGGCGGCGTTTCTCGGCCATCGGCACGTCGTCTTCGTAGTGCTCGGCGGCGAAGGTGCCCGGGCGCGGCGAATACTTGAAGACGAAGGCGTGAGAGAATCGCATGCGACGCACGAGGTCCAGCGTAGCCTCAAAGTCCTCCGCCGTCTCGCCGGGGAAGCCGACGATGAAGTCCGACGCCACCGCCACCTCCGGCCGCACGCCGCGGACCATCGCCACACGGTCAATATACTCGGAGGCCGTGTAAGCGCGCTTCATCCGGGCCAGGACCGCGTCGGACCCCGACTGGGCGGGCATGTGCAGGTACGGGCAGACGGCGGGCACGTTGCGGAAGACGGCGGCGAGGCGTTCGGTCATCGCGCGTGGATGGTTCGTGATGAATCTGAGGCGTGCCAGATTCGGTGTCTCGGCGACCTTCTCGATGAGGCCGGCGAGGTCGCACGTGCGTCCGTCCTGCCGGCTCGCGTACTTGTTGACCGCCTGTCCCAGCAGGGTAATCTGCCGCGCGCCTTGCCCCACCAGGCGGCGGACCTCCTCAAGCACAGCGCTGGGGGTGCGGCTGCGCTCCGGGCCGCGAACGTTCGGGACGACGCAGTAGGCGCAGAAGTTGTCGCATCCGCGCATCACCGTGACGAACGCGTGGCCTGGCGAGGGGCCGCCGAGGGGACGGCGGGTCTCGACCTCATCGAGCGCCGCGTCGGCTGCGGCAAACGCCTCGGCACCGCCCACCCGGTCGGGTTGTGTGTGTGTGGCGCCGCGCGGGGGATCGAGCGCGACGACGGGGGCCGCCCTGTTCGTCCGGGCCGCTTGGATGAGTTGCGGCAGTTCGGCCAGACGCCCCGGGGCACACACGACGTCCACCAGCGGGGCACGGCTTCGGAGGCGGTCGCCGTACTGCTGGGCCGTGCAGCCGAGCAGACCGATGACGAGGCCCGGCTCGCGCCGCTTGCGGGCCTTGAGGGCGCCGATGTTCGAGAAGGCGCGGTCCTCGGCGTGGGCACGGACCGAGCACGTGACGAACAGCAGGACGTTGGCCTCAGCCGGGTCGTCCACGACCCGGGCGCCCGAGGCGCGGAGACGCTCGGCAACCAGTTCGGCGTCGAGCCTGTTCATCTGGCAGCCGTAGGTCGTGATGTGGGCGCGGACGGGTTCCATAGGCCGAGCATTATAGAAGCAGGCGCGAGGGCGAACAAGCCGTGGCGCGGCGGGTCTGGAGACCCCGCCGCGAATGTGGGCTACTATGCGCGGTGGGTGCTCCAGACCCACCGCGCGAGTCATGGGCAGAAGAGAACGTGAACCGCTCTCGCCGCGGCGAGCCGCGGCACACGGTTCCGAGAGCGGGCGTCCAGCGTGTCAGCCTCCGGCGACGGCACCTTTGAGGTCGCGCCACTTTTTCTGAAGGACGGGTTCTTTGGGCACGCCTCTCATAAGTTCGATGGCGGTGATGTTGTCGCGTACGCTCTTGGTATCGCCGAGTTTGTACTTGCAGTAGTGGAGGTTGTAGGCCCGCTCCCACCAGTCGTTGGGCTCGATGCTATCGACCTTCCTGAGGACGCGCCAGCGGTCGAGGGCGGCCTCGTAGTTCGGCTTGGCCTGCGCCGGATCTACAGCGGTGTCGCCCATGCCCTGGAAGGCGCGGGCCTGGCCGTAGATGCAGTCCTCCTTGAGCAGATCGCCTTTCTTCTTGGGCTTGTGGGGGTCGAGGCCTCCGATGTCGCGGTAGATCTGAACGGCGCCGGCATAGTTGCCGACGGCCAGGTACAGTTCGGCGAGGTCGTAGCGGGAGTTCTCGATCTCGAGGGCCTTGTTGGGGACCTTGCTCTTTTCAAGCCACTCGAGGTACCGGTCGCCGAGGATTTTGGCCTGCTCGACCTTGACGCCGGCGAGTTTGGTCTGCCGGCGTTTGATGAGGCTGCGGACCTCGTCGGTCGAGGCGGCAAACACGCCCGCCAGCACCGGCCCGACTTTCTCGGGTTCGGCGACGGTGAGGAAGCGATCGAGGATCTTCCGTGCTTCGTCCAACCGGCCGAGTTTCTGAAGGGCGTCGATCCGCAGTTTCAGGACGTTGCCGAGCGTCTCTTCCGAGAGTTTGAACTTCTTCTCGATGGCGTCGAGGACCGGCAGGGCGTCGGCCGCCAGCCCGACTTCCTGGTACAGGTAGACGTCGGCCGCATTGACGTAGGCCCCTTCGGCCCAGTCGAGCAACTGTTCCTTCTTCCCGTCCGGCAGTTTGGAGTTCTGGACGCTGAAGGCGTAGTCGGCATAGGCGAGCAGCGCCTTGGCGACGGTGCGCGCGCCGCTGAGCATGAGTTGCGGGTCGCGCGAGGGCAGGATATTGTCGCGGAAATGTTCGAGGCGGCACAGGGGTATCCAGTACTTGGAGTCGGGGTAATGCTCGGCCGCCTCGGGCACGCGCGAGAAGGCGTCGGCGGCGTTGACGAAGTCCTTGCCGCGGTACAGGACCAACGCCAGGAAGTACTGCTGATCCGGGTCCTTTTCGCCCCATTGGGCGATGAACCATCGGAGGGCTTTCTCGTAGGCGAGCCGGTTCTCCTCGGTCTGCTCCTTCTCGTAGACTTCCCCGGCAACCTTGACGGCGTAGCCGGCGGCGGCGGAGGCGTACTTGTACTTGGGGAACTGGTCGGCTACCGTCTGGTACAGTACGGCGGCCTCGGCCTTTTGACCGAGGGTCAGCAGGCAGTAGGCGCGGTAGTAGAGGGCGGCGGCGTAGTTGGGGTCCTTGGAGCCGACCCCGTCGGCGTAGGCCTTGAAGAGGCCCTCGGCCTCGCGCATCTTATCGGCGTTCTCGGTCTTCTGGGCCGCGGCCAGGGCGTCGTTGGCCTCGATCCAGAGTTGGAACGGCGCCCGCTCCACCGCGGGCGTCTCGCCGAGCAGGTCTTTCAGGATCCACTGGACGAGCATGGGCCAGGGGTTGTCGCGTTTGTGGACCTCCTTGAAGATCGTCATCCCCTTGTCTTCGAGACCCTGCTGGTTCTTGGCTTTGCCTTCGAGGACGTAGCTCTCGGCCTTGACCAGGGGCATCGACAGGCCGTACAGGCTGGCGTCCAGTTTGTCCTTGAATCGGCCGGTGGCCTCGTCGATGGCTTGGCGTGCCTTCTCGTGCTCGCCCTTTCGCATGAGGGTGACGGCCCGCTCGTAGGCGACGCGGATCCGCACCTGGTCCTTCCAGGCCTCTCGCTGCTTGACGCGGTCGGAGGCGTTGGGATCGGTCGGAGACGGGTTGGCCATCGCGAACGTCTGGAGGGCCTCCTCGTACTTGCCGAGTTCGCGGTACGCCATGCCGCTGACCATGTGGGCGTACCACTTGGCCGAGACCCGGTCGGGCATGTCAACATAGGCCTGAAAGGCGGTGATGGAATCGTTCAGGATCTCGTCGCGAGTGCGCTTGCCCTTGGGCGGCTTGTAATCCTTGGGAAGAATCCAGCCGTAGTAGTAGGTGGCCCAGGCGTTGGCGAACCTGGCATCGCGCTGGAGGTTGCGAACCCTGCGTGTCTGGCCGGAATTGACGTACGTTTTCCGCTGGTCTTCCGGCAGTTGGTCGAGGGTCGAGAGCCAGATCTCGGCGCCGCTGATGGTGGCGGTGTACTGCTCGTTGGCGATACGGAGCAGTTCGGCGGCGCGCCCGAGGCCACCGCTCCGACAGTTGGTCACCTCGAGGAACTCCAGGTCGTCCCTCAGCCACTCCTGGAAGATCATTTTAGCCAGTTCGAGGTGGACGTTCAGGAGGGCCTGCCGGGCCTCGTTCATCTCCTCAATGCGGTCGGCCGAGATGGCCGCCACCGCCTTTTCGGCGTCGGCGATGGCGCCCTCGTACAGTTTGCGGGCGTTCTGAAAGGCCTCGTCGCGTGCAGCCATGTTCTTATTCTTGGCCCGGCGGGCGTCTTCGACCTGAAACCGGGCCAGCGCCAGTTGGTTGCTCTCGGACGGCTCGGCGCCGGGTTGGGCGGCGACGGCTGCGCCACGCTGCTTCAGATAGGTCCCCATCAGGGTCCGCAGGCCGCGCTCTTCAAGGCCCTTATAGAACGGGTCGTCCGCCGCCGTGGCAGCGCGGACCGCCGTCCCGCAAGCCAACACGAGACCCGCGAGGAGCCAGATCCTCCAGACCCGTCGCATCACCTTGAGCCCGTTCCATCGGTTAGGGTGACCGGGTGGTGCCGTCACCGGAGGGCCCCGTGCCCTCCGGTCCCAGCCAACGTGTCCCCCGCCTTTCACCGGGCACCGCGCTGCCCGGTCGGATCATTCGTAAGGCACCGCGAACCGAATATCCTCAAACCTCGCCGCTACGGCGGCATCCATGGCCCGAACCACCCACCTGTGGCGGGTGGCCCTCGTCGGCTCAATCAAAACCGGAAACGCCGACGCGAGGCCCCGCCGCTTAAGGTCCTCAAGCGCCGATTGCAGGGCCTTGAAGTTCGCCCCCAGAACCTGACGGTCGTTCAGGACGATTCGTACGCCTTTACCCTCAGGCCCCTGGTCATGGAGTTCGATGCGGACGTACTGGATATCGGGCGGCGGGCTTCCCAGATCACGGGGCCCAAGATCCGTCGGCAAGTTCGTCGTCAGGTAGCCCTCGACGGCGGCATAACTCGGCATCAACAAGAAGAAGATGAGCAGTTGGAAGACGCAATCGATCATGCCCGTCATGGGCAGCGGCATTCGAGACCGGCGGGTCGGCCTGGCCGCCTCGGCCATCGGGCACCTCCTTGCCTTCCGGACAGTGCTCACCTGCGCCTGATGCATCCGGCACAGGTCGGAGCCGAGATGCGCCGCCGTTGCGTCGCCATCCGCTCTCCATATGTATTACGTTCGTCGCACCTCCTCGTTTCAGGAGTAATCCGGAAAGTTGCCTTCGTGTTTGGCGCGGCGGGTATCCTCGCCCGTAACGGTTGCGTGGTGGGTGGGGACACCCGCCACGCGACGCCTGCAGACCGCAGGCCCGGCTCGCTAGTCGTACGGGACGCCGAAGTGGATGTTCTTAAAGCGTGCGACCACGGCCATGTCGAACGCCCGAACCACCCACTTGTGCCGGGTGCCCATCCACGGCGAAATCAGGACGGGGTGGTCGGCGGGCAATCCCCGCGCCTTCAGGCCCTGCAGCGCCGCCAGGAGCCCACCGAAGTTACTGCCGAACACCTGGGTGTCGTTCAGAACGATGTTGACGCCCCTGTTGTCGTTGTCGGGGAGTTCCAACTCGATCTTGATGCGCTGGACGTCCTTCTGCTGCTTGCCGGCGACGGGCCCGGATGTGTCCGGCAAGTTCGTCGTCAGATATCCTTCGCCTGCCTGCTGGTTGGGGATGAGCAGGAAGAAGATGATCAACAGGAAGACGATGTCGATCATGGGGGTCATGGGCGGCTGTAACTTTTTCGGCTGTTCGCGCCGTTCCGCTCTGGCCATCCTAAGGCTCCTTCATGCCGCACGCGCCCTCGCTCGCACGTCTGCCATCCCGGGTGCCACTCGCCGTGGCCAGTGGCGCCCGGCGCAAGCAGCGTCGCTAGTCCAGGAGGTCTTCCGGTTCCTCAATGTCGGTGGTGATCCACCACCCTTGGATCTCGGCGCGGCCGGCGGCCAGCATGACGCTGGCGACGACCTCGTAGGGGACCATCTCATCGGCCCGGAGGATCACGTTCAGTTTTTCGCCGGTCTCGAGGATGGTGGCTTTCCGGGCCTTCAGGAGCGACGAGAGTTCGTTGTCGCCGTCGATGACGAGGTAGGCAACCGGCTTGCCCATCACAATCACCTCGGGGTTGTCCGGTTTGACGACGTTGATGATGACGTTGCGGTACTGGAACGGGTCCTTGGGTTCGGCGGCAATGGACATCGGCAGGACAACCTGCTCGATCTCCAACTGCTGGAACTGGGCGGTCAGGACGAAGAAGATGAGCAACTGGAAGACGATGTCGATCAGCGGGGTCATGTTCATGCTGACGGCGCCGGTGCCCCGACGTTTTGCTTGAGCCATGGCTCGTTCCTTTCAAGACCGACGTTCGAAACGGCCGGCGGGCCTGCGGGCCCCCGCGCCACCCGGCGGTTACTCGCCGGCCGACGGTCTGAAGTTGGCCAGGAGTTCCTCGGCCACCAGGGCGGCCTCCATCGACATCTGCTCGATGCGGCTGCGGAAGATGCCGTAGCCCGCCAGGGCCGGAATGGCCACCACCAGCCCGGAGAACGTCGAGAACAGGGCGATCATGATACCGCCGGCCAGGTCTTCGGGGCTCGCCTTGCCGCCCTTGGCCTCGATCTCGCCGAACGCCACGATCATGCCCCAGACGGTCCCGAGCAGGCCGAGCATGGGGGCGACGTTTCCGAGGAGGTTCAGCCACTCGATCTTGCGGTAGAGGCGTGCGCTGCGTTCGCCGGTGGCGTCCTGCATGGCGTCTTCCATGGCCTCGTATCCGTTGGCCGCCTCGATCAGACCGGCGTGGACCACGCCCGAGATAAAGGACGGATCGGCCTGGCAGAACTCCAGGGCCTCGCGGAACCGCCGCTCGTCGAACATCGTCTTGACCTGCGCCACCGACAGTTCGGGCACGATGACCGACCGGCGGATCGTGATGGCGTGCTCGATGATCAACGCAATCGAGGCGATCGAGCACAGGTAGATGACCATCATGACCGAGAAGCCGATCGCGTCGGTGAACGTCGCCTTCTCCATAATGCCGAAGAGGGTCCGCCGGACCACCCTGGCCTCCTCGGCCATCGCCGGGCTCGAGACCGCCAGGACCACCACGATCGCGACCCCGAGCAGGATGAGCGCCCTTTTCTTACCCATGTGCGTGAACTCCTTCATCGAATGTCCCCCGAATCCGGTGTGCGTAGGTTCCCCTTGTCTGGTTCGTCGGCCCGGGCCTTATTTCGACCCGAGACGGGCAAGTTCGCGTCTGGCGCGTTCGGCGCCGGCGGTGCCGGGGTATTTCCGGACGGCTTCGTTGTACACGCTGACGATTTCCTCGCGCGGCGCTTTGGCGTCGCGCAGCGCCTGTCCGGCTCGCCAGAGAGCGTCGGCGGTGCGGCTGCGGTCTGCGGCAGGATACAGGATCGGCACCTTCATAAACTCCAGCGCCGCCTCCAAATGCTTGCCCCCGGTCAGGCGGACCCTCCCCCGCCAGTAAGCCATCTCGGCCTTTCCCGAGTCGCCGACGGCCGCCTCCATCTGGTCCAGCCATTTCGCGGCCTCGTCGGTTTTGCCGGTGGTGAGCAGCAGTTCGAGTTTGCGGATCATGGCCGAGATACGGACTTTCGGGTCGCTGCTCACGAGCAGCGGCTCCAGCAGGAGCAGAACCTCTTCGGGTTTGCCCTCGAGCACGAGCAGGGCCACGCGGAAGTTCCTGAGCGCATCGGCGTACGGTTTGCCGGCCGCTCCGGCGACAGCCCGCTCGACCTTGGCGAGCATCGCCTTGTTCGCCTGGTGATCGTTCTCGTCGGGGGCGGGCAGGTTGAGGTCGGCTACCAGCCTCGGGCTGTTGCGTGCCATTTTGAGGTAGACGTCGAGGGCCTCGGTCGCGCGGCCGGATTCGGCGTACACTTTGTACATCCGCCACTGGACCACCACTCGCAACCAGGCGGGGGCGCCCTTGCGAAGGAGCCCCTGATAGAGTTTCCCGGCCTCATCGAACGCCTTCGGATTGCCGCCCACGCCCTTGGCGTAGGCCTCCTCGGCCCTCTTCAGGTCGGGGTACTTGTCGGCCCGGATGTCCCGGATATCGGCAAGCGGCACGATGCGCTTTATTCGGTTGCCCTCTTTGACGACCAGACCGCCTCCGACCACGCCGACGATCTCGCCGGTGTACCCGATGCCGGCCTCGGTGCGGACCCGGTCGGCGTGTGCAGCGGCGACCAGGGCCGGCACGATCGCGGCAGCCAGGACGACGAGGTAGGGTTTAGTTTGCCAGTGTCGCAAGGTCCGCCTCGGATACGAACTTGTAGTTTCCGTTGTTCTGCTCGGCGATCGTCTTGAGGACCTCCTCACCGGTTCGGTAGAGGAAGCCGATGGTGTGCACCGTGATCTTGTCGCCCACGTTGAGACGTTTGACGAGTCCGATGATAGCCTTGTCGAACTCGCCGTCGGTCAAGAGGTAGATCAATTCGGGCGCGACGGCGAAGGCCCGATCCAGGGCTTTGGAGGGGTCGGTCTCGCCCTGGGGGATGATGCCGTCCACGAACTCAAAGGCCAACTGCTTGTTGCGGTCCGTGCCGTTGACGAGCCGCCGGGTGGGCATCTCGACCGGCGGGCCGGAGGAATAGAAGATGATGTGAAACGCGGTGTCTTCGCCAAGTTCGCCGATACTGCGTTTCAACTCGAACTTCACGTAGTCGATCGAGTCGGTCATGCTGCCGGAGCGGTCCACGACGTAAACGATCTTGTGGGCGATCTCGGTCTCGACGGTTCCGAAGAACCCGTGGCCGCCGTCGCCCAGACCCTCGAAGCCGCCGATGACGTTCCCGCCGCCCCCCACGCCGATGACCTTGAGTATTTGCATCCGGTTCGACGCAACGTCCGGGACCGGGTTCTGCGTGAACTGGCGAACGATGCTCGAGGGCTGCGGCTTCAGTTTGCCGCGAGACTGCTGCTTCAGACGCTTACGCTTCAGCGTCTTGTGCTTGGTCTCGGCGATCACTTCGCTCTTGTACTTGAAAGGCGGCTGGATGGTGTGGGTCTGCCAGACCATGAACGCGGCCAGGATGAAGACGGCGGCATGAAGAACAACGCTCGTGCCCCAACTGGGAAGGTACAGGGCCAGCCAGCCCATGACGGTGTCCATGCCGCCTTCCGGCCCTTCTTCTTCCGCCTGGGCGGCCTCGACGGGTTCGGCCTCGGCCACGGGCGCCTCTTCAACCATGCCCTCGGGCTCGGTCACCTGCGCGTCGTCGGGCACGGCGATCGCCTGGTTGCAGTGCGGGCACATGACCTCGGACCCCGGCACGTCGTCCACCGTGACCCGCTTGCCGCATTTGGCACAGCGAAATCTGAAGGCCATCCGAACACCTCCTTCTTCAGGCCAACACAAGGCGGACTATCTTAGAGGAAACGGGCGGGGCTGTCAATGCACTCTTGCCGCCCCCAAAGCCCTTTTCCGGGCCCGCCCTTCGGCCCACGCACCATAGAATACGCATGAGACGGCGGGTCGTTCGAGAAAAAATCGGGCGCGGCCTGCAACTCAAGTTCCGGACCAAGGCCGCCCGATGTATGATGTATAGGGAAGTTGCAGAAAATCCGTCGCGGTAAGGCTTGACGGCGCCCGCCGGCCGTCATATCCTGAAGGGAGTCAGTTTCGTCGGATACCACAGATAGGAGATAGCTATGAGAAAGGTGCTTCTGTGCGTACTGGTGGCGGCCTGGGCCGTGGCGGCCGTAGGGTGCGCCGGCGACGGCGGAAAATCCGCCACCGAAAAGGAGTTCCAGAAACTCTACAAGGAGTACTCCGCCCGCTTCCACGAGAAGATGGTGGGAACCGCCGAGACGATGAGGCCTATCCTGATTACCGCCGAGGCCGCACGCATCTGGGACGAGGTCTTCGGCGCCCGCAAGGACCTCCTCAACCGGCGCGTCGCCGAAGTCCTGAGTCGGCTCGACGAAGCCGCCCCTTACAACGAGGACCTGTACCTGGAGATCGCCTCGGGCAGCCGCAAGGAACCCAGCGAAGACCAGCCCCAAGGCATCGTCCTGAAGCAGTTTGTCTGGAGCCCCATCGGGGCAGCGCAGATGGAGTTGAGCAACTTCTTGGCACGCCTGCTCCGGGCCAGGTCGTTCGGCGTCCGTTCGCTCCTGAGCGCCAATGCCGGGCTCTTCTGGACCGCCGTCGACCGCAGCATCGATAAGCCGAAACTGCAACAGCGCCAGGGACCCATGATCTTCGAGGTCGAACTGACCCGCGTGGACGACTACTACCAGGTGGAAAAGGTCCGCTGGCTGAGGCCGAAGTCGATGGGGCCGTTCCCCGTGGCGAAGCCGCCCGAAGGCACAACGCCCGCGACGCCCGGCGAGAAGCCGCCCGAAAAGCCCGCAGAAAAACCGGCTGAGAAACCGCCCGCCAAGCCCATAGGCTGAGCGAAGCCGCACGACCACCAGCGCGAGCGTCCCGCCCACCGGCAGGATGCTCGCGCTTTCATAACGGTGCGCGGCGGGCAATCCTGCCCACGGCGCCCCCCGTTGGCACACTCAACCCTGACGTGCTGTCGTTACACCCCTGCCAGGATCAACGCCAGGTCCTGCTCCGACACGAACTTGTACTCGCCGCCGTTCTGCCTGGCGATCTGTTTCAGGACCCCTTCGGCGGTCGTGCCCGGCTGCGTGTACAGGAAGCCGATGGTGAAGACCCGCGCGCGGCCGCCGGCGTTCAGACGCTTCACCAGGTCGATGATTCCGCGGTCGAACTCGCCGTCGGTCAGCAGGTAGATGAGTTCCGGCCGCACGGCGAAGGCACGCTGGAGGGCCTTTGACGGGTCGGTCTCGCCCTCAGGCACGATGCGGTCGATGAACTCGTAGGCGAGGCCCTTGTTTCGCTGCGTCGCGTGGACGAGGCGGCGGGTTGCCATCTCGACCGGCGGACCGGAGGAGTAGAAGATGACGTGGAACTCGACGTCTTCGCCCAGTTCGGCAATGCTTCGCGTGAGTTCGGCTTTCACGAAGTCGATCGAGTCGGTCATGCTGCCCGAGCGGTCCACGACGTAGACGATCTTGCTGGAAGTCTGCTCAACAGGTGGGAAGATGGTCGGCGAGGAGCCGAAGACGTCGCCAAAGCCTCCCCGACCGCCGCCCGGTGGATTGGGGCCGATTCCGAAGACCGGATCGTACGCGATCCCTTTCTGCTCGCCAATGCCAGGGATCTTCAGGGCCGACCGTTTGAAGAACGCCTCGTCATTCGGCCGTTCCCGGCCGCGGGACTGCGGCTGCTCAAACCTCGGCCGGCGTTTCACCGTCGGCGGATGGTCAATGTGAATGAAGCCGACCCTCCAAGGGCCCTCCGCCACGGGTGGCTCCACCTCGGTTACGATCAAGAACGCCAGCAGCAGCCCGACGGCCACGTGCAGGACAACGCTCGTCCCGTACGTGGGGATGTACAGCGCCACCCACTCCACCATGCGATCCCAGGCACGCTCGGTTGAGACGGCGAGGGATGCATCGCTGACACAAACGCTTGAGGGTTGGGGTACCATGGCGGGACCTCCTTCCGGGGCACACTCCCGGCCCCGGCGTTTCGGGTTCACCTTCAATCCCGACGCTCCGCCATGGGCGCCCATCGGCGTCAGTCACATCGGATGTTCCGCATACCTGGACGTAAGCCGAGCCGGCGCGTTTCAGACTTTTTCTTTACATGCGCCCGGCCCGTGGCAAGAATGGTTCGCTTCGCAGCAGCCGCAGGCCGAACCGCATTCCGCACGGCGGCCTTCCCAGGCCGCCGTGAGCAACAGATGCGTGTGTTGCGTGGCTAGCCGCGACTGTCGCGAACCGAGCCGCGACCGTAAGGGAGCGGTTTCCGTACCGCCTTGGAGGCCATTGCCATGCCCGAACCCAAATTCGCTCTGGGAATCGATTTCGGGACCGAGTCGGCGCGGGCACTGCTCGTGAACGCCGCCGACGGCAGCGAAGTCGCCACGGCCGTCTATGAGTACTCCAGCGGCGTCATCACGGAGGCCCTGCCCGACGGGGGGACCCAACTGCCGGCCCACGACTGGGCCCTCCAGGACCCGGAGGACTACCTGCGCGCCCTCGAACAGACCGTCCCGGCGTGCCTGAAGGAGGCCGGCATCGACGGCGACCAGGTCATCGGCATCGGCACGGACTTCACGGCCTGCACGATGCTGCCGACTCTGGCCGACGGCACGCCGCTCTGCATGACCGATGCGTTCCGCGCCGAGCCCAACGCCTGGGTCAAACTGTGGAAACATCACGCCGCCCAGCCCGAGGCTGACCGCGTCAACGAGACCGCCAGAAAGATGGGCGAAGCGTGGCTCGAGCGGTACGGCGGCAAGATCTCGAGTGAGTGGTTCTTCCCGAAGGCGCTCCAGATCCTCGACGAGGCCCCCGAGGTGTACCAGGCCGCCGACAGGCTCATCGAGGCGGCCGACTGGATCATCTGGCAACTCTCGGGCAACGAGACACGCAACCTCTGCACCGCCGGGTACAAGGCCATCTGGTCGAAGCGAGACGGGTTCCCGCGGAAGGCTTTTCTAGAGGCCCTCCATCCGGACTTCGCCGAGGTGATCGATGAGAAGATGTCGCGCAGCATCCTCGCCCTGGGCGGCCGCGCGGGCGGACTGACCGAGGAGATGGCCGACCGCCTCGGCCTCTCGCCAAACACGGCCGTCGCCGCCGGGAACGTGGACGCCCACGTGGCCGTTCCCGCCTGCACCGTCACGGGGCCGGGCAAGATGGTCATGATCATGGGCACGAGCATCTGTCATATGGTCTGCGGCACCCAGGAGAAACACGTGCCGGGCCAGTGCGGCGTGGTCGAGGACGGCATTCTGCCGGGCCTGTACGGTTTCGAGGCGGGGCAATCGGCCGTCGGCGACATATTCGCGTGGTTCGTCCGCACCTCGGTCCCCGCCGCCTACGAGGCCGAGGCCGAAAAGCGGAACATCAGCGTTCACGAACTCCTGACGCAGCGCGCCGCCGCCTACAGGCCCGCCGAGACCGGCCTCTTGGCGCTCGACTGGTGGAACGGCAACCGCAGCGTCCTCGTGGATGCCGACCTGACGGGGCTCATGCTCGGCATGCATCTCGGAACGAAGCCCGAGGAGATGTACCGTGCAATCATCGAGGCGACGGCCTTCGGCACGTACAAGATCATCCGCACGTTCGAGTCTTGCGGCGTGGCGGTCGAGGAGATTTACTGCTGCGGCGGCCTGCCGGAGCGGAACGACCTCCTGATGCAGATCTACTCCGACGTGACCGGCCGCGAGTTCAAGATCGCCCGAAGCGCCCAGACCTGCGCCCTCGGAAGCGCCATGCACGGGGCCGTTGCGGCAGGCAAAGATGCCGGCGGGTACGACACCATTGAAGAAGCCGCCGCACGGATGGCAGGCATCCGCGACAAAACGTACAAGCCCGACGCGGCGGCCCACGAGGTGTACGAGAAGATCTACGCCGAGTACGACGCGCTGCACGAGTACTTTGGCCGCGGCGCGGGCGGTGCCATGAAACGCCTCAAGGCGATGAAGGGGGTCGGGTAACACCACGCCGGCGCCGGAAGTCGGACCGGCCGCACACAAGCAGGGGTATTGGATGTTTTTCGACAGGGATTACTTCGAGGGCAGGACGTCGTACTTCTACCGGTTCGGCGGGTACCGCGACGTCGGCTCGTACTTCGACCGGCTGGCCGGCTGGTTCCAGCCACATGCGGGCGACGGTGCGGTGCTCGACCTCGGGTGTGCCTACGGGTTTCTGCTGTCGCGTTTCGACGACGGGCGTCCGATCTGCGGCTGCGACGTGTCGGAGTGGGCCATGCGCGAGGCCCGGAGCCGGTTTCCACGAGGCGAGTTCATGGTCATCGACGGCAGCGGCGCCCTGCCTTACGAGGACGAGCGGTTCACCGCCGTGCTGTGCACCGACGTCCTGGAGCACATCGCGCCCGAGCGGCATGGACGAGTCCTGGCGGAGGTGTCGCGCGTCCTGGTCGCGGGCGGCCAGTTCTGCATAACCACGCCCAATCTGGGCCGCATCCGACGTTGGCTCTACGCCAAGGCCGACCGCGTCGAACGGCACACCGGCATGCGCCACGTCAACGAGTGGAAAGAGAAACTGCGCCGACACGACTTTGAGATCATCGATCGATGGACGTACCTCAATGGGTTCCTTCCCGGCCGACTGCGCAGCACGTGGCTGCCCGAATGCGCCCTCGTGGCCCGAAAAGCCGCCGGCGCGTGACCGTCGCCGCGCGCGATGCCCTCACGGCAACGGACGCCACCTACTTCTTCTACGCCTCAAGGCGGCCGCCCTAGACACGAAACGCCTCAAGGCGCTGAAAGGAGGTCGAGCAGCCGGAACCGACACCAGGCGCCTGCAATCTGAGATGTGAGATCTCAAATCTCAGATGTCCCGCCGCCCCCTCCTGCCTCGGCTTTCACCTTGCGGCCTTCTTCCACCATCCGGTCGAGTTTGGCGGTAAAGGCTTCGGCGTGTTTCTGCTGCTCGGCCGCGCGGCGGGTCCGGTCCGTGAGGTAGCGCCGGCCGGGGATGTCGGAGTTCTGGAGCGAGTCTGCCCAGGCGCGCAGTTGGCGCGAGACGGATTCGGCCTGCGATTTGAAATCTGCGATTTCAGATCTCAAATGGGCAAAGTCCCCCAGCCGCTCCATCAGCAGAAGCATCGAGCGCACCTCGCCTGCCGACCCGCGCGCGATGTAGAGGAACGTCAGGAGTTCCCGCGTCGTCCCCCGCTCGAAGCCTTCGGCGACGTTGTTCGAAACCGAAATCGCCGCACGCTGCAGTTGGCTTCGAAGATCTCCCTTGCGGCCGAACGCCTTGTCCTCGGTAACCGAGAAGATACGCTCGCACAGCGTCATGGCCGCCTGCCAGACCGGAAGGTCTTCGAACCGCTTGTATTTCATTGCAGATCCTTTCGGTCATGCGGCATCTCGAATCTAAAATTTCAGATCTCAAATCGCAGATGCCACATCTCAAATCTGAAATCTAAAATTTCAGATCCCAAATCTAAAACTGCTGGCCTTTCGCAGGTTTTCAGGGTACTGCGGGTAGGTGGAGGAAACAAGGAAGATGAAAGCGAGCCAGCCCGTCCTGCCGTTGGCTCGCGGCTCGCAGCAGCGCGCCTGGCTGCGGCAATGCCAAATGCCAAACGTTAAATGCCGATTGACGCTCCGCGTAGCGGCGCATTGGCCCATTGCAGGCCCTGGTTCGGCGCTGGCGTCGCCGATTTTGTGCTTGCCCGGTCGGCATATCTATGGTGGAGTGTGGATGGCAAGAATCCAATGGGTTCGGAGTACTCATCCTATGCCTTTTGGGGACACAACGTTCAGTGGCAAAAAGAGGGCGACAAATGACAGTTGAAAAATTTGAAGAGAAAGTATGGGGGCTCGAGGGCATCCGTGTCATCGTCCGCGCGTCCACCAGTGATACTGTGAAAGACTACAACTACCGGAGGAGGGCGCAGGGAACTTGGCGCATTACACAACTACTTAAGAAAAGAATCAATTCCAAGGTCGGGAAGAAGAAGGTTGTGGTAATTGAGGGCAACGGAGAAGAGCCACACGGTAGGACACTTCTTCGGACCTTGCGAAAATCTTACAAATGAGGTTCGTTCCCAGTCGTAGGTGCGCGCTGGACTCAGTTGGCTGATGCGGTTGATTGTCGTCCTGCCCCTCGAGGACCCACTGTATAACTGGTGCGAGGGCCGGTCTCATTTGTGGGTTCACTCGACAGTCCGCCCATGCGGGCTTGCTTCGCGAAGCGGGTACAGCCGTAAGCTTGATGCCGGCCGCCCCTCCGGGCTTCTGCGAAACGTTCACCCAAGCGGCCCGAACTGATCGCGGATGAAGTCCAGGTACCCGCGCGGTCCGTCGGCCCGGGAATGCCGCCGGACCGACTTGTCGATCTTCCGCAGCGCCCACCGTACCTCCTGCCGCGAGTAATCGTTCAGGCTCAGCAGCAGTCGCAGATCGAGTTGAAGATGCCGGCACAGGGCGTCGTCGCCCGGGTCGCACCCCGGCTGAAGGATCAAACGCGACAGAGCCAGCGAAACCCGACCGTCCGTCAGGTCCGGGTCCTGCTCGTAGTGCTCCACAATGCTCTCTTCGATGCGGAGCAACAGGGGCATGAACCGCTCGTCTTGCGGGTCCACCGATGACACGCCGTGTCCCTTGCCGAACAACTCCGGGAGCGGTTTCAACACGTGGCGCCTGAGACCTTCGGACGTCTCGATCTCGATCTCGCCCCTCTCCGGATCGACAATCCGGAATAAGGCCTTCGGCCGTTCGCCTTCCGCGCCATACTTGCGCGCGGCCGCATCCATAATGTCCGTGAGGAATTGGTCCACGTGGCGCCTCCGCAACGGTTGGCCGGCTTCCGAGACGGCCGAACCACGCCTCAGATTTCAGGTTCTGCTTCACCTCGAGGTTTCACGAAGTCCACCACCGCCAGCACCAGCCCCAGCCCAACCAGCAGCAGACCGTTCGACGCGAGGAGCCACCGCGTACCCATCCAGGCGATCAGGTAGAACGCCGTGCCGAGCGTCCCGAAGATCGACCCGACGGTCGAGGCGCCGTACAGGTGCCCCACGCCGGTCCCCACTTTCCCCAGGGCGTGGATGAACAGCCGCGCGGTGTACGGCGTCACCGTGCCGAGCAACAGCGCCGGCAGGCCGAACAGGATGATCCCCGCGCCCAGGGTGGGCCACCTCAGGTCGGGCGGCTGATAGACGATGAGTTCCTGCGAGTCGCCTCCGGCGTTCCACTCGGCCGGCAGCGGCGCACCTTCGCCCGGAAACATCCAGTCCAGGACCGCGTCGCAGTACAGCGGCAGTGCCAGCGTTACGACCCCCGCGATGGCCAGGATCGCCCCCAGTCTCCAGAGCCTTGGCCCACGGTCGGCCAGGCGCCCGCCCAGGACCGCCCCTACCGCCAGGCCGCCGAGAAAGACACTGATCAGGCTCCCCCACACGATGATGTCGCTGCCGAACTCCGGCTGGACGAGACGAAAACTCGCCATCTCCAGGCTCATCAACGACCCGCCCGCCAGAAACACCGTGATCAGCAAACCCGCCCGCATCATCGCCCCCGTTCCCCGTTTTCCGTTCGCTGCCGTCAGCGCGCTCCCCTTTGGGTCGCGGCTAAAAGGGCTTTGTCCGCCGAAGCCGCCCCTATTCCCCGCTCCCTATTTCCCAATCCTTGCCTTCGGGCGCTCGTGCCGCAACGTGTCCACCGGGGCCATGTCGTCGGTGAGCGGCTTCTCGTCGATCTTGCAGTCCGTCAGGACCTCGTACTCGTCGGCGATGAGCCCGGGTAGATCGAACTTAAGGTCGCGCTCGCCGACCAGCACCTTTGCCCGGGCGACCCACGCTGCCTCGGACGTCGGGCTCGCATTGAGCGTCGCGAAGACGAGGATGTTGCCCGACGTCCCCGCCTTGAACAGGTACGTCTGCGGGAACGCCGTCTGGAACGTCTTCCGTTCGGCGTCGTAGAACCGGTTGACGACGGGCTCCCACAGGTTCGACGCCACGATGCCGCCGGCTTTCAAACGCGACCGCACCAGGCGCACGAACTCCAGCGTCGTCAGGTGAAACGGTATCCGGTCGGCCGCGTAGGCGTCCAGGAGGATCACGTCGTAGGCCTTGCTGCTTCGCTTCAGGTACATCCGCCCGTCCATGACGATGATCCGCAGGCCCGGTGCGCCCTTGAAGTGGAACCATTCCCGGCACACCTTGACGACGTCCGGGTCGATCTCGACCACGTCCAGTCGGATCTCGGGCCAATGCTTGGTGATGAACTTCGGGATCGACGCCCCGCCCAGACCCACCAGCAGCACGTCCTTCGGCGCCGCGTGCAGCGCCAGCGCCGCCATCATCGTCCGCGAGTATCGAAGGTCCAGTTTGTACGGGTCGTCCAGAAACATGCTCGATTGAACGCCTCGCGACTTCGAGAAATGCAGGCACCGGCGGCCCTCGTCCAGGTAATCGACCACGCGGACGCGGTAGTACCGCGACTCGCGATCATAGCGGACCTTCTCCCTTTTGGAGGCGCTCTGGGCCCCCACCCAGACGGCCACGCCGCCCAGCACCAGCCCGACCGCGACGGCGGCAAGTACGACGGTTCGTTTCATGACCCGCTTCTCAGTCGTAGGGTGGTCGCCCAGGCAACCACGCGGATTCCCGCCAGAAGGTTAGCGACCCCGCGGCCGCTTCGCTAGTGCAATCTCAGCGGTTGGCGGCGGCTGGTCCGGGCGGGGTGCTGTGTGCGTCGACCAGGGCCAAAGGCCCTCCTGGCCTGCTGGGGGTCAAGGCCCTTTACGGGTCTTGATCCCGCGCGGCGGGCTCGTCGTCTCAAACCTTCGCCTCTTTACATGGTCGTACGGAACATGGTCGTACGGCCACACGCCCTTCAGGTTGCCGCGTCACGGATTTCCGACGGAAACAGCCGCCGTTTCGCCGATGAACTAGTGCGGGAGGAGGTCGCCTGCTCTCCATGGAGTGGGGCTGCGCCTTGACACAGGGCGTCCTGTGAAGGGTAGAATGAGAAGAGAGCGGGTCCCTTCGATGTCCCGACCTCGGGGCGATCCGGCCCTGTGTCGAATGGCTGGGCACACCTGTTGCGATACACCGACGTCGGGGATTACGCGGACGCCAGAGACTATGGCACAAGGATTCGGCCAGTCAGAATGAGCCCGACCAGTTTTCTATCTGTGCTGAAGAGCCCGCCGCTCAGCCGCCTGTTCGGCCAGGGACCGCAGCGGGACGCGGAAGCGGAGTATCCGCTGCGGGCGGAACTGTTCGCGCTGACCCAACTCGAGAGCCACGGCAAGATGCTGGCCGCCGACCAGCAGATCGACCCGAACCCCGGGCCGGAAGTGCTGCTGGAGCGTCTCAAGGAAAACGAGCGGGTCATCCGGGAGTCGTACGATGTTGTGGCCGAAGCGGTCCGAAAAGGCCGCCAGACCGCGCCGGGCGCCGACTGGCTTCTCGACAACTACTACCTGATCGAAGAGCAGATCGACATTGCCCGCGAGCATCTGCCGCCCGGCTACAGCCGCCAGTTGCCGCGCCTGCGCACGGGGTCCCTCAGGGGTTTCCCGCGCGCCTACGAGTTGGCGCTGGAACTGGTGTCGCACACCGACGGGCGGATCGACATGGAGAACCTCTCGCGTTTCGTGCGGGGGGGCCAGACGGTCCAGGCGCTGACGCTGGGCGAACTGTGGGCCGTGCCGATCATGCTGCGGCTGGCGTTGCTGGAGAACCTGCGGCGGGTGTCGTATCGTGTGGCGTCGCGGCGGCGGGATCGCGACCGCGCCCTGGTGTGGGTCCGACGGTTCCTCGAGGTGGTCCACTCGCAGCCCAATGCCCTGATTATGGAACTGGCGGACTTCGTTCGTGCGTCGCCGACGATGTCGCAGGCGTTCATCGCCGAGTTGTGCACCGGCCTGCAGGGTCAGCACCCGGCTCTGTCGTTGGTGAACAGTTGGATCGAGCAGGACCTGGCCGAGCACGGCCAGACGATGGACCAGATTCTGCGGGCCGAGAGCCACGACCAGGCCGCCGACCGTGTCTCGATCGCCAACAGCATCACGAGTTTGCGGACGCTGACGGCGCTGGACTGGCACGAGTTTGTCGAAGACCTGAGCGAGACGGAGGCGGCGCTTCGGCGCGACCCGTCGGGCGTGTACGCGACGATGGATTTCGCCACCCGCGACACCTACCGCCACGTGGTCGAGGAGTTGGCCCGCTGGAGCGGACGGGCCGAGCACGAGGTGGCGGTGGCCGCCGTCCGCCTCGCCGAAGAGGCGGCGGCCGACCCGGACGCCGTCCCCCGCCACCGTCATGTCGGCTGGTTCCTCGTGCGGCCCGGCCGTCCCAAACTGGAACGTGCCGTCGGCTGTCGGCCGCCGATTCATCGGCGCGTCGGCCGGTGGATCCGGCGCTGGATTCCCTGGGTCTACGTCCTGGGCGAGGCCGTGACGACCGCCGTCGTGACGGGCGCGTTGCTGCTCCTGACGAAGAGCCTGATCGTGTACGGCTGGAGTTGGCTGGCGCCCGTCACGGTGGCGCTCCTGATGTTCGTCTCGCAAGCGACGATTTCGCTGATCAACTGGCTGGCGACGGTCCTGGTGCCGGCTCGCGGCCTGCCCCGTCTGGACCTCTCGAAGGGCATCCCGCGCGAACACACGACGGTGGTAGTGGTTCCGACGCTGTTGGCGTCGCGTGGGGCGGCGGACTCGCTGGTCGAGGGTCTGGAGATCCGTTACCTGGCCAACCGCAGTCCCAACCTGTTGTTCGCGCTGCTCTCGGACTTCACCGACGCGCCCCAGGAGGCCATGCCTGCCGACGAGGCCTTCCTCCAGCGGGTGGCCGCCGGCATCCGCGAATTGAATGCCAAGTACGCCGAACCCGGCCAGCCGATCTTCTTCCTTCTGCACCGTCCGCGGTTGTGGAACCCGGCCGAGGGCGTCTGGATGGGCTACGAGCGGAAGCGCGGCAAACTGATGGAGTTCAACCGTGTGCTGCGCGGCGGACCGACGGACGCCTTCACAACGGTTGTCGGCAACGTCGAGGTCCTCCGCACCGCCAGGTATGTCATCCCGCTCGACACCGACACGGAACTGCCGCCCGGGGCGGCCGTCAAGATGGTCGGCTCGATGGCCCATCCACTGAACCGGCCCGTCATGGATCCCGACACCGGCTGCGTGGCCGAAGGGTATGGCGTCCTGCAGCCTCGCGTCGCCGTCGGCCTGACCGGGGCCGGGCGGTCGCTCTTCGCACGTCTGTTTGCCGGAGAGGTTGGCATCGACCCGTACACGCGTGAAGTCTCGAACGTGTATCACGACCTGTTCGGCCGCGGCCAGTTCATCGGCAAAGGCATCTACGACCTCGAGGCGTTCGACAGGGCGGTCCATGACCGGTTCCCGGAGAACCGCATCCTCAGCCACGACCTCATCGAGGGCTGCCATGCCCAGTGCGGATTCCTCAACGACGTGGAACTCATCGAGGACTACCCGTCGCGGTACCTGGCCGACGCCAAGCGCCGTCATCGCTGGGTCCGCGGCGACTGGCAGATCGCGCCGTGGCTCCTGCCGCGCGTCCCCACCCCCGCAGGCCGACGGGTCCGGAATCCCCTTCCCCGGCTTCACCGGTGGATGATCTTCGACAACCTGCGGCGGAGTCTGGTGCCGCCGGCTATGCTCGCCCTGCTGATCGCAGGGTGGCTGGCGCTGCCGGGCGTCCAGCCGGCCTGGACGCTCTGGCTGCTGGCGGTTTACTTCGTGGCCGACGTGGCGCGGACCTCGTGGGCCTTCATCGCCAAGCCGAGCAAGGTCCTGTGGGCGGCTCACATCCGCCGGGCCGCCATGGGCGCCGGCAGACAGTTCATCATCAGCGTGCTGCACCTCGGATTCCTGCCGTTCGAGGCGCTGATGCACGTCGATGCCATTGGGCGTGTGGCCTGGCGAACGCTCATCAGCAAGCGGCACCTGCTGGAATGGCTGACCGCCCACGACGTCGAACGCGCTACGCGAAGCGGTCTGGTTCCCACGCTGCGCGCCATGTGGACCGCTCCGGCCATCGTCCTGCTGACCGTGGCGGCGACCCTGGCGCTCGATGTCACGGTCCCGATCGCAGCGTGGCCGATCCTGGGTCTATGGCTGATCGGCCCGTTGGTGGCGTGGTTTATCAGCCGCCCGCTGAAGGCCCGCGAAGCGGAGTTCACGGCCGACCAGGAGCGGTTTCTGCGTCGCTTGTCGCGGCGGACGTGGGTGTATTTCGAGCACTTCGTGGGGCCCAACCAGAACTGGCTCCCGCCCGACAACTTCCAGGAGCAGCCGCAGAGCCGTGTCATCGAACGGACCTCGCCGACGAACATCGGCCTGGCGCTGCTGTCGAACCTTGCGGCCTACGACTTCGGATACCTGACGGCCGGCGCTCTGATCGAGCGCACCGAAAAGACTTTCGCAACGCTCGAGCGCCTGCCGCGGTACCGCAACCACTTCCTCAACTGGTACGACACGTGGACCCTCGAGCCGCTGCGCCCGCAGTACGTCTCCACGGTTGACAGCGGCAACCTCGCGTGTTGCCTGGTGGTGCTGCGGGGTGGCATCCAGGATCAGATGACGGGGCCGATCGTCCACGGCCGGTGGCTCGAAGGTCTCGAAGACGTGACCGACGTTCTGGAGGAAGAGGCCCGGAAGGCACTGGACCGGATCGCCGACCGCCGCGTCAAGGAGAACGTCCGCAAGGTTTCCAAGACCGTCAGAGACGGTCTGCGGAATCTTTCGGAGGCCGATGGTTCGCCGGCGGGCGTCGCGCCGGCCCTGCGACAGTTCACGGCCGACCTGACCGACGTGGCGCCGCTTTGCCAGCACGACGGCAGCATGACCTTCTGGATGGCGGCCGTGCGCCGACAGGCGGAAGCGCTCCTGGCGGATCTGGTGTACCTTGTGCCGTGGCTGGCCGACCCAGTCCATACGGATCCCTTTGTCCATACGGACCCCTTTGGGGGGATACGGGTCCGTATGGACGGACAGGGTGAGCCGCAACAGACGGGGGCCGAGTCGGCATCAGCGGACGCCGACCGGGTCGGCTTGCTCTACGAGGAACTCGGCCGCGTCAGGACGCTCAGGGACCTTGTGGAACTCGACCGCCGCCTGGGGCCGCATATCGACGACCTCTTGCGCCGTGAGGCGGCGGTCGAGACGCCCCAGGCCGAGCGTCTGCGGCGCCTGCGCGCCTGCGTCACCGAGGCGAGCGGGCAAGCCGCCGGCCGCGTGCGGGCGCTCGAAGACCTCGCCCTCCAGTGCGAGGAACTCTCGGAGATCGATCTGGGTTTCCTGTACGACCCGGCCCGGAAACTGCTCTCGATCGGCTTTTCGGTCGAGGGTCGCCATCGCGATCCGGGCTACTACGACCTGTTTGCGTCCGAGTCGCGGCTCTGCTCGTTCCTCGGCGTGGCTCAGGGCAACCTGCCGCAGGAACACTGGTTCGTGCTCGGTCGGCAACTGACACCCGGCCTCGACATGCCCACGCTCATGTCGTGGAGCGGGTCGATGTTCGAGTACCTCATGCCGCTCTTGATCATGCCGAACTACGCGGGCACGCTCCTCGACCAGGCCTGCCGCAGCGCCGTCATGCGGCAGATCAAGCACGGTCGGCGGCAGCGGGTGCCGTGGGGCGTCTCCGAGTCGTGCTATAATCAGGTCGATGTGCAGATGAATTATCAGTACCGTGCCTTCGGCGTGCCGGAACTGGGCCTGAAACGCGGCCTGGCCGACGACCTGGTCATCGCGCCGTACGCGGCCACCATGGCGCTGATGGTGCTGCCCGAGAAGGCGTGCGCCAACCTCCAGGCGCTGGCCCGGCTGGGACTTATCGGCAGGTTCGGCTTCTACGAAGCCGTTGACTACACCCCCACCCGCGTGCCCGCCGGCCAGGACTACGCCACGGTCCAATGTTTCATGGCCCATCACGGCGGGATGAGTTTCCTGGCGCTGACCTACGCGCTGCTCGGCCGCCCGATGCAGCGCCGATTCATGGCCGACCCGAGGGTTCGCGCCAACGCCCTTCTGCTCCAGGAACGGATACCGGTTGCGCGGGCGAGCACGCGGCAAGACCATCGTCAGGTCCCGCTCATCCACCGCGAGCAGGGAGAGGCGGTCCGCGAGTCCACGATGCGGGCCTACGCCGATCCGAATTCCCGCGTGCCCGAAGTCCACCTCCTGTCCAACGGACGGTACCACGTCATGATCACCAGCGCGGGGGGCGGGTTCAGCCGGTGGCACGACCTGGCCCTGACCCGGTGGCGCGAAGATGTGACGCGCGACAACTGGGGCTTCTTCTTCTATCTCCACGACCTGGACGACGGGTACACGTGGTCGTGCACCCATCAGCCCCTCGCCCGCGAGGTGGAACGGTACGAGGCCGTCTTCTCTCAGGCGCGTGCCGAGTTCCGCACCGTGCACCATGAGATCGACGCGCACATGCAGATCTCGGTCTCGCCGGAAGACGACGTCGAACTGCGCCGGATCACGCTGACCAACCTCTCGAACAAGACCCGCAGCATCGAACTCACGTCGTTCGCCGAGGTGGCGTTGGCGGAACCGGCCGTGGACCTCGCGCACCCGGCCTTCAACGCCCTGTTCATCCAGACGGAGACGATTCCCGAGAAGTCGGCCATTCTGTGCACCCGGCGGCCGCGATCCGACGAGGAGTCGCCGCCCTGGATGTTCCACGCGATGATCGTGCACGCCGAGAAGATCATGCCGTGGGCGTCGTTCGAGACCGACCGGGCCCGGTTTCTCGGCCGCGGCCGCACGCCCGCCGACCCGGCGGCGCTCGACCATCCGGGGCCGCTCTCGAACACGGCCGGGTCGGTGCTCGACCCGAACGTCGCCATCCGTCGGCGGCTGCGGCTGGACCCCGGCGAGGTCGTCATCGTGGACGCCATCGTGGGGATCGGCAAAAGCCGGGAGGAGGCCGTCGCCTCGGTTGATCGGTACCACGACCGCCGCCTCGCCGACCGCTCGTTCGAGTTGGCCTGGACGCAGAGCCAGGTGCTGCTGCATCAGATCCGCGCCACGGAAGCCGACGCGCTGCTGTTCGCGCGGCTGGCCGCCTCGATTGTCTTCGCGAACTCCCGGTACCGCGCCAACGCCTCGCTTCTGGCGCGAAACCGCAAGGGCCAGGCCGACCTGTGGCGGTACGGCATCTCCGGCGACCTGCCGATCGTCCTGGTCCGCGTAACCGACCAGTCCGGCCTGGACCTCGTGCGCCGCATCATCCAGGCCCACGGGTACTGGCGTCACAAGGGTCTGCGAGTGGACCTGGTCATCTGGGTCGATGCGTTTGCCGGCTACCGCCAGAGTCTGTGGGACCAGATCATGGGCGTGGTGAACGCCGGGCCGATGGTCAGCGCGCTGGACCAGCGCGGCGGGGTGTTTGTGCGGAGCACCGACCAGTTGCCGGAGGACGACCGGCTGCTGCTGCAATCGGTGGCACGGCTGGTGCTCTCGGACCGCGCGGGCACGCTGAGCGAGCAGGCGGATCGCCGCCGCCGCAGCGAGACCCCCGTGCCGCCGCACCGGCCCGTCCGCAACCCGGAGCCGCCCTTACCCGGCGAGGACGAGTTGCCGGCGCGCGACCTGAACTTCTTCAACGGCCTCGGCGGGTTCACGCCCGACGGACGCGAGTACATCACCCTCCTCCATCCCGGCACGACCACGCCGGCGCCGTGGGCCAACGTTCTGGCCAACGCCGAGTTCGGCACGGTCGTGACGGAGTCGGGGGGCGGGTACACCTGGTTCGAGAACGCCCACGAGTACCGCCTGACCCCCTGGTACAACGACATGGTCACCGACGCCGGCGGCGAGGCGTTCTATATCCGAGACGAGGAGACCGGCCGGTTCTGGTCCGCCACACCGCGTCCGGCGCCCGGCCCCACGCCCTACGTCTGCCGCCACGGCCTTGGCTACACGGCATTCGAGCACACCCAGCACAGCATCTTCACGGAGATGTACACGTACGTGGCGCCCGACGCGCCCGTCAAGTTCGCCCTGTTCACGTTGCGCAACCTTTCGGATCGCGACCGGCGCCTCAGCGTTACAGGCTTCTGCGAGTGGGTCCTCGGCCAGACGCGTGACAAGGGCGCTATGCACGTGGTCACCCGCCAGGATCCACAAACCGGGGCGATCATGGCCTCCAGCACGTACAGCACCGACTTCGCCGACCGGCTGGTTTTCTTCCAGACCAGCGAAGCCGACCATGGTCTGACGGGCGACCGGACGGAGTTCATCGGGCGGAACGGCTCGCTTGCCAACCCGGCGGCCATGCGCCGGCAGCGATTGAGCGACCGCCTCGGCGCGGGGCTCGACCCGTGCGGCGCCATTCAGGCGTTCGTGACGGTGCCGGCGGGCCAGGAGCGGCAGATTGTGTTCATCCTCGGCGCCGCCCGGACCGAGGAGCAGGCCCGCGACTTCCTGAACCGATACGGCGGCATCGACGGGGCGCGCGTCGCCCTGGAGGCCGTCTGGGACTTCTGGAAACGCCTGCTCGGCGGCGTCTATGTCGAGACCCCCGACTCCGCCGTCAACCTCCTCGCCAACCACTGGCTCCTCTACCAGGCGGTGGCCGGACGTTTCTGGGGACGCAGCGGCCTGTACCAGTCCGGCGGCGCCTACGGGTTCAGGGACCAACTTCAGGACACGATGGCCTTCCTGCACGAGTGCCCGGACCTGATGCGTGGGCACCTGCTGACGTGCGCCGGCCGGCAGTTCCGCGAGGGCGACGTCCAGCACTGGTGGCATCCGCCGACCGGCCGAGGCGTCCGGACACGCTTCTCCGACGACTACCTCTGGCTGCCGTACGCCACCTGCCGCTACGTCACGGGCACCGGCGACACGGGCGTCCTGGACGAAATGGTGCCGTTTATCGAAGGGCGGGCCGTCGAGGACGGCGAAGAATCGTACTACGATCTGCCTCAAGTCGCGGACGAGCAGGCCTCGCTGTACGATCACTGTGTCCGCGCGATTCGCCGCAGCCTGACGTTCGGCCCTCACGGCCTGCCGCTCATCGGCTGCGGCGACTGGAACGATGGCCTCAGCCGCGTCGGGAAGGACGGCAAGGGCGAAAGCGTCTGGCTGGCCTTCTTCCTGTACGACGTGCTGAAGAAGTTCGCGCACCTGGCCGAGAGCCAAAACGACCGCGCGATGGCCAAGCAGTGCCGCGAGGCCGCCCGGACGCTTCAGTCCAACATTGAGACCAACGCCTGGGACGGCCGGTGGTATCGTCGGGCGTATTTCGATAACGGCGCTCCCCTCGGGTCGGCCCAGAGCCCCGAGTGCCGCATCGATTCGCTGCCCCAGTCTTGGGCGGTACTGTCGGGGGTGGCCAAGTCCGAACGGGCCGACATGGCCATGCAGTCGGTCTTCGAGAACCTGGTGGACTGGAACCTGTCGGTGATCAAACTGCTCGATCCGCCGTTCGACGACGCGCCGTGGGACCCCGGCTACATCAAGGGCTACGTGCCCGGCGTCCGTGAGAACGGCGGCCAGTACACGCACGCCGCCGTCTGGGTCGCCATGGCCGCAGCGATGCTGAAGCAAACGGAAACGGCCTGGCGGCTAAGTTCGGCCATCAACCCGATCCACCACAGCGACACGCCCGAACGTATCGCCCGATACAAGGTCGAACCGTACGTTGTGGCCGCCGACGTCTATACGGCCAAGGGACACGAGGGGCGCGGCGGATGGACGTGGTACACCGGCTCGGCCGCCTGGATGTACCGGCTGATCATCGAGAACCTGCTCGGACTTTCACTCGAAGTGGACACGCTGACGCTGGCGCCCGTCCTGCCGTCCGGCTGGAAAGGCTACACCATCCACTACCGCTTCCGCGAGACGCAGTACCATATCAAGATCTCCGTGACGGGGCCGGCAACCTGGAACGTCCGCAGCGTTCGAATCGACGACCAGCGCCAGCCCGATAACAAGATCCACCTGGTGGATGACCGCCGGGACCATATCGTCCGCGTACAGGTGGGCTAAGCAGGAGCGAGAAAGTGTTTCCGAACGGCCGTAGCGCCGGGGTTTATCCCCGGCGCGGAACCGCAGTCGGCCTGACGGGCGGCCGCCCGTACGGGCGCTACAGACTTGGCTGCACGCCAAGTCAGCCGCCGAATTCGGATTGACTTCTCCGCTCGCAAGATGTAATGTGCAGGCCCGCGTGTCGCGGAAGATTATCCGAGAACGCTTCGTGGCAAACGAAAGGAGAGTGAGTATGGATGTTTCACGACGGCAGTTTTTGGCCAAAGGTGCATCGGTGGCCGCCGCCGCCGGGGTTTTCGGCGCCACCAGTGTCGCCTGCGCAAAGGACGAAAAGCCTAGGGCTATGGTCGCCGCCTGCGGCCTCTCGTGCATGGCGTGCCCGCTTATGAAGGCCGGCAAGTGCAAGGGGTGCGCCTCCGGTACGGAGGCCAGCGCCGAGATGCTCAAGATGAAGCCCTGCCCGGTGCTTCAGTGTGCCGCAAAGAAGAAGATCGCCTACTGCGGCACGGGGTGCAAGATGTTCACCACCTGCGCCAAACTTATCGGCAAGCCATACGACAAGACGTTCATGGCCATGATCGAGAAGCGCCTTGGCGCGTAGGCCCAAGCAGCATCGGTCCCGGCGGCCCGTGTTGGCTTGAGCGCTGACGGTGCGCAGGGAGACTGCGCTCGCCTCCCGCTGCCGGCACGCAACACGCGCTGAATCACACCGGGAGTGAAGGCCGCCATACCACCGCGCCACAGTCCCGGCACCCCGCGAAGGAGACGGAACACGTGCGGCGAGACATCATGCAGTTCTGATCTTCGCGCAGGTGTCGGCGATTCCTTTGATGAGGATGGTCACAAGTCCCCAGGCCAGCGGCAGCCAGAGCGGGATCGACAGGAAGGTGGGATTCGCGTATTCCCACGCGCCCAGGTGGATGCAAATCATCTCGCCACACGGGCCGACGACGGCGCCGACCAGATAGAAACAGACGGCGTGGCTCTTGCGCCAGAAGGCCATCGCGACGATCGCCGTGACAGCCAGCAGCACCGTGAGCAGGATGGGCCTCCTGTGGCACAGCGCGATCTCAGAGGCGCCGGCGGCGAAGATCGCACACTCAAAAACCAATTCCTTGCTGGTGCTTTTCGTGATGCGCACGGTTACCTTTCGGCGTTGAGATCGTCGCTCGCCGTGTCCGGTTCGTGGTAGCGGCGGTAGTAGTGGACGAGGGTCGTGTAGGTGAAGAGTTTGTTGACCAGCGGAATGCGAATCAGAATGCTAAACACAAGATAGGTGATGGCGATGGATAGGATGATGTACGCGTACTGGAGCAGGAACACGACCGCGACGTTTCCGGCCCAGGCCGGCAGGCAGAAACGGCCCGCAAGCCAATCCATCGCGTAAACCGAGACCGGGATGCTCGTGACGAAGTAGAGAATGACGCCGAGCGAGTGACCCGATTCCACCGCCCCCTCGGGGCACCAGGCCATACAGCGAAGACACGTTTCACACGAGAAGGTCCAATACGGGCGTTTCTGCGCCGTGCCCCACATCCTGATCGCGCCAAAAGGGCAATTGGCCGCACACAGCCCGCATCCCGTGCACTTGGAGTTCGCAAACATCATCTTCGCCAGGTAAAACCGGCCCAGCAAAACATACGCCAGTGAAACCGGCAGCAAGACGAGCCCCAGCAGGAGCGGGATGAACCCCGCGAAGCGCCGGCGTCCTGTGAGAACGGTCTGGGCGAAAGCGCGGGCCTTGGTCTCGCCCCGCGCGATGATGGCTCCGGCGGCGGCCGGCGAGAAGCCGGGATGCACGATCATGAAGTTCGAGGGCATGTCGATGCCCGTCACACCACGCACCGAGTAACCCTTCAGAACCAGGATGAGCGCGACGATGTAGCCGGCCGTACCCTCCAGACCGGGCAGGAACAGCCGGCCGAACTTCGTGCCCGCCCGCGTCGGCACCACGAAGGCGTGCGTGCCGCCCCCGCGCGGCAACCGACAGGCCAGGCGGAGCACAGGCCACGGCGCCGTGAAAGCGTGAGTCGGGAAGACGAGGCCGAGAAGACGTTGGGCCCCCTGCTCGGCGCCCTGGTCCGGCCGGTGTTTACCGATGGGCAGCAGCCGGGCGTCGGCGCCGCTGCGGCGGGCGGCCTCGGTCATCCAGGTGGCCGCGCGGAACGAGTTGCCCGTGCCGCTCATGAAGTAGATGGCGGCGTTGCTGTAGGTCACCTATTCCTCTTGGCAATTGTCCACCTAATCCCACAACGCTACTTGGCTCTTTGTGCCCGCCTGGCGGCCTTTGCGTTCGTCGGGTCGAGCGCTGCCGCCCTCTCGAAGTGACTCCGGGCGTCGTCGGGGCGGCCGCGCTCGTAGTAAACCGTGCCGGCGATGTAATGAGTCTCCGAATCCTTCGGCAGAGCGGCGAGGGCCTGCTCAATTTCGGATTCCGCCAGGACGTACCACCCGCTGGCCGCGTACACGTACGCAACGTCACGGTGCGCCCGCCCGTTGGCGGGGTCCTCATCCAGAACCCGCCAGAGGAAGCGAGCGGCGTCGTTCAACCGGCCGGCGAACTGCTCCTGGGCTCCCTCCTGCCGGTCATCGAGGCCAAGGAGAAGCCCGGCGCTCGCATGGGTCGCACGACCGGATGCGCGGTCTCGGAACCCCGAGCCGTGCGACCCGCCGCGGTGCCCCGAGGCGATTGGGATGACGGCGAACGTCATCCGCCTACCGCTTTTTCGACGGTATCACGTCCACGAGCCCTAAGTCGATGAACTGCCCGCCCTTGGTCTGCCTGCAATGGACCGCCAGGACGACCTTGCCGGGCCTTAGGGCGGCGCGGCCCTTCTCGTTGAGCGGCCGGACCTGGTACTCGGCCACGTACTGCTTGAGGTCGGCAGCCTTCACGCCATTGATATAGACTTGGGCGTCTTCATCATGGTGGATGCGAAGGCCCAGGCGGGTGTAATCGCCCTCGGGAATCGTGACCTCACGCCGCAGCCAGATGTCGGCCGTGTTCCAGACCGTGCCGACGACCGCGCCGGGCGTCGTTTTGGTGCCGAAGCCTCCCGGCCCCGTCTTCCACCCGGAATCATCGAAGCCGGGCTTGAACCAGCCAGCGCCGGGCTCGGTGAACGTGTACCGCCACGGCTGGGCCTTCTTTTCGGACGTCGGCACGACCGTCTTGACGATAGGCGGCGGCGGCACCTTCGAGAAATCGCCGCGGTTGACGGCCGCCACCCGCTCCAGGTCCGGCTTGACGACCGCCCGGTCGTACGTCAGCAGGCCGTTGCACTCGACCTCCACGTCGGTAATCTGCGTGTAGATGGCGCCCGAGAGGCCCATCGAGTCCTTCATCTCGTAAATGGTTCGCAGGACGCGCTCGTAACCGGCGGTGAGTGCCTCGCGGTCGGCCATGCCGCGATAGCCCCAGTGCTGCTTTTTCCAGGTGTGCCCCGGCACGCCCAGGCCGAGTCCGCCGAACTCACCCTGGACGGCTGCTCGCGTCGGCTCCGGCCGGGCGCCCTTGGGGTTGGGGTAACTGTGCACGTCGAGGATGTCGCCGCACTTCTTGTCGGCCCATCCGCTGACACCGGAGACGAGGCGGCCGGGGTCGAGTTCCTTGACCAGTTTGGCGTACCGCTCGGTGTCGTGCTGACCCCACCCTTCGTTGAAGACGACCCACATGATGATGGAGGGGTGGTTGCGGTGTCCCTCGACGAGGGCCCGCAGTTCCTTCTCAAACTGCTTTTTCGACTCGGGCGTCTTGTTGTTGCCGTTGGGCATGTCCTGCCAGACCAGGAGGCCCAGTTTGTCGCACCAGTAGTACCAGCGGTCGGGCTCGATCTTGACGTGCTTGCGGGTCATGTTGAAGCCGAGTTTGCGCGTAATCTCGACGTCGTACTTGAAGGCCTCGTCCGTAGGCGCGATGTAGAGGCCGTCCGGCCACCAGCCCTGGTCGAGGGGCCCCATCTGGAACACGAACTTGCCGTTCAGCAGCATCCGCGTCACGCCTTTGTCGTCCTTGCCGATCTCGATCTTGCGCATGCCGAAGTAGCCGCTGACGGCGTCGACCGTCTTGCCCTTGTGCTTGAGTTCGACCGTCAGGTCGTAGAGGTGCGGCGAGTCGGGCGACCACAGTTTGGGCGCCTTGACCGGCAGCGAAAGTTCGGCGCCGGCCTTACCCGACGCCTTTCCGACCTGCGTGCCGCCGTCCGTTGCCACGGCCTCGACGGCCAGGTCGGGCGCCTCGCCCGCCGTTTCCACCGTCAGACGCAGGCACTTCTTGTCCACATCGGGCGTGATGACAAGCCGGTCGATGTGCGTCTCGGGTACGGGTTCCAGCCACACGGTCTGCCAGATGCCCGTGACGGCGGTGTACCAGATGCCGCGGGGCTTAGCGACCTGCTTGCCGCGCGGTTGGTTGCCGCTGTTGGTCGGATCGAAAACGCCGACGATCAGTTCCTGCCGGCCGGAGCCTTTCAGGGCGTCGGTGATGTCGAGGGTGAAGGCGTCGTACCCGCCGCGATGGTCGCCCGCCTTCTTGCCGTTGACATAAACGGTGGCTTCCCAATCGACCGCGCCGAAGTGGAGCAGCACGCGCCCGCCCTTCCACGCCTCCGGAACGGTGAACGTGCGGCGGTACCAGAGACGGTCGGCCGGTTTCATGACGCCCGACAGGGCGGATTGGATGGGAAACGGAACGAGGATTTCATCCGTCAGGTCCTTGCCGACGGGCGGCGCCTCGCCTTCGGCCGCAATGGCGTATTGCCACAGACCGTTCAGGTTCTGCCACGCCTCGCGGACCATCTGCGGACGGGGGTACTCAGGGTGGGCGTTCTCGGGCGAGACGTCCTTGGCCCATCGCGTCATGAGCGGCCCCTTCGCGGGTTCCCACGCGGCCAGAGCCGACCGCGAGCATCCTACGGTCGCCAACGCAAGACTTGCGATACACACGGCCACCATCGGCTGTTGACCCAACATGGCAGTTTCCTCCTCTGTTCGGGCTTGGGCCATCCATAGTACACATGCGACCGCTGGGGTCAACGAACTTGGCAGCCAAATCATGCCCGGCCCGGCCAGGGTGCACCGGAGAAATGACGACTTGTCTTGGCCGGCCCGGCCGTGGTCTAATGCGCGTTCTGTCGGCGGGGGATGGCTCACGCCTTGGCGAGGGCAGGCACAGCAACGATGGAAATCGACCTGGCCTACGGGCGCCGGGGCGCCCGCATCACGGTGCCGGACGAGAACCTCACGGCCATCGTCCGGCCCGACTGGCCGAGCGTTCTCGCACAGCCGCAGACCGCCGTGGCCGAGGCGCTCCGTGCCCCCGTGGACGGTCCGCCGCTTGCGGCGGTGCTGGCCGAGCGTGTCGGCGGCCGCAGCCGGTCGGTCGGATCGGCCGGATGGCGCGACGATTGGCGCAACTTCCGCGCCGTCATCATCACCGGCGACTCGACGCGACCATGCCCGAACCATGATGTGCTGGCGCCGATCCTCGGCGCCCTCCGCGAGGCGGGCATCCCGCCCGGCAGCGTGACGATCCTCATCGCCACGGGGCTGCACGCACCGACCATCGGTGAAGCGGCCCGCCGGCTCCTCGGGGCGGAGATCGTCTCGAAGTACCGCATCGTCAACCACTTCGGTCACCGGCCCGTGACGCACGTCAGGCTCGGCCAGACCGAGAGCGGCACGCCGGTTGTTCTAACGCGCGAGTGGGTGGAGGCCGACGTGCGGATCGCCACCGGCGTCATCGAGCCGCACCTGATGGCGGGCTTTTCCGGTGGCCGCAAGGCCGTCTGCCCCGGCATCGCTGCCGACGAGACCGTCCGTGCCTTCCACTCGCCGCGGTTCATCGAGCACGAGCGGGCCCTGCCGGGGCTGCTCGAAGGCAACCCGACGCACGAAGAGGCGCTGGCGGCGGCGCGGTTCGCCCCGCCGCACTTCACGGTCAACGTCACGGTGGACCGCAACGAGTGCCTGACGGGCGTCTTTGCCGGGACGATGGAAGGCGCCCACGAGGCGGGGGTCGCGTTCCTGCGGCAGCACGTGGCGCAACCCGTGCCCCAGATGTGCGACATCCTCGTGACGACCAACGGCGGGTGGCCGCTCGACGCGTCGTTCTACCAGTGCCAAAAGGGCCTGCTGCCGGGCCTTCCGATCCTGAAGAAGGGCGGTACGTTTCTATACGCGTGCGCGTGCGAAGACGGCATCGGGCAGCGGGAGTTTACGGACCTCTGCCGCCGCTACCGGACGCCCGAGGAATTCATGGCGGCCATCACGGCGCCGGGGGCCGAGGTCGTCAAGAACCAGTGGGCGCTTCATAACCTTGCGAAGGCCGCGCGGCACGGCGAAATCGTCTTCTGGTCGGACCTGCTCGACTGGGAAGACCAGCAGCACCTGTTCGTGACGCCGGTCCGCAGCCTGGAGGCGGGTCTGAAGTGGGGCTTCGAGAAACACGGCCGCGACGCCCGCGTCATCGTTATGCCGTATGGGCCGTATGTGCTGCCTTACGTGGCGGAGAAAATGACGCAAACTGAGCCTCGCGCCGAGTAAACTCGGCAGTCAAGTGAGAGCCGCATCGCGCCGCGCGCAGGCGAGTTCGATTGTGGGCGCCCCCGCCGTCCGGTATACTGGCCGCCATGACCGAACCGCACTTCGCCTATCCAATCGTGCTGGACTTAGCCGGCCGCAGGGCTGTCGTGGTTGGCGGGGGAAAGGTGGCGCTGCGAAAGGCGCGGGCCCTGGCCGATGCGGGCGCGCGGGTCCGCGTCGTCGCAGCGGAGTTGCTGCCCGCGTTCGCCGACGATGAGCGCCTGGAATGCGTGGCGGCGACGCAGGCCGCGGAACACCTCGCCGGCGCAACCGTCGTCATTGCGGCGACCGACGACGAGCAGGTCAACGCGCGGGTGGCGGCCGATGCGCGTGCGGCGGGGGCGCTCGTCAACGTCGTGGACCAGCCCGCGCTGTGCGATTTTCTGGTGCCGTCGCAGGTGGCGCGCGGCTCTCTTGTGATTGCCATCTCGACGGGCGGCGCTGCGCCGAGTCTTGCGCGCCGTCTGCGCGAGCGGCTCGATGCGGAGTTCGGCCCGGAGTACGAGACGCTCCTTGCGGCGCTTCGCGACGTGCGTGAGCGCGTCAAGTCTCAAGACCTGCCCCCCGACCTTCGCCGCCGCATCTTCCAGCGCCTGACCGAAGACGACATCCTCGCCGCCGCGCGCGAGGGGAAAGACGCCCTCAAGCGCGCGATCGATGAGGCAGTCGAGGAAGCCCGGCGCGGGGGATAAGCGCAGCGCGTCGTTCGAGCCCGCCGCGGGCTCGGCACTACGGCTCGACGAGCCCGTTGGCATCGGGCAGGTCCTTGAGGCTCCCGAGGCCGAACGCCTGGAGGAACTTCTTGGTGGTGCCGTAAAGGAGCGGGCGGCCGAGTTTGTCGCTTCTGCCGGTGACGCGGACGAGACCCTTCTGCATGAGGGTACGGATCATGTCGCCGCAGGCAACGCCGCGGATGTCTTCGACCTCGATCCGCGTGACCGGCTGCTTGTAGGCGATGACGGCAAGTGTCTCAAGGGCCGCCTGCGTGAACCGTGCCCGGCGGCGGGCCTGGAGGAGTTTCTTGAGGTACGGGTTATACTGCGGCCGCGTAAACAGTTGCAGGCCGCCCGCGATCTCTTCGACGGTGAACGCGCGGCCGCCAGAGTCGTATTCCTCGACCAGTTGCCGGACGGCCTCGCGGACCTGCTCGACGGTCACGTCGTCGCCGGCGGCGTCGGCGAGGCGCTCGAGGTCGACCGGCTCGTCGCTCGCAAAGAGGATGGCCTCGACGATCGCCTTGAGGGGCTTCTTGCTCATTGGGTTTCCTTGATGGCCGCGCGGATGCGGTCGAGGGCCTGCGCCACGGCCGCCTTCGTCGCGTTGGAGGTGATAGTGGCGGCCGTGATGGCCTGGATGCCCGGAATCTCGTCCTGGCGTTTCCCCTTGAACCGGTCGAGGAACGGGCTGATGAATTTCTCGGGCTCATCGGCGCCGAACAGTTTCTGCCACAGCGTGTAGGTGCTCAGGTGTTCGGCGACGTGGGCGCCCAGGCCGGGTGTCTCGGTGTGGGAAACGACCACGACGCCCACGATCTCTAGGTCGGGGGCTTTGGCGCCGACGATGACCCTGATGACGCCGGCGTATCCCTGCGCCCCGCCGCCCGCCACGTAGCCGATGGTCTTGCCCGATGCGTCGCGAGCGGCATAGACCGCGCTCGGACCGCCGGCGCCGCCGGCGAGGGGTTTTTCGACATCGACCTCGGCCCCCTCGGGCGCGACGGCAAGCATGGCCGCTTGCGTGGCGGCACGCTCGCGCTCGGCGATCTGGTCGCGCCACACGCCGTACAGGACGGCCACGCCGCCGCCCATCAGCAGGCAGGTGAGGCCGAGAATCACCACGAATTTCACGAGCGTCCGAATCATCGCTTGTGTCCGAATATGCGCGGCTGCGTCCAGCGGTCGATGAGCGGCACGGTGGTGTTCATCAGGAGGATCGAGTAGCACACGGCCTCCGGGTAGCCGCCGTAGAGGCGGATCAGGATCGTCAACACGCCGCACCCTGCGCCGAAGATGAGCGTCCCGCGGCTGGTGATCGGCGTCGTGACCATGTCGGTGGCCATGTAGAAGGCGCCGAGTACGAGTCCGCCGCCGAGCAGGTGCCAAAGGACAAACCGCAGCGCGGCGTCCGGCATGCACGTGATGATCGGCTGCCAGCCAGTGGGGCCGGTTCCGCCCTCGCCGCCGGTGAGATAAAGCGGCAAGAAGAGCGCCCCAAGAGCCACCGTCGCCAGGTACGCCAGGGGTATCTGCCAGCGGACCCAGCCTTTGTAGATGAGATAGATTGCGCCGAGGACGAGCAAGAGGGCGCTCGTTTCGCCGATGCAGCCGCCCACCGTGCCGACGAACATGTCCCATAGCCCGGGGCCTTCGCGGAAGGTCAGGAGTTTCAGCACGTCCGCCAGCGTGTAGCCGTGGGTGGCGGCAATGTCTTTGACCGCGGCCAACGGTGAGGCGCCGCTGACGGCGTCCACACCCTCGGGCAGCCCCCCGACGGCGGTGCCCACGTCGCCGATGAAGTGGTCGCCCGTCAGGACCGGCCAGGCCGACGGGTTCATGTCGGTTGGAAACGAGATGTGGACGAACGCGCGGCCGACGAGGGCTGGATTCCAGATGTTGTATCCCAGTCCGCCGAAACAGTGCTTCGCGATGGCGATGGCCACGACCGAGGCGACGATCGGCACGAACCACCTCGCCTGGGCCGGCAGGCAGAAACCGACCAGGAGCCCTGAGACGACGGCGCTGCCGTCGCCGACGGTCATCTTCCCCAGGCGCAGCCGCGTGATGATCGCCTCCGTGATGACCGCCGTCGCGACGGCCAGACCGATGTGCAGGTACGCCCGGATGCCGAAGAAGTACCCCGCCGCCACGGCCGCCGGCACGAGCGCCGCCGCCACCGACCACATGATCCGCGCAATGGTCTCCTTGCCGCGCAGGTGCGGCCAGTGGCCGACGACCAGGCCGGCCTCGGCGGGCTGCGGACGGTGTTGGGGGGCGTCAGTCGCCAACCTTCTCGACCTCCCGCTTCAGTTCGGCCTTCCGGGCCTCTTGCTTCTCGCGCCGGCGCTGGAGGGCCTTTCGCCGCTCGCCGCGCATCATTTCTATGAGGTGTACGATCCGCCGCCGCGACGGGCACACGTACGCACACGCGCCGCACAGGATGCAGTCCATCAGGCCGGCGTCGATGGCGGCGTCGATGGCGTCGAGATTCCCGTCGAGGAACGATTCGCCGAGGATCGACAGGCGGCTGGGATTCACCTGCGAGGGGCAGTACCGCACGCACGCCCCGCATCGGATGCACGGCCCGCCGTCGTAGATGGCGGCGCGGCGCATCGCCAGGACGCCGCTCGTGCCCTTCGTGACGTAAAGGTCCGTGGTGAACTGGTCCTTGCCCATCATGGGACCGCCGAGGATGAGTTCCTCGAAGCCGTCCTGGACTTCGGCCTTCTCGAGCAGCACTGCGATGGGCGTTCCGATGCGCACGCGGAAGTTGCCCGGCGCGCCGGCCGCATCGCCCGAGACGGTCAGCACCCGCTCGATCAGGGGCACATTGCGTGTGACGGCGTCGGCGATGGCCCGCGCCGTCTGGACGTTCTGGACCAGGGCGCCGACGTCGGCCGGCAGGCCGCCGGTCGGAACCTCGCGCCCGAGGCACGCCAGGATCAACTGCTTCTCGGCCCCCTGTGGATACTTCGTCTCGAAGACCCGCACGCTGCAGCCGTCGCGGGCTCCGGCGGCCTCCTGCAGACAAGCGATGGCAGCCGGCTTGTTGTCCTCGATGCAGATGCAGCCGCGCTCCGCCCCGGTCGCCATCATGCACAGCCGCAGGCCGGTAACGATGTCCTGGGCGCGGTCGAGCATGACGCGGTAGTCGCACGTCAGGTACGGCTCGCACTCGGCCCCGTTGATGAGGATGGTATCGACGTCCTTGCCTTTCGGCGGATTGAGTTTGACGTGGGTGGGGAACGTAGCGCCGCCCATGCCGACGACGCCGGCCGCCGCGACGGCCTCGCGGATGGCGTCGGCATCGAGGTTTTGCCACTCGCGCGGCTCGCCCAAACCCTCAGCCCAGGCGTCCAGCCCGTCGGATTCGATGGCGACGGCGTCGGTCTGCCGGCCCGTGGCGGAATCGATGATGCGCTCCAGCCCAGCGACGGTGCCGGACGTGGGAGCGTGAACGGCGGCCGAAATGAAGCCGTCGGGCCGGCCGATCATCTGGCCCTTCCTGACCGTCTCGCCCTCAGAGACGACGGGCCGGCTGGGGGCGCCGAGGCTTTGGGAGAGGGGCACGACGAAGCGCGGCGAAACCGGAATCGTTTCGATCTCCGATTCGGCCGTCCACTTGTTCTCGGGCGGATGCACCCCGCCCGGATAGGTTGCTCGGTTCACGCCGGTCCCTCAACGCAAAAGGGACTGAAGTATACTCGGCTGCGTGCGGCTGTAAACGGTTTTCGGGCACGGGATCACTGCTCTCGGCCTGAAGGGGTCAGGAGCCTCACGTTCCCAGCACTCCTGCCCCCTTCGCCGCACGCGAGAAGCGTTTTGACAGGCGTGCGGCCATTTCGACTCCCAACCGCGGCCAAGACACCATCGACAGCGAAGGCAACGCCGGCGCCGTCCGGCAAGACCGTCCGCACGGGCCAGTGGGTGGACCTCGCCAGGCACGCCGTCAAGGGCACCCGGGAGGAAAGGGACGGCGTCCTGGTCCTGACCGACGCGCCAAGCAATCCCCGCGTGATGGTCCCCGCCGTCCCCCTCGGCAACTACGAACTGGAAGTGACGTGCCGGCGGACTTGGGGCACGCTCATGCCCCCTTGGCGAGAAACTCCTCGATGACCTTCGTGAACTCGGGTTCTTTCTCGGTCTGCCACATACCGATGATGCGGCGTTCGCGCTCGGCGTTTTCTGGGGAATCGGAGGCGTGGGCGGCGTTTCGCATGAGGTCGCGGCCGAAGTCGCTGCGGACCGTGCCGGGGTCGGCCTTCTGGGGATTCGTCGCGCCCTGCATCTGGCGGATCTTCGCGACGGCGTCCGGCCCGCGGTACAGAAGGGCCAGGCACCGCACGGGGCCGGGCTGATCGCGCTCCGCTTTGCCGGCGACCGTGCGCGGGTCCACGCCCGTCATGTACTGGACGATCTTGGCGAACTCGGTCCGGGCGTTCAGGTCGGCCAGCATTTCTCGGGAGGTCTGGAAGAACTCGTCCGGCAGAGGGAAATCGAACGCTTCCTCAAGCCGCTCGCGCATCGTGTTCTCGATAAGGAACTGGAGACGGTCGCGGAAGACGTCGACGAGCGGCCCGTAGAAGGCCTCGCCCTGTGCGGCGGACATCGACAGGAGTTTCGCCCCGACGATGTAGAGGCCGGTCCGGGAGAAGACGTCGATGATGTAGCCGGGCCGGCGGCTGCGCCGCTCGAAGTTCTCCGGTTTCAGAATCACCAGTTGCGTCTCGAACGTCTCGGACCCCGGCATAAAGTCGATGGCATCGCAGATGACGCCGCCGTCGGTGGCGGCCGTGGCCGCGAAGAAGGCCAGTTCCTCCTCGCGCGTTGCGGGGTCGGGTCCGCAGATGACGGCCGGCTCGAAATACCGGATCGTCCCGTCCGGCATCCTCTGGAAATCGCCGTACGTGCCGCGCACCGTGTGCCCCGTGACGCGGGGGCTGGCGTGGCCGACCACGTCGTCCATCAGGTGCTGGAAGGCGTTCTCGCCCTCGAACAACAAGACCATGCACCGGTTGGAGAGGCCAAGGGGGTTGTCGCGGCGGAGGTTCTCGTCCACGTAATCGATGAAGGCCTCGCGGACGGGGTTCTCCAGGTCGCTGCGCCGCAGGATGTCGAGGTACGCATCGACCCACGCGTCGCTCGGGGCGTACATGTGGATGCCCACCAAGTCAAGTTGCGACAGGCTGACGAGCCGTCCGATGATGCCTCCCGTGCGGCTCTTGTGGAGGCTGTACGGCGTGATCATGGCATAGGCCAGTTCGGTGGCCATGCGGCAGGCCCTCCCGGTCACCCTGTGGAGCGTCACTGTAGCCGCGCGGGCCGCGCCGGTCAACGGCTTTCGGCAGGCCGGGCCCGCCTGGCGCCGACGACCGCGGGCACGTCCTCGCCTTGGCCAAACCCCCGCGCCAAAACGGCACGGGGAAAATTCCCGGCCGTTTTCCATTGACACAACCACCGCGGCGCGGTATCGGTTGGGGTGGCGGTGCCTGCCTGCCGACGTCCTGCTCGGCGCCTCACTCTGACTGCCTGCGATCAGACCCGCGCGCCGTAGTTCGTCTGACCCGGAAGGAGGTCTGTCGTGTACCGTCATATCCTGAATCTGCTGCAGGAGTTCCTTGGAGGCAAGGCCGAGATCATGCTGGCGTCCGGCCTTCTCGCACTGGCCATCGCCGTCCTGTTGCTCTTGTCGAAGTCCTGGCGTCGCGGGGTGGCCGAGGCGCTGGAAGGCGGCGGCTGGCGGGCCGTCGTCATGGGCCTCGTCAATAGTTTCCTGATGCTCATGGTAGGCACGGCGCTGGTGGCGGCCCTCGGCGGGGCCATGCTCGTCCAGTCGGGCCTGTTCAGCGAGGAGCACGGCCAAGTCACCCAGCGCAACCGGGAGGCGATGCGGACCAACTGGGGGGACCCCCACGAGCAGCGCGAACTCTCCGTCCGTCACTATGTGACCGAGGAAAAGGCCTTCATCCTCTTCAAGGACGGCAGGCAAGTGCCGGAGGACGAAATCGGCTCCGGCGACGCCGAACAGATCGGCGAGAACCCCGTCAAGGTCAAACGCAAGGTCCGAAAACCCGTCCCGCAAAACTCCATCGTCCGCGGGAAAGTGGACGTGGACCTCCGAATGAACTACCGCCCCAAGGGGTCCGCCTTCTACACCTGCTACGAGGATACCTGGCATCTGGCCTATACGGCCAAGAACCGAAGCGACCAAGAGACCGAGGCCGAGTTCCGTTTCCGGATGCCCGCCGCCCACGGCATCTACGACCAGTTCACCATCACGGTCGACGGGATGAACTGGACCGAGAACCTCGTCTTCAAAGACAACGCCCAGACGTGGACGATGCCCATGAAGCCGGGGCAGCAGGTGCAGATCGAGATCGCCTACGCCTCGCGCGGCATGGAATACATCCGCTACACGCCCGCCTACATGGCCCACCGCGAGCAGTACAAGGTCACGATGCGCATCTACCCCGACGCCGCCGACGGCAACGAGCCCGCGCGCGGCAGCCAGCAGTTCGTCTGGGACAAACACATGGCCCTGCCCATCGGGTCGGTGACGCCCCACGTTCGCAAGGCCTCGCCGGCCGATGGCCAGCCGATGGTCCTGGAGTGGAACATGACCTCGGCCGCCACCAGCCTCGGCATGGGCGTCATCCTGCCGGATATCAAACAGCCGGGGTGGTACGTGGCGCGGCTGCTTCACGAGGCGCCCCTCGGGCTGATGCTCTTGGCCGCCGGTCTGGTCGTCACGTGGATACTGCTGGGCCGGCAGACGCACCTGTTCAGCCTGGGCGTGTTGGTCGTCGGATACTACCTCTTCTACACGTTCGTCGCGTACCTGTCGGATTACCCGATCTCGTTCGCCTCATGCTTCGTGCTGGGGGCCCTGGCGACGCTCTCGCTCGCAGCGCTGTACCTGTGGCTCGGGTGGGGCAGGAACTACGCAGCACACCAGACGCTGGCCCTCGTGGCGGCGTTCACGATTTACTACCCGCTGGCAGTCGTCATGGACGAGCACATGGACCTGATGCGCCAGATTCTGTACTGGTTTCTGGCGGCTTATGCCGCGATGCTGGCCGTCGTCATGCTCTGGCGCCGGCGGCGCAGCGCCGCAGCGTAACGTCCTTGCATCGCGGTGGGGCTCCGGACCCGCGATGCGGAACGGCGGAGATGCGCGGCGGGTACGGAGACCCGCCGCGCAATGCCCTGCTACGCACGCGCGTGAACGGCCTTACCGGCCTTTCAACTCGCCTCCTTGAGGAACGCCGAAGCCGGGCGTCGGGGTCGGCGTGGCGGCAGGCAGTTTGTCGAGGCCAAGGCGCTCGATCATCTTCGCATGCGCCGCTTGGGCGGCCGCCACTTCCGAGGCATACGGGAAGAGGGGCTTGAACGGCCCGGTCACGCGGGCCCGCATCGGGCCCTTGGTGCCGAAGAGTTTCTCGCGTGTCTGCTGGTCCATCTGGGGACTTCCGCCGGCGCTCTTCCTGCCCGCGAGGACGTTCTGACGGACGTAGGCGTCGTCGGCCATCAGTTCGTCCATGGCCTTGAGCATCTGTGCCCCGTCGAACGCCAGGCGGACCGCGCCGCTCGGCTCCTTCTTGAAGCCGCTGACCTCGGCAAGCGTGCCGGGCAGGCGGAACGAGATATCCATCTTCATCGTGCCCAAAACGGCTGCCATCATGGGCCGCATCTGCTGGTACTGCATCCGCTCGGCCTGGATGCGCTGGGCCATCTGCTCCTGGCGGAGTTCCTTCGACGGGGCGGCCGGCTTAGCGCCATCCTGCTCCTTAATCGAAAGCACCATCCCGCCAGTGTCATCCTTCGTGAAGGAGATGCCCTCCATCTTTCCCGACTGGAGTTTCATTTGCGCGAGGTCCTTGAAGTAGGCGGTGCCGATGAACCTGGTGCGGCCGTCTTCGGTCTTCTCGTATCGGACGCCGGACCAGGCATCCACGCCCTTGGAACCGTCAAGGACCTGTTTGACGAACTGTTTGGCCACCAGGTCGGGGTCCCCCTGCTGGTCGGGCGGGCCCAGGTTGAAGGGCATCTGAGGCATGGTCATCTCGACCAGCACCTTGCCCGACCCGTCGGGGTTCAGCGTGTAGTCCTGCTTCGTCTCGAAGCATCCGACCACGAGGGCGGCCGCCGCCACGACCGCTGCTACCGCGAGTACCTTGCGCATCATCATCTCCTCGCTTTACGTGCAGGCACGGGTACCGCGCCCGTCGGCCAATCACTTTGTCACACGGACCGGCGGTTTCCAAGGCAAAAAAGACTCCGGCTGCGCCTGCGGGCTGGCCGTGCTGCGCAAGGAGTAATCGGCGGCAACCCCGCGTCGTGAGCGAGGGCGGACCGCCAAGCGTCTAGAACGGAAGGATCGGCGTCGGGATGGAGGGCAGTTTCCTTGGGATGGGCAGACTGGGCGGCTTCTTCTCGTCTTTCTTCGAGTCGCCCTGCTTGGCGTCGTCTTTCTTCGAGCCGCTCGAGCGCTTTGGGGAAGAGCGCGATGAGCGGGGCGTGCGGGATGGCCGCTTCTCCTCCAGGCCCAGGTTGATGAGCATCTCTTTCTCTTGCGCCTTGGCGGCTTCGACTTCGGTCTCGTAATTGATCCTCGGTCGGAAGTGGCCGGTCATCCGCGCCCAGACCTTGCCCCTCTGGCTGAAGACCTTGTTGCTGAGGGCTTTGCCGAGCATCCGACCGCTCAGAGACCGGCCTGTCATGACCATCTGGCGGAGGTACGCGTTGTTGGTCATCAGGCTGTCCATGTGCCGCAGCAGTTGCGGACCGGTGGTGCTGAAGGTGAGCGTCCGGCCCGCCTGCTCGAGGCCCTTCACGTCGTCGGGAACACCCGGCACATGGAACCGCAGGTCGAGTTTCATGCTCGCAAGCCGCAGACTGATCGGGCCCTTCGCCTCGCGGTAACTTAGGCGCATGCTCTTCATGCGTGCGGCCAGGCTCTTGGCCGTGTACCTGCGCCGTGACGTGCGCTGGGCGTCGTTGTCCTTGGGACGGTGAAGAATCAGCATGAGGACCTTATCGCCCTCGGGGCCGAACGCCGCCCGCGATTTGGCGTCGTCGGGATGGATCCTGACCTTCGAGATGTCCTCGAAGTACGCCGTGCCCTTGAACTGGATGCGGTCGTCCGGCAGCCGCTTGAAGGAGACGTCTTTCCACGCCTCGATGCCGCGGCTCGACTTGAGGATCTTCAGGACGATCTCCTTCATCCGGGTCTCGGGGTCGTTGAGCCGGAGGTTCGGATCCGAGGTGGTGCGGCCGGCCCAGGGACCGGTCGGTTGAAAGGTGATCTCGCCGACGATCTTGCCGGTTCCGTCGGGGTTGAGGGTGACGTCGGCCTTGCCCTCGAAGCACCCGGCGGCCAAGGCGATCGCAACGATGACGATGTATGCCGTTGCCGGTCGAGCCATGATTCAGCCCCCTGGTTGGCACCTCCAACTCACCATACGATTGGGCGCGTCCGGCCGCAAAGGTTTTCGGCCGGCGGCGCCGCTGCCGAACAGGTGAAAATGTCTTGCCACGCGCCGGGGCGCGGATTACCCTTGGCGGTGGTTGCAGGGTCGGCATTTCTGCGAATAAGAGCGGCGATGCCGGTGTACAGACTCGTGGATCCTGTTCGGATCAAAGGAGGCTTGCCATGACGCGGTGGCAGTCGAGCCTGAGCGGATGGAACCGGGCCGTTTTCCGCCCGGCGTCGCTGTTCGGCGCCGCCCTGGCGGTACTGCTTCTCCTGGCGCCGGCGCTCCTCGCCGGCGAGCCGCCTTCGGAAGCCGGCGCAGAAAACGCCGAAGCGGAAGGCTGGTGGTCGGGCCTTTCGTCCGTCAACAAGGCCTTCTTCTGCTTCGCGTTCTTCTTCAGCGCCCTGTTCCTCTGGCAGTTTGTCATGACGCTCATCGGCCTGGCCGGCAGCAGCACCGACACGGAACTCGACGCGGACGCCGACATGGACATGGACGCCGAGGCCGAGGCGGTCGAGGTCACCGCCCATGAGACCACCGTCAGTTTCAAACTCCTCTCGATCCGGTCGATCATCACGGGCGGCATGCTGTTCGGATGGGCGGGGGCCCTGTACCTCTACAACGGCACGCCGCTCAGGACGGCGCTGCTGTATGCGGTGGCCTGGGCGCTCGCAGGGGCACTGGTCATCGCCGTGCTGATGTACCTGATGCGACACCTCCAGGAGACCGGGACCGCGAGGCTGGCGACCTGCGTCGGCCAACCGGCCACCGTGTACATGGATATCCCGGCGTCCGGCACCGGCAAGGTGCGAACCCTGGTCAGCGGCGCCGTCAGTTTTGTTCCGGCGCGCGCTGCCGACGGACAGCCGATGACGGCGGGAACGCCCGTCCGCGTCACGCGACTCCTCGGCACCTCGACGGTTGAGGTGGCAAAGACCGACGACTAAAGGAGACCCCCGATGAACGCTATCGTGCCGCTGCTCATGCAGGCCCCCGGGAAGGGATTCCCGACGGAGATCTTCCTGGTCATTCTCCTGGTCGTTGCAGCGCTGGCCCTGCTGCTGTTCCTCCTGAAGTGCTACCGCCGGTGCCCGTCGAACAAGATCCTGGTGATCTACGGCAAGACGGGGCGCGGCGCCGCCAAGTGCGTCCACGGAGGGGCGGCGTTCGTCTGGCCCGTCATCCAGGCGTGCCAGTACCTCGACCTGGAACCGTTCGTCGTGCCGATTGACCTGACGAGCGCCCTGTCGCAGGAGAACATCCGCGTCTCGGTGCCCACCACCGTCACGGCCGCCATCAGCAACGAGGTGGGGCTGATGATGAACGCGGCGGTGCGGCTCCTGTCGATGACGCGACAGGAGATCGAGCGGCAGGCCGAAGACATCATCCTGGGCCAGATGCGCGCCGTCATCGCCACCATGCAGATCGAAGAGATTAACCGCGACCGCCAGGCCTTCATGACCAAGGTGAACGAGGCCGTCTCGGGCGAACTCGAAAAGATCGGCCTGGCCGTCATCAACGTCAACATCAAGGACATCACCGACGAATCCGGTTACATCGAGGCCATCGGCCGCAAGGCCGCCGCCGAGGCCATCAACCAGGCCAACATCGACGTGTCCGAGCAGGAACGCCTCGGCAAGACCGGCGTGGCGGAGCGAGAGAGAGACCAGCGCAAGGCCGTCGCCGCCGCCAACGCCGAGGCCCAGATCGGCGAGGCCACGGCCGACCGCGACCGTCGCCGGCAGGTCTCCGTCCTCGAGGCCGAGGCCGTCGATGCCGAGACCCAGGCCGAGTCCAAAAAGGCCGCCTACCACGCCGGCCAGAAGGTCGCCGAGGAAGAGGCACGCCAGAAGGGCGACTCGGCCGCCATGCAGGCCACCGGCGCCATCCGCGTCGCCGAGCAGAACGCCCAACGCGAGGCCGAAAAGGCCCGCGCCGCTCGCGAGCAGGAACGCCTGCAGGCCGAGATCGTTGTCCCCGCCGAGGCCGCACGCGAGCAGGTCGTTATCCAGTCCGACGCCGAGAAGCAGAAACGCGAACTCGTCGCCGCCGGCGAAGCCAACGCCATCCTCGTCAAGATGAAGGCCGAGGCCGAGGGCACGCAGGCCATCCTCGACGCCAAGGCCAAGGGCTACGGCGAACTCATCAAGGCGTCGGCCGAGGACCCGCAGACGGCGACGTCGCTCCTTGTGATCGAGAAACTGACCGAGGTCGCCGGCATCCAGGCCGAGGCCATCCGCAACCTGCCGCTCGAAAAGGTTATCGTCTGGGACGGCGGCGGAGAGGGCGGCGGCCTGTCGGACCTGGGCCGGCGGCTGGTCGGCGTCCTGCCGCCCATGCACCAACTCGCCAAAATGGTAGGCCTCGAACTGCCCGACTACCTTGGATCCACCAAGGGCGAGCAGGCGTCGGCCGAACCGAAGGGCGGCGGGGCCGAGCGGACGCCCGAGGGTTAACGGTCGCTCATGTGCGTTGCGCGGCGGGTCAGGAGACCCGCCGCGCGAAGCGTGCCGACCCACCGCACGAAGCGCGGGGTCACGCCCCGCGCCGTCGAGCCGGGAGCGGAAGCTCCCGGTTATCCTCCCCCCACCGTGGCCCGGTCCGCCTTCCACCGACGCAAGGCCCGTCCTCTTGGTTGGACGCCCTGGACCCTTGCGACTTCCACGACAGGCGCTTACAATGACTGGTGGCCTTGACGAGGAGCCTGCGGAAATGGTCGCGAAACCGTTGGCCGAGCAGGAAGGTGTGCAGCGCAAGATAGGCGACCAAGCCCGTCTGGCGGCGGCCGACCGGCACCGCCTGTCGGGTTCGGCGCCCGACGAGATCCAGGAAGATGCGGCACGCGCGCGGATCATCTCGCCGTCGCTCCTGCTGCCGGCCGAAATCGTCATCCTCGAACTCAAGCCGTCGCGGTGGCTGGCCGTCTTTGCGAGCCTGCCGATGGCGGCCGTCGGGTTGACGCTGATTGCCCTGGTGTGCGCCATCGACCAGTTGCGGAGCATCCGGCAACTGGGGGTCATCATCGGCGTGTGGATCATCGGGCTGCGCGTGGCGCTGGCGCTGCTTCAGTGCCTCGGCCGGACCTACGTCCTCACGAACCGGCGGATCCTGATTCAGTCGGGCGTCTTCAACGTCGTGGTCGAAGCGATGGGCCTGGAGGAGATCGAGAACACCTTCGTCGCGCAGGCCGTGGGGCAACGGGTGGTGGGGATCGGGACGATCTTCTTCCGGTCGAGCGGCCCCGGCCGCGCGTCACTCGCCTGGGAACACGTCCGCGGCGCCAAGAAAGTCCACGCACGCGTCGTCGCGCAGATCGACCGGTGGAAGAACAGCCTGGCGGGCGGGAAGGGGCAGTAACGGCCTTGGCACTCTGGGCGACTCGGGCCGGGAGGGGCCTCAGAGGATCCCCCGGAGCCACTCGACGCTCTTGAGGGTGTTGGCCTCGCCCCTGGTTTCGAGGCTCATGACGCCGGCCCAGTTCGTTTCTTTGAGAAGTTCGACGATCTGACGGATGTTGTCGGCGTTGATGCCCTGCCCGACGTACACCGCGCTTGCCGCAATACCGGTGTCCTTGCCGACGTTCTCCTGTAGTTCCGGCGCCACGTCTTTGACGTGGAAGTGTCGAATCCAGGGCAGCAGTTCCTTGACCATGGCCACCGGGTCGTTGCCGGCGATGAACGTGTTGCCGGTGTCGAAGTTGACGCCAAGGAGCGGGTCGTCGAAGTGCTTCATCAGGCGGACCATCATCCCCAGGTTGGTCGTGAGCGGCCCGTGCGGCTCGATGTTGACCCCGACCTTGTGGGTATGCGCCATGGGCAGAACCTCGCCAAGATGGTAGACCGCACGGTCGAAGACTTGGTCCAGAGTCATCCCCTCGGGGACCTCGGCCCCGTCGGTGGTGGCGATGAACGGGCAATCCAGGACGCGGGCCATCTTGATGCCGTTTATCATGTACGGGATGCACTGCCACCGGTGCAGCGCGTAGTGGCAGTCCAGTTGGCTGACCTTGAGGCCGTAGCGTGCAAGTTCCTCTCGCAAGGCCAGGCCGTCGGCGCCAAGCGAGATGGCAGGCGAGAAGCCGAGCCCCTCGAAGAAGTCCTCCCCGTTGACGGTGTTGATTTCGACCGTGTCGCATCCCTGGTCGCGGCACCAGGCGAAGACGTATCCGAGCGCACGGTCCTCGTGACGGAAGTTGTCGCTGGCGATTCCGATTTCAATCACGGCATTCCCCTTTGCGTTGCGGCCGGACCCCGGAGCCCGGCAAAGGGCAACCTTAATCCCGCCGCGCTCCGGGCGTCAAGGGAAAGGTGTCCAGGAGTTTCCCCATGCCGTTTTGGTGCTACTGCTGTGTCACGCTTGAAGTGATGGGTGCCGCGTCACCGCTCTCGGCTGAGGGCGCTGGTGCGTCCCTCGGAAAGACCGTCGGCCAGGCCCTGGCCCAGGTTGAGGCTGGCCACGATGCCCGCGATGAAACCGCCCACCCACTTGACGGTCTCGAGGTCGTGACCGGCCAGCACCAGGGCCACGACGGCCGCGATGCCGAGCAGGCTCAGAATCATCTTCTTGCTCTTTAGCAGTTCCGTCATCGTTTACGTTCCTTTCTTTCGAGGGCGCCGTAGGCCATCGTGCCCTTCGGCGTGTTCGAAACGCGCGAGACAAACCGCGCAGGCGGCTTGCGTCGGTGCCTCGCGTGCCCTGTTCTCACACCCCCGTTAGGGCGGCGGCTACTTGCCGGGCCAGAGCGACGAGCGTCACGACGGTCTCGGGCACGAGCCTCTCGTTGCGCAGGCGGCGTTTCAGTTCCACGAGGTCCTGCTGTTCGATAGCCGGTTCAAGGTCGCCGAGTTCAAACAGATCGGTCGAGACGGCGTCCAGTGGGTCGGCGGTGCCTTCGGCCGCGCGACCGGCCAGGTGTTCCGCCGCCTCCAGGAAGTCAACGGCCGTGCGCTTCAGGTTTGCTTCCGCTTCCTGCATTGTTGCTGCTCCTTTCCGTTTCGTAGTCCTCGAGTACCCGGCTGGCTTCGGCCTCGCGTGCGAACAGGTTCCGCAGCAGAGAGGCCAGGCGCCCGTATTCGGTCACAAGATCCAGCGTGTCCTCGCCTAGTTCGATGGCCCGCCCGATGGCGGCCTGGCGCTGTGCAAACTCCTCGTCGAGGCGGGCCAGCGCAGCGCGGTACTCGTCTTCAAGGGCAATACGCTTGGCGAACCTCTCGATGGCGGTCGCCACGGCGACCTGCCCTTCGGCGTCGGCTGACTGGGCTAATGAAGCAGCCAGCGCGGCGTCCAACTGGGCCCGCTTCTCGGCGGCGAGTTGGTCCGTGACCTTTCCGTGGTACGAGGCCATCTCATCGCGGTACTGGACCATGGCAGCCAGTTGCAGCCTCTGACTCCGTTCCAGCGCCGGCGGCGTGCCGCACCCCGCGACCGCAAGGACGAGGAGCGTTGCTGCGGCGAGCGAGCAGAATATCGGTGCGCGATTCATTCGGTATCTCCTTCGTTAGGTCCGGCGAACGGCATGGGCTTCCCAGAGCGAGGCATGACCGACCGCACGAGTTCGTACATTTCGCGTCGGACGTCCCTGACATCCTGGCGTGCTTCGTCCCGCGTGGCCGCCACCATCTCGACCGTGGATGCGTGCGGCCGTGCGGCGTGCTGCTCGAGCCAGTACGCAACACTCGCCACGTTCAGCCCGCCGCTGAACAGTTGGCCTCCCACAACAAGCAGGATCACAAGGCGCCGGAGCGTCCGAATCTCCTGCCACGTGCGGGTGTTGGCGTCGCGCTGCTCCTGGCGAAAAGCCTCGCAGACGTCGCATGACACATACGGGCTCGGAACGGGTGTCGTAAGGCATCCGCCCAACAAGGATCCCCCATTTCGGAAAGGGTCCTTTCGGACAGACTTCGGACCACCGTCGGCCGGGTTCTTATCCGCGGTACTCAAAGTCCACCTCCACGATGAGTCGGATTGGACCGGTCACGGCCAGCCCCTCCCGATAAGTGCTCGTGTAGTTTGGCCCGCCGGGGCTCCACGCGGGACGGTCGGCGGAGTCGTCGCGCGTCGAACGGATCACCAGTGACGTGTCCGCGCCGGTGTTGACGGAATCGGCAGGGACCAGGATGTGCTTGGGTCCGTAGTCCGCCGAGTCGAAGGAGCCAAGCGGCGTGCCTTCGCCGTCGACGACCTCGGCCGTAAACGTGTCGGAGAAATCCGCGGATCCCCCCGGCGCTTCGGTCGTGAAGTCGAGCCAGGCACCTCGAACGGTGTAGCCCACCAGCGCGCCCGTAGCGAAAGTCATCCGGAAGCCGCGCGACTCCAGGAACCACTGCTCGCTCGCTCCGGCGTCGAACACTTCGCCGCCCATTCCGACGTCATACGAAAGGCCCACGCTGACGCCGTCGTCATCCCCGTCGAACATGGCAAAGGTCGCGGCCCGCTCTTGTGGCCAGTTGCTGATGCCGAACGTCAGGCGGTACACGCTGTCGCGGCGCTCGCTTTCACTGACGGTGGGCAGAATCCGGACGCGGTCCAACCGGTTGACCGTCTCGTACAGTTCCTCGAAGATCGTCGCATAGGGTGGCGTCCAGGGGTTCGCGGGATTGCCCTGCTCGTCCTCGGCCGTCAGGTCGTAGGACCAGCCGTCGGCGCCGAAGGCGTCTTGGCAGAGGTTCGCGAGGGCGTAAAGCATGTTGCGGTTCTGGTCCCACCAACGCAGTGGCCAGGTGAGGTCCAACATCTCCTGGATCTCGAATTGGAAGTTCGCGACGGTCGGCGCCGGGGCCGGGTCGCCGTCGGTGGGCGTACCGCGAAGCGGGTCCCACCGGCCAAACTCGTCTGGCACGTACCCCGCCTGGACGAGTCCGTCGCGCTCCGCCAGCGCCGCGCGGACCTCATTGATGATGAAGTCCGTGTCGAGGGCATCGCGTGGCTCGGGCGGCCATCGATCGGGCGTCCACGGCATCAAGTCACTCCTCACACCATCCGCGGCGGGTGCAACAGGATGATCCACCCCGCCGGGGTCCAGAGAATCCGGACATACCGGTCGAAACCGTCCGGGCCGGCGAGATACCCTGCCTCGTCGGGCCAGAGTTCGCCGATGTTCGGCACTCCGGCGATGGGGTCACCGTCGTTCTCGAAGCCGCCTTCTTCCCGGCGGACCGGTTGGACGGTATACGTCCCGCCGCTGTAGGACACGATTCGCGCAACCCGCCACGTCCAACGCTCAACCGGAACGTTTGTCAGGTACACCATTTCGGGCGGGCCGCTGCGGTCCGGCCGCTCCTCGACGCGGATGACCGTGTCTTCGGGGACCAGGTGCGTGCCGGCCTCGGCCTCGGCGATGTTGTGGACCGTGATTCCCTCCAGGCCGCCGGGCACGGCCTCCCACTCGATGTGCCCCCCTGCGTCGGTGCCCTCTGGGCGCACCTCGTCGGCGTAGTACCTCTCGTCGGGCGGGCTGCCGGGCGCACCGCCGGCAACGCGGCACCAGAGAAGCCGGTAGGGCGGCCCGCCGGGGCTGACCTCCGTCCAGCGGTCGGCCGGTCGGGCGGCCTCCAGGTCGCGATCGTCGCCCCGGTCCAGTGCGGCGTCCGGCGCGTAGATCCTCAGTCGGTCGGTTCCCATGATGCGGGCCTCACTCCAGTTCGAGTTCCGTTTGCGGTGTCGGCGCGAAGGTGAAGCGGATGCGTGTCACCACGGGCGCGGTGGCGCAGGCGCCGTGCTCTCGGGTCAGGTCCAGCCGCCTGCCGCGAATGCCCAGGATGCGCTCGCCCACGCGGTGGCCCATTGCCAGGCAGGGCACCTCGATGCGCGTCGGCGCAGGGGCACGCCGGTCGGCCTCGTAGGCTGCGCGGACGAGTTCATCGAGCCTTGCAGAATCGTCGGCCTCGTCGGCGCCGGCCTGGCCATAGAAGCGGCTCGTCGTGGCGACGTGGTGGAACCGATACCCGGCTGGGACGTTCAGGTGTCTGGTTCGTCCCGGCAGGGCGGCATCGCCGTCGCCGGCGTACTCGGCCGCCAGGACGGAGTCGCTCCCGATGGTGGCCGTCACCCGGACGCGCACCTCGTGCCGCATGACGGCCGCCAGGTAGCGGACGGGCAGGGGATCGTCTGTCAGGTACAGGCCGCACTCGCGCTCGAGGACCCGCACTCCCAGGTTCATCCGTTCCCAGGAGGCCCCGCTGTCGAGCGAGACCTCGACGTACACACCGTGGCTCCGCCCCAGGACGTCGCGCGACAGGCACGGCCGCAGACGCCGGCGGCGGCGGACGTAAGGCTCCCCTTCGAACAGGGCCGACAGGTCGGGCGCCGGCCCGCGCTCGTACGGGCTCTCGCTGTACTCGCCCGTCTCGTTCAGGGCCCACTTGCGAAAGACGTCGCGGACCGTGTCGAAGTCCGGGTTGGCGCTTGGGCTGAAGTCGTCGGGGTCGTATGTTTCGAGAGCGTCGTCCCAGCCGGCGACCAGGTCGAACGTGGACTCGTACATCTTGCGGTCGCCGCGGGCCACGTAGTGCCGAGGCGCCGACTCGAAGTGCATCCGGACCGTCAGGTTCGCCAAGTCCGTGGCGCGGGGATCGTACCGCCCGCCCGGGCGCTGGTGCGCGAGCCATCCGACCGGCGCGCGGTCGGGATACCAGATTTCGAGTCGGCGGCTGATGCCGCTTTCGCCGGCCTCGGCGGCGACGAGAATACGCCCGCCCGCCAGTTCGAGCAGCGCGTCAAGCGCCTCGGCCAGCGTCTGCCCTTCGAGCGACACGTCGCGGATTATGAGGGGCTCAACTGCCGCGCGGACCTCGCTCGGCGAGGGAACGTCCACGTCAGCCGAGGCGCCGTGTTCGGCGAGCAGGTAGGCCACGGCCTCGTCCAGCGTCCAGGCCGAGGCGCCGCCCGAGTCGGGCGCGAAGACGGTGTGCGGATCGCCGGTGCCCGGGTCGTAGCGCTGGTCAGCGGCGTTGGGTTGTCCGTCGGGGTTGAACACCAGGGGCAGGCCTTCGACGCGGTCTGCGTTTGCGTCGGCCGTCCAGGCGCGCCGGCCGCCGACACGCCGCCGGAGGAGTCCGCCCGCCGGGTCCTCGGCCTCAAAGCAGAGGCGCTCGTCGCCGGGGTCCAGGCCCATCTCGATCCGTCCGATGCGGCCTTCGAACACGATCAGGTCATCGCGGCCGGTGCCCGGAAAGACCCCACCGCGAAGCAGCGTGGCGCGGACGGTCCGGCCGGGGCGAATCGATGCTGCGATGTCCTCCAGGCGGACGTCCTCTCCGGTTGTCGGGCTGCGCCCGAGACCGGCCGAGAACCGCGCCGTCGGCGCGGCGCCCACCTCGGACTGGATGCAGTCGAGGCGGAGGCGCGGCTCTACTTGCCCATCGATCCGGACCTCAACCTGCGGCGGCGCCAGGAGGGTCACGCCTGCCGTTCGGTCGAAGAACGCCGCGGTGTTTGGCTGGATGGTCATGGGGTAGTCTCCGCTTCCAGGGCGTCCACCTCGGCGGGGGGCGTGGCGTCGGGCGTGACGCGGGCGATGGCGGGCTGTTCGTCCCACACACCGCCGGCCGTCACGGCGCGGGCCGCCAGTTGATGTTCGACACCGGGCGTCAGCGGGTCGCTCGTCCACGCGTACCAGGACTGACCTTCGCGCCAGGGCACTTCGTCCAGGGGCGTTTCGTAATCGATCGTGCCGGTGCCACCGTCACCGAAGACCCGGAAGGTCTGTGGCAGAACGCCGCCCAGCCCGACCCGGTACCGCCACTGGAGCCTTGCTGCGCCGAGGGGAAGCGGTGTTGCGGTGGCGGCCAGGGCCCCGGCCGGGCGGTCCGGTTCGCGCTCTCCGTCGGCGCTGGTCTCCAGGCGGACCTCGTCCTGCACCGTGGGGCTTTCCCGGCCGCCTGCGTCCACGGGCCGGATGCCGAACCAGTGGACGGTCTCGACGGCAAGGGCGTCGGTCTCGGCTTCGGTGACGCTCGGTCCCACGCGGGCCCACGGCTCGTCATAGTCGAGTGACTCCGGGCCGGGACCGCTCGCGTGGTAGAGGTTGTAGCCGGCCTCGCTCGCCAGCGCGTCAACACTCTCGATAGTCGGCGAGGCCAGGCGGTCCTCGGAGGCCGAGAGCGTGGCTCGCCACTGGAAGTGGCGGCCGTCGGGCAGCGCCGGCGGGTCGCCCGAGTAGGACTGCCAGACGGCCTGGGGGTCGCCGCCGGCGTCGGTCTCGTCGGCTGCGCGGACTTGCCAGGCGGTGTCGCAGCCGGGCGGGACGGTCTGGGTGCGAACCAGGTCCGTCCAGTCGGCCTGGAGCCGGACGGCGTCGAAGGTGGGCGAGGTGAACGTGCCGGATGCGTACATTCGATGAATCGAGAAGTCGGAGGCGTATCTGGCCGAACTCGACAGTCGCACCTCGTCAAGAATGGCGTCTATGTCGCATCCGCCCAAAGACGGCGAGTAGCGGCCGAGCAGGAGCGAATAGTCGCCCGCAGGAAGCGCGACGATGCCCGTGGTGTCCGAGGCGCGTTCGATACCATTTACGAAAAGCCGAAGGGAATTCGGCGCATCAAGCACAGCAGCCACGTGCCACGATTCGCCGCTCGCAAGGAGGGCATCGGCGTCCTCACCCTGCCATTTGGCGTGGCCGACCAGCACGCTCCCGATATAAAGGCGCGCCTGGATACGAGACCTGCACGTCGGGTCCGGGACCCGGCGAATCGCATCGACGCCGATCTTGTTGTCATCGTCCAACCAATACTGGAGTACTTGGCGAGACGCCCAACCTGCTTGTGGTACTTGCTGGAAATCCCGAACCCAGCATTCGAACGTGAGCGCCGACCGCGCAGGCTGGGCGGCATAGTCGGCTTCCATCCAGTCATTGTCGGCCCGGACGAACCGGTAGCCGTCCTCGATGCTTGCGGCCCCGTGATTTGTGAAGGCGTGACCGCCGCTGGATTCGTCTTCTAGGCCGGTCCCTTCGCCCTGGCAGCCGCCATCGTGCAGGTGCCAGAGACCGAGCGTGTCGCCGTCGTCGGCGAACTCGTCGAAGTCCACCTTCAGGCCGGTGCCGGTGGCGATCCGGATCCCGTCGCGGTCGCCGTCGGCGAAGTTGGTTTCGTCCATGCGGAAGGTGAGCATGATGCGCAATCTCCGGAGTCAGACGGCTTCGAGGTCCACTTTGCGGGTGGTGTCGCCGACGCGGACCCGCAACTGCCCCAGGTCCGAGCGGACCCACTGCTCTCCGTCGGCGGGCGAGGCGGGGTCGTCGGTCCGGACGGGGACGAGCCACGCGGCGGCGTCGAGAAGATCGAAGTTCGCGTTCACCACTTCGTCCCAGTCGCCGACGTGGTCGCCGTGACCGGGTTTCTCGAGGTTCAAGTTGGGGGTGTAGGTTGAAGCCATGTCGCGTCCCCTTTTCTGCGCATTTGGAGTTTTCGCGTTTACAGGTCCGGGCTCGGCTGCCAGGCGAGCGTTGCCGTCCGGGTTTGGGCGTCGTAGGCGATGACGCGGAAGTCGTCGGGCGGCCGGGGCAGCGGCGCCACGTTTATCTCAACCTCCGCAGCGGTCGCGAGGCGGTTGCCGGCGGAGTCCATGGCGACCACGGCCAGGCGCCACGTGCCGGGCTCAAGAAGGTCGGTGGTCCACTCGTACAGCGCGGCCGATTGGCCGTAGCCGCCCACGCCGTAGCCGCCGCAGCCGTAGCCCCATGGCGCGAGGCCGCCCGGCTTGGCCGGAACGGACGACTCGTTCAGGGGTGCCTCGTAGTCCACGGTGCCGGTGCGGTCATCGCCGAAGAGGTCGAACGAATCGAGGTTCGGGTCCAGATACTCACCCGCCTGCCACGTCAGGTGCACCTGAGCGCCGGCGTCCTGGCCGAACCCGGCGAGCAGACTGCCGAAATCGGTCCATCGGTCGGCCGACTCGACCGCGACGACCTCGACCAGTAGCGTCTCGGTCGGCCCGCCTGGACCAACCGGTGCTGATACGACCAACCGCCGGTCCTCCGGCTTCGCCGTGACGCCCGTCAGTTGGCCGTTGACATAGACCTGGTGCCAGGCGCCCTCTTGCGTCGAGTCCCAGATCGCCTCGACGGCACCGGGCGCCACGACGGCGCCGTCGGACGCCAAGTCGAGGGCCAACGGACGGACCCGAACATGCGTGATGCCTTCGGTCGTGTAAGACACGGTTACCTCGCCTGCCCCTACGGGGCCAGTTGCCGGTACGTGATCTCGTAAGGCTGGTGCCACTCGGTGCCGATGCGGGGAGGGCCACGGCGGTCGAACCGCTCCAGGCGACAGTTCGGATAGTCCACGCCGTCCGGCGTGGTGAGCGTGTAGGTGCGGCCGTCGATGAACGCCTCGATGGCTGCCTCTAGGATGGCTAGCGCCATCGCCGAGGCCGCTGAGAGGACGCCTGCCTGGCGGATTTCTCGCGGCCCGTCGCCCAGGTCGAGGGCGAGTCCGCCCGAGAGGCCGTTGAATGCCTGATCCTTGACACGGCGGACCGGGCTGCCGACCGTCACAACATGGGCGCCGGAAGAGAACAGGGCCTCGTCGTCGAACGTGGCCGCGCCGACCATTGGCTCGGCCCAGTAGCCCGATGCGCCGGCGAGGACGAGCGATGTCGGTTGGCCGGCGACGGCTTCCGTTAAGCGAACCGCCCCCAGGCGCGTCGCGCCGACGGTCGGCGTGAGCGAGTCGTCCCGCTCGGACGGCGGTCCGTCTTGAGCGCGGCCTGAGAGCAGCGGGTTGGCGGCCACGGCGTTGCGGCAGGCCTCGGCCAGGGAGACGAGCGCCTCGAAGGCACGTGTCCCGGGGACCGCACGGTCGAGAACACGGGCGCGCCAGTGCACGAGGTGGTACGCAGCCACGGGTGCCTCGGGCCACGTCAGGCTCTCCGTGCCGGACGGTTCAAGGACGGCGGCCGGCAGGCGGCTCAGCGGCATCTCGACCGGCTCTTCCGTGCGGACTAGCCGGACGGTCCGCAGGCCGGAGACCGCCGCCAGGATTTCGCGGATCGCTTCGAGGATTTCCAGGTCGGCGAGGTTCATTGGTTACTCCTCGTTCACGTGGCTCCTCGCCCGTTCGGGCGGCCGACCTCGCCGCTTGTGCGCGGTGTGGTCGAGCGGCATCAGTCGCGGCGAAGTCGATGGCTTGCGAGTGTTCGGACGTCATCAGGCCGGCCGTCGGCGTCGCGGTCGAGGACGAGGCGTGCCTTGGCGATCTCATCTTCATAGAGGTGGGCATAGTGCTCGGCCTTGTGTGCGAGGCCGCTTGCTTCCGGTCCGCCGCCTGCCTGACCGCGATAGAGCGTGGCCAGAACGAGCGCGACACTCGCCCGGCGAAGGCTGCGATGCTCGGCGATCCATCGCGCCAAGTCCTCGCCTTGGCCGGAGGCGTCGGTTTCCAGGCCAAAGCGGGTCAGGAGCGTCCAGCGCGTCTCCTCGTGCTGCGGGTCGAACGTCTGAATTCGGAACTCAAGGTCCGTGGCCGTGGGCAGGGGAACCCACTCATCGCCGCGTCCACCGACCAGGCCGGCCATCAGTTCGGTCTCGCTTTCGACGCTGATGACTTCGTAGTACCCATCCACACCCTGATCCGCGTTTCTGAGATGGATGACGTGCCCGGCACGGACTTTGCTGGTGATGAACAGTCCACCGGCGGCGACGACGGAGAATGTCTCGCTTGAGGCGCTGTTGCCCTGAGTCAGGCACTGGTGGTCGAGGACGATTTCCCGCATGAGGGCGGGTTCCCATTTGAGCAGGTCAGCATCGGTCGAGAAGTTGGTCATCGGACATCTCCTTGTTGCCGAGACTTGAACTCGGTCGTGCTCTTCGTCGGGGACCGTGCTCGCTGCCTCTCGGTGGCGGCTCGTTCCCTCCCGCTTCACCCTCGGAGCGTGGTGTGCACACGTAGCCGACCCCGCGGGGGAGGCGGGAGGGGTCGGTCGCCGGAGCGACCGACCGGCCTCCCGACAGCGGTCAGGCCGTGTCCAGCCCACGGATCACGCCGTGGGCCGCCTCGTTCCTGAGTTCCAGCGTGTACTCGCCCAGGACTTGGCCCTTCTCGAAGTCGCCCGTCACTGCCAGCGGCCGGTAGTGGAAACTGCGCCCGGCTAGGGGCAGGATTTGGATGCGGCTCGAGTCAAGCAGGACGACGGCATCGCGCGGTACCCACCGCGAGAGCACGACGCGCTGGACGCCGAAGTCGCTCTCATAGATGGCCACCTGGCTGGTGAACCGCGGGTCGTCGGGCGCGTAGGCCCGCGAGCCCGCGCCGAACTGGCTGATGACACGCTTCTGGTACCCGTTGACGGCGATCAGGTCCACTTGGCCGCTCGATTGCTCCCAGATCAGCCGCAGAGCCGTGTTGAGTTTGGCCTCGTCGAGGTCGTTGCCGCTGGGGAACCCGCCAGTTCCGGGGACGAAGCGGTTGGTCGCGAGTTGCGGCAGGATGCCGTTCATGGTGCGGCGGACAGTCTCGGAGCCGATCCGGTCGGCCTCCGGTGAGATGCCCCCGAGGATGGTATTCTCGAGATCCCTGAGCAGTTCCCGCAGCGCCTTGGCCTTCTGGAAGTCCACCTCGTCGGCCAGGCCCAAATGCCGCACGGCCAGTTCGCTGCCAGACACCAGGACGGTCTTCGAGAAGATCTGGGTCCAGTTGCTCCGCCGCGTGCGGACGGTGAACCGGGCGGCGTCGGCGTCTTGGCCTTCGAGCGACGCGTTGCCAAGGATGTGCATCGTGTCGCCAGCCGCGATGTCTTCGGCCGTCGTTCCGCCGTAGCCGCGGGTCACCGTGACGGTACTGGAGCCGACTGCAGTGACGAGGAGGAGTTCCTCTGAGTCGCCGCAGCGAACCTGGTCGCCCACGCGGAACCGGTCCGGGTGGTCCACCTCGATCTCGGTGTCGGTCTGGGGGTTGGTGGGCGTGGTAGTGACGGTGTCGGTGTTCGGCAGGAGCGTATCCTCAAGCCACTCGTGATGCGTGGATCGAGCTTCCACCTGCGGGTCACCGATGGCGTCGAGCAGGGGCGTCTCGAACGGGCTGACGATGCCCACGAGGTCCGAGACATCTTCGGCGATCTCGGGCAGGCTGGCGCCTGCGGAGTACGTTGCTTTTCCGGTAAACGGCATGGTTGTCTCCTTTTCGTGTTTGGGGTTGACGCTTGCTTCTGCGTGCTCTCAACCTTCCCGGTACGGGTGCCGCAAGGCATCCGTCCGAAAAGGATCCTGACTTCGGACCGGTCGCGGCGCGGTTCGCGACGGCCCCTACGGCCCGACGGTGCGGCGGGCCCTCATGTAGGCCATGATGTCTCCGGTGCTGCCGGTCTGGCGGGCCCGTTCGGCGAGACGCTGTGCCGCGCGACGAGGTGCATGAACACCGGCCGGTTTGGCGCTGGCCGTTGGCGGTGGCAGGGGCGACGGCGCGGGCGACGGGCCTGCCGAGGAGGCGACGCGAAGGTGTGGCTTCTCGTCAAGCAGGGCCTTTGCAAAGGCCGACAGATCCTCGGGCGGCTCACCGTTAATCAGGCGCTGCCGAGCCAGTGCGAGGACAGTCTCCGCATCGGCGCAGCCGGCCTTGACGAGTTCACGCTCCAAGTTGCGATCCCGCTCGAGATCGGCCAGCCGTGCGTCGAGCGCGTCGGCCTCTGCCCTGGCTCGGCTGAGTTCGGTCTGAAGGGCAACCTCTCGATCCTGCTGAGCCTGACGGAGGCCGTCGATTTCGGCCTCGAGGGCCTCGGCCCGGCGCTCCGCTTCCTGTGCACGGCGTCGGTACTTGATGCTCTCGCGAATAAGTGTCTGCGGCTCCTGCTGCCCCCCCGTTGCGACCGCAAGGTCGGGCTGGGGCTGGCCCTTCTGGGTTTGTGCTTCCGTGGACATCGTGTCCTCCTTCCAAGCAAACTTTGGTGCAGGTGTCCCGCCGCTCCCGCGGCGGGCTCGTTGGTTCAGGTCGCGTCGGGGTCGTAGCCGAGCTCGCGGAGGACCGTCTCGGCAGGGATGCCGAGTTCCCGCTTGGTCTGGGCCTGCTGGAGTCTTTCGGTGACGTTTTCGGGAATCGGGTCCGGCCAGTGGAGGCGTGTGGCCCGGTCCTCGGGGGCCGTCTTCAGGATGCCAAACCGGTCAAGCGCATCGAGGACGAGGCGGTTCGCCTCGGCCAGGCCGGCCCCGTACGTGACGCGCTTCCGCTCGAGCCGCGCCAGCGTTCCCATCAGGACGACCTTCAGGGCCGTGGCGCTGGTGAGGTTGCCGAGTTGGTCGCGCAGCAGTCCTGCCGCCAGCGGGGTCACGCCGCTTGTCTTGTCCATGGCCTGGCGGAGTTGGTCGATGTGGGCGTCTTCGCTGGGGCTTGCGGCGTCACCGCCGAACTCCTCAATCTCGGCATCGGGATTATCGGTAGCCCACATGCGGCCGGGGGCGATCGGGCGGTCCTCAAACCCCTCGAGACCCTTGCCGAGGTACATCTTGAAACTCTGGAACGTTACACGGTTGGCTCGGTCGGAGAGCCGCGTGTTGAGTTCGTCCTGAAGGGAGATGAGGGGTTCGACCTCACCGGTGCCCTCATAGTGCATGGGGTTGGCGAAGTTCTGGATGTGGACGACCGGCACGCGCCCGAGCGGGTTGGGTCCCTCGGCCACGATGGCGCCGTCCTCATACCGCTGCCACCAGGCGGGGCCGAGGATCTCGACGACCTCGACTTCTTCGGTCCGTCGTCCGCCGCGCCCGACCAGGCGTGCGAGGACGCCACCTTCTGCCAAGCGGTTGGCCTGGCGGTGGAACACCTGTATCCAGTACCGAAGATGCCGGTAGTTGTGCTCGTCGAGGACGGGCAGCACGCGCGGCGCCTCAATGGCTTCGATCGAGACGACCCGGCCGGCGCGGAGAGCGGCGCGCGGATCCGAATTGGACGCGGAGGGGGGGCCGCTCTCGCTACCGGGGCGAACCTCGGCTGCGTCGCCGCTGTCCGGGCGCACGCGGATCACGAGGTCCACAAAACCATAGACGCCTCCCATGAGGGCTATTTCCTGGACGAGTGATACACCGCCGCTCGATTCCCAGACGGCCCCAAGCGCCTCCTCGATGCGTCGGGCGTCCTGCGGCCGGCGGGCCAGACTCTCGATCATGATAGGCTTTCCCGCCAGGAAGTGGACGGCGGTGTCAATCCGCCAGCCGATGTCGTTCTCGATGACGACTTCTTTGCGCGTCAGGGCCGGCTGGGGCACGCCGGCACCGCCGTAACCGAGGTGTGACCGGCCGGTGATCCGGGCCGGCAGGCCGAATTCCTGGGCTTGGTAGTACGGCCGCGAGGAGGCCTGCCAGTCCAAGTCGGACGTGGCTTGCGGGAGGCCCGCACCGAGAGGCGTCAGGTCGTTCTTGTAGTAGGCCCACAGGCGGCTGAAGTGGAGCGCCCGATCCGGCGCCTCTTCCCGGATGAGGTGCTCGATAAACTCCTCATCGAGGTCGGAGTCGACGAAGTTCGTGAAGTCCAGTTTCATCATGGGGCTCCCATTGGGATTCGGGGATATCGGTTCGAGCAGCCCGACGGTCGTTTCGCATTTGCGTCGTCCCTCCACAAAAGGATGGCGCGCTCCGTTTCGCGCCAAAGTTCGCCTGTTTCCAGTCCAGAGGAAAATGTACAAGTCCCGGGGCTGCAAGAAGTTACGATTTTCAGAGTTCTTGGTTTTCGCCCGGAGGGGGGGACAGGTTTGGGCCACTTTGCTTGGCGCGCCGAACACTTGGGCGGCGGTCCGCCGTGGCACGCCGGTACCGACGGGGTAGAGTCGAGGTCTGGCGCGGTGGGGTAGGTCGGGCATAGCCGTTGGCCGCCCCTTTCGGTTGGCGGTGCCTCACTGGCTCGACCGTATTCCGTTTCCAGACCCCGCTCATCGAACCGGACGTGCGGATTTCCCGCATCCGGCTCTCGGAGAAGGCATCACGCCTCTTTGGCGTGGAGCGCCGCCTGCAGCCTCTGGACGCTTTCAGAAGTGGATAGGCTCACGGCCAATCCCCCGTCCCTCGCCGCTTCCTGCGCTCGCCTTCAACCAAGGCCCCTTCCCTCGGCCCCCATTACAGGGCGTCATCGGTACTACGGGCCTCTCCGCCACCCGACGCGGCCCGGAGGCGTCCCTCGCGGGTCTCCGGTCGGCCAGGGCCGCCCTGGCGGACCGGTTGGCCGTCACGCGCGGCCACCCCGACGGGCTTCCCGTGTTGCGCCGGTTCCCTCTTTCAGGCATGCTGCCGCCACTACCCCGGCAGGACCGTCGGCGGCTCGGTCGCTCGTTCCGCCGTCGGCGGCGTCGGCCTTCCCCGTGTCACAGACGGGTCGGCTCCTGCATTATCCGTTTCGAGGCCTGCTCAGCGTTCACTCGCGTTGCGGCCTGCCTGATCGCGGAGTCCCCAAGGGACCCTTTCCACCGAAGGCTTCGACGGCTTCGTTGCCTCCGCCGCCGCTCCGATTGCTACCGGCCGGAGCGACCCAGTTGCCGGGCGGGTTTCGCACCCGCTGAGAACCGGCGCCTTCCCACGGCGCACTGTGGCAAGTTTCTCTGGCACGCCGGTGGGGTTGTTGTTAGTTTTGCTTCCACAAGGATTTGCCTCTTAAGGGAGCAAGATAGATGGGCAAGAACAAGCGGATTACGGTGACGGAGTTGAAGAAGGCGGTGGGACCGGACTTTGAGCGGTTGCTTGAGGAGACGGCCGGTGTCCTGAACAGCGCGCGGCGGGATGGAGCGATCATTGCCGACAGCGAGGAGGGAGCGGCCGGGCTGCTGGTCAAGATTCACGAGACGCGCAAGGCCGTCCGTTCGAGGCCGAAACGCCAGACCCTTAAGGCCCTGGAGCAGTATGTGGCCAAGCGGGCCGAGATGATGGATTACCCGACGTTCCGCGCCTGCGGCTTTGACATCGGCAGCGGTCCAACCGAGGCGTTCTGCAAGACGCTGACCGCCTGTCTCAAGAGCAGAGGTATGCGATGAGACAAGCCCAACGCCGAGGCAATCATGACCCTCGCCGCCCTCCAGCACAGCCACCTGTGGCACACCTACTGGACCGCGCAACGAAAGGCCGCCGCCTGATGCCAGAAATCGTCGCCACGCCCGCACCGACCGCGACCGGCCAAATCAATTGACCCGGCGGCCACGCGGCAGTACCATCGAGGCTCTTGCGGGACGGGGTTTGTCGAGGGTTCGGTCCGGCGGGGGATTCTGTACGGTGGACCAAGTGGAGGCAGAAGCGAGGGATCCGGCGCAGCGCGGCGCGACGGCAGGACCCGCCTTGCTGCGAGCATCGGGCACCGAACGGCTGCTTCAAGGAGGCGTTCTGGTTATCCTGGCGGCAGCGCTGGCGCTGGGGTTGGCGCTCGAGCCCTCGCCGACAGGCACGGGCACGCACGGCGTCCTCGGGCTGCCGCCGTGTGGAATGCTGGCGGCGACCGGCCACCCCTGCCCGACATGTGGGGTGACGACGTCGTTCGTTCTGGCGACCCACGGAAGGTTCTACGACGCGCTCGTGAACCAGCCGTTCGGACTCATCTGTTTTCTGCTCGTGGTCGGCGGGATGTTGTTAACGGTGGCAACGCTCGTGACGGGGCGGAGTTGGGTCCCCATGCTGACGGTCTATGGCGTCTGCGTCCCGGCCGCCGTTTTGCTGGCACTCGCCCTGCTCTCGTGGGCGTATAAGTTGGCGACCATGTGAGCCGATTTGCGCGGCCGGTGCCAAAACGGGGCGGTGAACTTGGCGCAAGGGGAGGCCAAGAGACAATGCCGAGAGCAAAGACCCTGCAGCGCCCAAGGACGGTCGCCACAGCGACTCGCCTGCGCAGAGCGGCGGTGCTCCTGACGCTTGCGCTGGCGCTGACGGCGAGCGGTTGCGAGATCCCCGCGCAGTTCATCTCCTGGCTTATCGCGCCGCGGCATCCGAAGAAGATGGTTCAGGCCGAATACGAACTGACGGCAGAGCGGCTGGCGATCGTGCTGTACGCGGGTACCGATATCCTGTTCACCTACCCCGCGACCCCGATCGAGGTGAGCCAAGCCCTCGTCCGCCAACTGGCCGGACACTGCAAGGACCGCGTCAAGAACGTCGTCCGCCCGGTCGAAGTGGTCCGGTGGCAGGAATCGAATCTCGAATGGCCGAACATGGCGCTGGAAGACATCGCCAAGACGTTTCAGGCCGACACGCTCCTGTACGTCGAACTCGAACGCTACACCATGATCGAGGAGCGGTCGGCCAACCTGCTGCGCGGACGCGTCAGGGCACGCGTCCAGGTCGTCAAAGCCGACCCCAAAGGGGCTCTGACTTCGGGGGCGGGCCGCAACCCCGTTTACGAGACGACCATCGAGACGGTCTTCCCCGAGGATCGGCCGGTCGGCGTACTTGAAGTGAGCGAACGCAAACTCCGAGCGGCCGTGATACGAGTCTTTGCCCGGGACGTCATCCGGAAGTTCTACGATCACGAGGTGAAAGACCAAGGGGGCAGGATGTGAACCGGCCCGTTCTCCGAAGGTCGCACACTCCTTGCGAGAGTCTGCGACAATACCTGGCGATATTGGCCATCCTGGCATTGGCTGCCGCCTGCGGCGCCGGATGCCAAGCGCTCGCCTACCTCCTTGTGAAGACGGTGGGGCCGTTTGTGCCCGAGAACGAACACAAGGCGGAGTACGACCTCACAGGCCGCAGCCTTGTGATCCTGGTGGACTTGAAGGACCCGCTGGTGGCGTCGGAGTTTCCGCGTCTGGCGATGTCGTTGGGGGACGAGATCGGCACGTTCCTCGCCGACCAGGAGGCCTGCGGTCCGGTTGTCTCGCAGCACAGCGTCGAGGCCGCGCGGCGGACGGAGCGCGGCTTCAAGCAATGGTCGGTGGCCCAGGTCGGCAAGTACTTCAACACCGACCTGGTGATGCACCTGGAGTTGTTCGAGTTTCGTCTCAAAGACAGTTCCAACTCCAACGTGTACCACGGCTACGGCGAAGCGGCGGTCCGGATCGTCAGCCCGGAGACGGGCGAGCAGGTGTGGCCGATGCTGGCGGCGGCCCGCGTGGTGACCGCCGAGGCAATGCCCGATGCCAGCGTGGACGACCCCGCTCGCCAGGAGACGATCCTCGTCGAGGGCTTCGCCGAGAAGATCGCCCGCCAGTTCTGCGTGTACAAACTGTCGGAACAGCCCCTGCGGCCGAGGGTGAAGTAGCCGGCCGCTCGCCGGCAGCGCCTCGGCGCGGGCCTGACATGCCGAAACATGCGTCCTGCTCTATAACACTTACGTCAATTTTGACCTCGCCGAAACGGTCAAATGCGCGTTTTTTTTGGCTCCGAGCCTTGATTCTGGGCCGTGAGGGGCGATTTGGCCTCAAATGTTAAGATAGGTAAGGCAAAACGCGCTGGTTTTTGATCCGTTTTTGCGATTTATGTGTCCGTTTTTGTCCGTTTTTGTTCCGTTTTGTTCCGTTTTTGA
>JAUVZF010000107.1 GCA_030602705.1 Planctomycetota bacterium
GGCAGCGGCATGCGGTGGGACAAGCCCAACGCCGAGGCGATCATGGCCCTGGCCGCGATTGAAAATAGCAACCTGTGGGAAGCCTACTGGAACCAGGAACGCCGCCATGCCGCATAGTGCCATAATCCGTGGTCACACCCGAGGCGAGGGGGCTTGCGATTGCTTCTGTACCGGCCTGCGCCCGTCGCTATAATGTGGTTCCTGACCGAGGGGGCCGCCTGACGATACAGAAGGACGTTCCATGAAGATGCTGCTGCCAAGGGCGATCATCGCGGCGGTCGTGTTTGCCGCCTGGCTCATCGCGGGCTGCGAAGCGCCGCCCAACGCGGCCAACCACGCCGCACTCAACAATGGGTACGAGATGCTCCGCCGCACCGCCGTCGTCGAGGTGTACCAGGCGTGTAAGGAATCGGTCGTCAACATCGGCTGTTCCCGCAAGGATAAGGCCGACCCGAGCGTCAGCCACACCGAGTACGCCAGCGGTGTGGTCCTGCACCCGGCTGGTTACATCCTCACGAACGCGCACCTGCTGCGGAAGGGCGGGGACCTGGCGGTGGGTTTCGAGGGCGGCAAGGACTATCCGGCGCGCGTCGTGGCGGCGGACGAGACGCGCGACCTGGCGGTCCTGAAACTCGACGCCGACCGCCGGTTCAAGCCCATCCGCCTCGGCCGCAGCCGCGGACTCCTGGTCGGCGAGCGGGTCGTCACGATGGGTAATCCTCTGGGTATGGGGCTGACCGTGGCCGAGGGCATCGTCAGCGCCATCGGCCGCTCGACGAAATCCGAGTACACGTTCTACCCCGACATGATCCAGACCGACGCCACGACGAACCCCGGCAGTTCCGGTGGGCCGCTCTTGAACGTCTCCGGCGAGATGGTCGGCATCAACGCGACCAAGAACCTGAAGGCCGACAACATCGCCTTCGCGATCCCGGCCGACCGCATTCGCGAAAGCCTGCCCGAGATCCTTGCCGTCGAGGGGCGCTACGGCTTCGTACTCGGGCTGGAGGTGGCCACCGAGGGGCCGGCTCGCGTGACGAGCGTGGCGGTGGGCTCGCCCGCGGAGGCCGGCGGCGTGCGCGTGGGCGACGTGATCCGACGCGTGGGGAAGGAGAACGTGGCCAGCGGTCTGGACTTCCATTTCGCCCTGGTGGGCGTCGAGGGCGGGACGGCACTGCCGATGCAGGTGCTTCGCAGCGGCAAGTTCGTCTTACTGACCGTGACGCCGGCCAAGGTGCAGCCCCGCCCGGCCGTGAAGGTGACCGGCCTCGTCGGCGGTCTGACCCGTGTGCACTACCGTGGCAAGTGGCAGAGGCTGCCGGACTTCAGCCGCCTGAAACCCGTCAAGACGGGTACGTCCGCCACGTTCGACCTGGGCGAGTGCGCGGGCAAAGACGGCTTCGCCTTGAAGTTCACCGGCTACATCGCCGTGCCGGCCGACGGCGTGTACGCTTTCTACACGGACTCCGACGACGGGAGCCGCCTGCACGTTGCCGGGCAGTTGGTGGTGGACAACGACGGCATGCACGCCAAACAGGAGGCCCGCGGTTTCATCTCGCTCGAGAAAGGCAAGCACGCGATTACCTGCACGTACTTCGAGGGGGGCGGCGACGAGGCGCTGACGGTGTCCTGGTCCAGTACGGAGGCGTATGCCGAAGGGCCGGACTTCCGCAAAACGCCGATCCCCGCCTCGGCCCTGTTCCACACCAAGTCCGATCGCTAAGCGCGGCCAAGTGAATCTGTGTGATTGATGCGCGGCGGGTCTCCGGACCCGCCGCGCCACAGCTGGAACAGACTTGAGAAGCCATGCTCGACGACAAGTCCATTCCTCTGACGGGTCGTCGCTAGATCCGTCAATTGCCGGGACGTGGTCCCGGCCTACTCAGCCAGCATCCCGAACCACCGCTCGGCCACGCAACGAATGTCGGCGCGGCTGCGGGCGTTCTGGATCCGTGCCCGCGCCTCGGCGGCGCGGGGGATGTCGCGGGCGTACACGCGGCCGATCTGACGGATGTATCTCAAGCCCACGCGCTCGCCGTATTGCCTGACCAATCCTTCGTAATGCTCCAGGAACGCCCGGCCGCGCTCCTCAGGTGTCACGGGCCGGTACGAACCGGTCTCGGCCAGTTCCCGAATCTGCCGAAAGATCCACGGCGTGCCGAAGGCCCCGCGCGCGATACTCGCGCCCGCGCAGCCGGTTTCGCGGAGCATGTCGAGCGTGGCCTCGGGCGTCTTCAGGTCGCCGCTGCCGAAGACGGGCACCGCGAGTGCCTCGGTCCAGCGGGAGATGGTCGTCCAGTCGGCGCGATGGTGGTACGTCTGGGCAGCGCAGCGCGCGTGGAGAGTAATCGCGACGGCGCCGGCGTCGGCGGCGCCCCGCGCAAGGTCCAGCGCCAGTTGGTTGTCCTGCGGCGAGTTCGTGTAACCGTGGCGGAGTTTGACCGTCACGGGCAGCGGCGAGGCGCCCACGGCCGCCTCGACCAGCCGGACGGCGGCGTCGGGGTGCCGCAGAAACGCCGCGCCGCGCCGGCTCCGCCCGGCCACGCGGCGGCTCGGACACGCGAAGTTCAGGTCCACGAGGTCCGCCGTGCCGCGCCGGGCGAGCATCGCGACGGTTTCGACGAGCAGGTCGGGCTCGCGCGGCAGGATCTGGACGCCCAGGGGACGGTCCGCCGGGTCGGAGGCCAGAAGGTTCCGGGCCTTGCGGGCGTTTTCGTGGCCGAGGAGTTCGTGTGGCGTGGCCATCTCGGTGTGCGTCAGTGCGGCTCCCTCGCGGCGGCAGAGCAGCCGGAACGGCAGGTGCGTCCGTTTGTGCATCGGCGCGAGGACAAGGTTGTTTGAGAGCGCAAGCGGGCCGAGCGTAATCGGGTGCACGAGATTTCCAGACTCAGGCATTCGCGCTCCAGGTCATTTGACCGGTTTTCGTTTCGCCCGCAACATCGCTTCCAGGCGCCATGTAACCATACGCCGGGTCTCGTTTGGGTCAAGGGGGTGTTTGGCCCCCGGTCGTGTGTCGGAGGCGGTTTTTGCGGCCCTGGAACGGGTCCGAATCCGCTGTTCCGCTCGTCAGAAACGGGGGGTTTCGGCAAGAGATTTGTGTGCAGAAGAGGGCAGGCGCCTTCCGATAACAACTAGTGCCCCTACGCTGTGCTCCCGACACGACGTCCCGGCGCAAGGAGAGCAAGCATGCTGCGGACCGAAATGCGAACGAGTCCTCGCATTACGACGCGCATCACGGTCGAATCGATCGGCCCGACGCTTAACATCTCGGCAGGGGGCATGTGTGTCCTCATGGCGGACCCCATGCGGGAAGGCACGACGCCCATGCTGACGTTTCTGTTGCCGGAGGACGAAACGCCCGTGACCTGCAAGGGGCGCATCACGTGGTGCCGCGCGTCAAAGATCGACCCGGAACTGTACGAGGTGGGCGTGGCGTTCGTCGGCATCAGCGACGAAGACCGTCAGCGCGTGATGGATTTCGTGGAGACCCACCTGAGTCCGGCGTCCTGATGTCCGGTTGAGGTGGTTCGAGCCTTCCCCTTTCTCATCCGGTTGTTTGCCTTCCTCCCGAGTTGCGTGTATACTGTGTGGACCGGGGGACTTGCAGGCGTCGAAGGATGCCGATTTCCGCAACGTGTCCGGGGTGTGGAAAAATCATCTCCGCGCCGGATTCGGCCGCCGGACACAAGGCCAAGTGCCCGCAGTGCGGCGAGGTCGTGACGTTTCCCGACGACCCTGCGGTCGCGCTCGCTGCTGCCGTGGCGGCCGAGGGCGCGGCGGCGCCAACGCCGGCACCGGCCCGCGCCGGCGGACCCTCCAAGCAGTCCTCTACCACCACCGTCTCCCGAATGCTTGCCCGGACCAGCCCGTACGATACCCTGCGGCTGCTGGCCGCCATCATCTTCGGAGTGGGCATCGCCGTGTCGGTGCTGGTGTTTCTGGGTGGGCTGGGCGCGCTGATCCTGCTTGCCACGGGCGGCCGGCCGTGGCTGGGCATCGGCGTATTCATCGCCGCGCTCGTGCTGGCGGCGATGCTCTTTCTGGGCGCCAAGACGGCGAGCGAGTTGGTACGCCTGTGGGCCGACGTCGGCGACCGGGCACGCCACGTGGCGCAGATGCTGGAGGAATCGCTGAACCAGCCGCGCGACAACAGCAGATAGGGAAAGGCGGCCCGCTCTCTCACTGGCCTACGCCCCGCCGTAGGGCTTCCGTTCCGTAGGGTGGGTGCTCCGCACCCACCAGATTGGGGCAAAGAGGCCTGGGCGTCGGACGGTGGGTGCAAAGCACCCACCCTACGCGGCTGCGAACTCGAGGAAGGCCGGGATAGAAGGTCACTGGACGGCGACGGCGCCGAGTAGCACGCCTTTCTTCAGTTTCCACCCGCCCGAGAGGAAGTACTTGCCCTTACGGATGGAAAGGGTGAGTTTCTCTTTTTCTTGGGCCTTGCGTTTTCGCCCCGCACCCACGTAGTGGATCCAGAGCAGGCGGACCGTCGCCTTGTTTGCCTCGCTCTTGATGGGTTGAACCCGGCGGGCGTAGTCCTCTTTCATCGGGCATTCCCAGGTCTTGCCGATCGCGACGGTGCGCGTCATGTTGACGACCAGCCGGAAACTGTTATAGCCGACCGCGCGTTTGCGGAGTTCAGCGGCTATGGCCTTCAGCGTCGGGTCGATGAACGGTTTGACCTCTTTGGTGGCGTGGATGCCGATGACGGTCACGTTGAGGCTTTGCTTGGAGTCGGCGGTTTCGGTGGCGGCCTGGGCGGCCCCGGAGAGGGTCAGCAGCGCCGCGACCGCCAGGATCATCGCCTGCCCGTGGGTTGGATGTCGCATGGTCCTTGTTCCCGCCTGTGCGCTCAGCCGCTGGACTCGTCCGGTTCAACCCAGATGGCGACCACGTCGTCCGTATCGCCCGTGTAGAGGATAACATTGTAGTCGGCGTCGGTTTCCAGTTCCATGATAGCAACGTCGTCCTGCCGCGCCAATGTATTCGGCGCCAGGGGCGGTGCTGCCAGGGTCCAGAGCGTGGCCATCCCCAGGGCCATCACCAGGGCGGCGGCGGCTGCGCCGGCCACGTGCGCCATCCAGCGCAACGGTTGGCGTGCCTTACGGGGTCGGACCTTGATGAGTGTCATGGCGGGCGCGCGGGCCGCAGCGGCGGCGCCTCGCGGCCTGGCAGCGGGCGCCGGCACCTCGCGAACGATTGGAGCGGGAGGAGGCGGTTCCTCAGGGACAATGGGCGGCTGGGCCTCGGGCGTTGGGTCCAGGCCCTCAATCCGCGGACGCGTCTTCAGTTGCACCGGCTCGCCCTTGCCTTCGAGTTCGGCCTTCAGCGCCTTGCCGATGCCGCTCCAGTCGCTTTCCTCAACCGGCGAGGGATCGTACGAGTCGAGCACGTGCTGAACCCGCTGCTGGTCGTGGACGATCTGGCGGCACCGCCCGCACTGCTCCAGGTGAGCGGCCAGACCCTCGTTCTCCAACGCCGACAGTTCTCCGTCGGCGTACCCGGCCAGCATCAGTTTGGCTTCGTCGCAATCCATGGCTCTCACCCGATCTCCGAGGCCAGCAACTCCCTGAGCCTCTGCCGCGCGTTGAATATGCGGCTCATGACGGTTCCGACGGAGATGCTGAGCACGTCGGCTACTTCCCTGTACGACATGCCTTCGAGGCCATACAAGACGAGTGCCGCCCGGTTCTTTTCCGAGATGTTGGCCAGGGCCTCGTCGATGGCCTTCCGCAGGTCCCGCTCGGCCGCTTCTTCCTGTGGCGCCGGGTGGCTCGGCCCCGTGGCGGCAGGCTCCAGGACCGCCAACGCGTCGAGGCTCTCGGCCTGCCGGTGCGACCGCCAACGACGGTAGTCCAGGGCGGCGTGCGTCACGATCCGGTACAGCCACGTCCGAAACGACGACTGGCCGCGGAACGCCTGAATACCCCGCATGACATGAATGAACGATTCCTGCACGACGTCGAGCGCATCTTCCCGGGACCCGACCAGGCGGAACGCGATGCCGTAGGCGGCGTCGCGGTGCCGGCGGAACAGGTCGTCGAGCGCCTTGCTGTCGCCCTCCTTGAGTCGTTCGACAAGGGTTGCGTCGCGCTCGGCCTCTTGCGCGGCTGCCTCGTCGGCTTGGCCGTTCTGTCCCGGTTCATCAGTCATCAGACGGTTTCCAGCGGATTCTATTCATTCCATCCCGGCGCAGGCATCGGCTGGCTGCGCGCCGGTTGGTGGCCACGATTGTAGCCGGCTGGCAGGGGTGGGGGAAGCGTTTTCGCCGACGCGCGTCGTGGCGGAGCCGCGACCGTCAGGGAGCGGCCGCTTCCTCGCGGGCGCGGCTCAGAATGCTGCACCCTGGCCCCTCGCGGGCGCGGCTCAGAGTGCTGCACACCGGCCCCGCCCGGACGGCCCCGATCAGGGCGGGGCGGCCCCTCAGCCGAACAGGTACAGCAGACGCGCGCCAAGGCCAAGGTAGATCAGCGTGCCCGTGATGTCGTTCAAACTCGTGACGAACGGGCCGCTGGCCAGCGCGGGGTCCACCCCGATGCGATGGCAGGTCAGGGGAATCAGGGTCCCCGTGACGGCGGCGCTCAGAATGCCGCACAGCATGCTGAAGGCGATCACGACGGCAAAACCGATGTCGTGCCGGAAGAAGACGTACCCGACCGCGCCCGAGACCAGGCCGCACACCACGCCCACCAGCACCGCCACGCCGACCTCGTTCGCCAGGATCGTGCCGGTCCGCGAGATCCGGATGTCGCCCGTCGCCAGGCCGCGCACCATGATCGTCGAGGACTGGAGGCTGACGTTGCCGGCCATTAGGATCATCACAGGGACGAAAAGCAGCAGCGACGTCGTCCCCCCGGGGTCGTAGCCGAGCCATCGCATGATCTGGCCGACCAGGAAGCCCGGCACCAGGGTGATGAGCAGCCAGGGCAGCCTGGCGACCGCCCGGCGCCAGATCGGCATGTGGAGCGGGTCCCTGGCGGCCGTCCCGGCCATGCGGTACATGTCTTCGGCGGCTTCTTCATCGGCGGCGTCCAGGATGTCGTCCACGGTGATGATGCCCTTGATGATGCCGGTTGCCGAGTCCACCACGGGAACGGCCAGCAGGTCGTAGCGGCGGACGATCTCGGCGACCTGCTCGCGGTCCATGCCGGTGGGCACGCCGTGGACGTCGGTCTCCATGAGGTCGCCGACAGGGGTCTGGGGCGGGGAGAAGACGAGTTTCTCAAGGGGCAAGCGGCCGATGAGGCGAGACGCCTCGTCCGTAACGTACAAATAATTGCGGTGGGTGGTCTCGGAGGCGCCGCTGGCCAGCTCAATGGCGTCGCGGCAGGTGATGCCGGCGGGCAGGACGACGAACTCGGTGGTCATCAGGCCGCCGGCCGTGTCGGGCGGGTACTCCAGGAGCCTCTCGACCTCGTCGCGGTCTTCGATGGCGGCCAGGGCCTGGGCGGCCTCTTCGGGCTCCAGTTCGCCGATGACGTCGGCGGCCTCGTCGGGTTCGAGTTCGGCCAGGGTGGTGCGAAGTGTTTCCGGCCGGACGCTCTCGATAATGTCCTCGCGGGTCTCGGCGTCGGTTTCGACCAGGACGTCGGCGGCATCGTCGGCCTCGAGCAGCGAGAACAGCGCGACCTTCTCGTCGGTACTGAACTCATCGAGCAGGTCCGCCACGTCGCTCGGGTGCAGTTGGTCGAGGCGGCGCGCCAGTTCATCCCTCCGGCCTTCCTCCAGAAGGCGGCGGAGACCGGCGATGAAGGCCTCGTCGAGCGTCGGATTAGGCGGACTGGATTCGGCCACGGTTTCCTCGAACGGGGCTTCAGCGGCCCACGGCGCAGTTTAGAAGCCGGTCGGAGGCCGGTCAATCAGAAAAGGCGTGCGGACACGCTCGCGAAACCGTACAATACCGTGACGCGACGAAAGATGACAAGGAGACGGATGTGGCCATCGAGTTCACGTGTCACTGCGGGGCGACCTGTTCGGCAGACGAGTCGCAGGCCGGCCAGTTGTTCCACTGCGAGGCCTGCGGCCTGGACATCCCCGTGCCGTTTCCGGAGGATGCGGCCAAGGCCGGTGGCGATGCAGCCGAGACCATCGGGCCGGAACAGGCCGACGCGGCCCAAGCGGCCGTCCGGGACATGGAGGACGTCGAAGCCCACGCCGAGGCCAAGCGAGCGATGGTCGAGCAGATGAAAGAGGTCCGCGGCGACCCGGGCGACACGGCCGCCAAGCGTCGCGAGGACCTCGATGCACTCAAGCGGGAGACCGCCGGCGACGTGGACGCCGGCGACGCCAAGGTCAAGCACGAGGGCGATATCCAGGCGCTTCACGACCAACTCGGTTCCGAGGGCGGCGTGGCCGAGATGGCCGAGCAAATGCGGGCCTCGGGCCAGGGGGAGGGCGGCGAAGCCGTCACCGTGTCGGCCGGCGAACTCGGTCCACGGGCCGTCCGGCCCATTAGGAAGAAGCCGCCCAAAGGCAAGGAGCGTGCCGCACACCACGTCGGGTTAAAGAAGGCCATCTGGCTGCCGTCGCTTCTGGTGGGGCTGGTGTGTGTGGGCATCGGCGTCTACTGCTTCCTGCCGACTTCCGAGGAGAATCCGTATAAGCGGCACCTCGCTTACTTCCACGAAACGCTGAAGAAGGCCGGCATCGCGGAGTTTGACGTAGTCCAGGCCGGCGAGGGCTCGTGGGCGATACCGAAAGGCGCAACGCATTCGGTCTCCGACACCGGGCGGGTGTATTTCCAAAACGTGCCCGCCTACGGGCAGGTGGCGCCGGACGAGGCCGCCGTGGACGCCACCGACTACGTCAAGGCCAAGAACTACACGAGCGGCCGGCAGAGCAAGTCTCTTCAGTTCGGCATCGTTCTTACGGCGGTTGGCGCCGTCCTGGTCCTGCTCAGCATCATCACCCTCCGCGACGTGCGGATTGTGGCCGCCATGAGAGCCGAGGCGGCTGAAGAGGCCGGAGCCGACCAATCCCAAGCCGAAGAGCCGGCCGAGGACGAACAGCCGACCGAGGCCGAAGAGCCGAGTTAGCCGCCGGGCTTGCCCGGCTCGTTGCCTCTCGGCGCCGGCGCCTCGCCTGTCGGCCCCGGCGCCTTCACAGGCTCCAGCCCTTTCGGTACTCGGTGCGGATGTACTTGTTCGCCTCGGGCAGGTTGGTCACTTTCAGGTTCTCGGCATCCCACTCTATCCGCGCGTCGATGCGTCTGGCGGCATTGCCGAGCATGCAGATCTCGGTCAGCGGACCGGAGTAGTCGAAACCCGCCCCTGCCGGTTTGCCGCTCTTGCACGCCCGCACCCAGTCCCTTTCGTGGCTGCCATTGACCCTGGGGAGCGTTTTTGGCGGCCGCTTGTAGTCTTTCATTCTGCTTTCGGGTATCAGGCGTGGGCCGCCCCCGTAGGTGCCGCACGTGAGTTTGCCTTTATCGCCCTTGAAAACGACGCCGCCCTCGCGGTCGCCCATGGTGCGGCCGTCCTCCAGTTCCGCCGGTCGCGGCGCGCGTAGGCCCTCGTACCACGTGAGTTTGACGGGCGGCAGGTCGCCGCGGGCGGGGAACTGGTAGGTCACGATCGAGGCCAGCGGATGGGTGTCGGAGTTCAGCCCCAGGGAGGTGGCTTCGATGCTGGTCGGCTGGCCCAGTTTCAAGGCCCAGAAAACGGGGTCCAGCGTATGGGCCCCGCGGTCGCCCATCATGCCGCACCCGAAGTCCAGCCACGAGCGCCATACCTTCGGATGGTACGCCGGATGGTACGGCCGCATGGGCGCCGGGCCGATCCACAGGTCCCAGTCGAGCGATGCGAGGACGGCGGGCGTCTCTTTCGGTCGGCGGCCCCATCGGGAACTCCAACCGGCGTGGCCCCACGGATAGTACGACAGGCTGCACCAGGCGTCGACTTCGTGCACGCGGCCGATGGCCCCGTCCCAGATCCATTCGCAGATGAGCCTTGCACCTTCGCCGGAATGGCCCTGGATGCCCATCTGCGTGGTGACGCCGGCCTCGCGGGCCGCTTTGGCGAGCATGCGGGCCTCATGCACGTTGTGCGTCAGCGGTTTCTGGCAGTAGACGTGCTTGCCGGCCTTGATGGCCGCCATCGAGATGACGGCGTGCGTGTGGTCGGGCGTGGCGACGAGGACGGCGTCGAAATCCTTTTGCGTCTCGAACATCTTGCGGAAATCGGTGTGGACCTTGGCCTTGGGGTATCGTTTGAAGGTTCGGGCGGCGTAGGCGTGGTCCACGTCGCAGAGTGCGACGATGTTCTCGGACTGAAGGTTCCGCAGGTTCGCCCCGCCCATGCCGCCGACGCCGATGCCGGCGATGTTCAGTTTCTCGCTGGGCGGCGTCTGGTTCCGGCCACCCAGGACGTGCCTGGAGACGACGGTGATCGCTGCGGCCGATGCGGCGCCGAGGAGGCGGCGTCGGGTGACGTTCGCTTTTGCCATTTGCGGGCCTTCCTTTCGTGTTTGCCGGCATCGTAACTCCGGGACCATTGTAATCGAATGGCCCTCGTTTGGAAGCGTTATTTGCCGCCGCGGTTGCTCCGGTGGCCGAACGGGCGCCAAAACATGCGGCGTGTTGCATAACACTTACGTCAATTTTGACCTCGCCGAAACGGGCAAATGCGCGTTTTTTTTGGCTCTGATCGTTGATTCTGGGCCGTGAGGGGCGATTTGGGGGTCGAATGTTAAGATAGGTAAGGCAAAACGCGCTGGTTTTGGGTCGGTTTTTGCGATTTATGTGTCCGTTTTTGTCCGTTTTTGTTCCGTTTTGTTCCGTTTTTGA
>JAUVZF010000126.1 GCA_030602705.1 Planctomycetota bacterium
TCAAAAACCAGCGCGTTTTGCCTTACCTATCTTAACATTGAGAGCCAAAAAAGCCCCTCACGGCCCAGAATCAAGGCTCGGAACCAAAAAAAACGCGAATTTGGGTGTTTCGGCAAGGTGAAAATCGACGTAAGTCTTATGGAGCAGATGGAATGGGTCGGGGCTTGGCGGGGCAAATCAGGACGGCGCGACGGCCGCCGAGACCCCATCGCCTCGTCCCGGCGCGCCGGGACTCGGTCGGGATGACAGGTGCGCGGCGTGAATAGGGCGGTGCCGCAACCGTCTGATCCGGCGGCAGAAGGAGATAAAGGTTGATTCTCGGGCAACGGCTCGCTACACTCCCCGGTCTTGTCGTATAACCTGGGTGAGCGGAGAGTGGTATGTACGCCATTATCGAAGACAGCGGCATGCAGTTGCGGGTTGAAGAGGGTCAGACGCTCGAGGTCGATTTGCGCCCCGCCGAGGTGGGCGGCGCCTTGACGTTCGACCGGGTGCTGCTTCTGGCCGACGAAAAGGGCGTCCGTGTCGGCAAACCCCTCGTGGACGGGGCGAAAGTGACGGCCGAGGTCCTCGGCCCGGCAAAGGGGCCGAAACTGGAGGTCGTGAAGGTCCGCCGGCGCAAGAACTCGCGGACCCACACCGGCCATCGCCAGGGATACCTGAGCGTGCGCGTAACGTCGATCGAAGGCTAGACGCGCGCCGGCCGCCGGCGGGCAGATTGCGGATCGGGCTAAATGGTGTATAATCCCCAATAGACGGCCGGACAAGGGGGGCCGATAAGTGGGGCTGGCTATGCGAGTGCGGTGTGCGAAACTGCTCCTGAGTCTGGCACTGGGCCTGGCGGTTCTCTCGACGCTGCCTGCCCGGCTGACGGCCGAGCAGCCGCAGGGCGAGGCGGAAGCGGGGCTGACGGCTCGTGTCGAGAAGCAGATCGAGTCGATCGAGAGCCGGATGATGTCGCTCCAGGAGGAGGAACTTAACCTCTCGGTGAAGATCATGCAGGCCCAGCAGAAGGCGAACGCAGGCCTCAAGGACCCGAGCAAGGCCGCCGAGAGACTTTCCAAAGGCGAGAAGGCAACAGAACTCCGCCAATACAGGGCCATCATGCTCTGGTGCGCCAAGCAACGCCAGGCGGGCAACGCCAAACTGCTCCCGCTGCTGAAGTCCGTCAAGGCCCTCCAGCGCGATCGCGAAAAGGCTCCGGAGGCGCTGAAGGCACGTATCGACGCCGTGACGGCCCGCATCCAGGGCAAGCACGGGACGAACCTCGAAAAGGTGGCCAACCTGTACGAGCGGTGCGCCGAATGGCGTGCCGCGTTCGGCGTCTACTCGAAACGCTACGGCGAAATGACGGAGAATGAGCGTGTCAAGAACACCTTTATGACCGAGAAGATGGCGGAACTGTGCGACAAGGTCAAAGACCCCAAGAGGGCCCTCCTGCTCTACCGAAGCCTGTTCGAGGCCAAGAGCATCAAGGACCGCTATCGCGACAGGAAACTCGGAGAGAAGGTGGCCAAAGCGTACGAGAAATGCGGCGATTTCCGCAGCGCCTACAGGGTTTATAAGGCCCTCCACGACGCCATCCCCAGGGACAAGCGCGAGAAGGACGGCAAAGGTCTCAGGGATAGAATGAAGGAGATGGAGAAGAAGTTGAGCCGGCCGTCAAGGTAAAGGCGGCCGCGAAGATCATCATGCAGGTTGTTGGAGGGCCGCTTCGGCGGCTCGTTCTTTTTGGTCCGCATCGCCCGGCGCCCCGCCGGGGTACCCCGCCAGGACATCCATGACTTCCTCGACCGAGGTGATGCCGGCCCGGATCTTGTTGCCGGCGTCGAGCCAGATCGAGGGCCGCCCGGCAGAGCGGATCACGTTGCGCATGGTCTGAAGGTCACCCCCCGCTCGGATCAGGTCGGCGAGTGCGGCGTCCACGGGCGTCAGTTCGAACAGGCCGATCTGTCCGAGGAACCCCGTCTGCCCGCAACTGGCGCAGCCTCGGCCTTTGACGTACTCGGCCACCGGGCCGAACGTCTGGGTGACGCGGTGGCGCAGCGAAGCCGGCGGATCGTACGGCGTGCGGCAGTGGAGGCAGACCGTCCGCACGAGGCGCTGCGTCAGCACGCCGCGCAGAGCCGACGCCAGCGGCTCGGCAGGCACCTCGGCCGCCAGCCTTGCGATGGCATCGGCGGCGTCTCTGGCTCGGACCTGGACGAGGACCAGGCGTCCATCCAGGGCCGTTTCTGCGGCAGCGGGCGCTACGTCGGCATCCATCACGCCGTCAAGCATCAGGACGTCCGGTTGCTGGAGAAGCAGCCGCGGGAGGATGTCCGGTGCGTGTGCGGCGCCGCAGGTTGCCGGCGAGAACTGGTTGATACCCGGCAGACTGAAGTGCACGCACGATTCGAGGGTGCAGACATTCAGGCGGACCGGGTCCAGGGTATTGAGTGTACTGTAGAGTGTCGTGGTGAGGCCGCTTTCGCGTGGGCCGGCAACGACCACCAGACCGTGCCCTTCAGCCAGGAGTTCGCGGTATGCCGCGAGCAACTCGACGTCGCAGCCGAGTTTTTCGAGCGGTTTCTGTGCCTCATCGTCGCGCACCAGGCGCACCACGGTCCGAGGTCCGGATGCCCCGCTCAGGCTGGCCGCCTGAATCTGAACACCGCGGCCCTGGACCAGAAGTCGAGCACTTCGGCGGAAGCCCTGGGCCGGCGATGCCTTGCCGGAGGTCCCCGTCATCTCATCGAAGGCGGCGGCGAGTCCCGCCGCCAGCCGCGAGGGCGGACGCATCACAACGTGGAGCAGGCCGTCGATGCGGAACCGTATCCGCAGCACCTTCTCATCGGGCTCCAGGTGGATGGCGCTGGCGCGAGAGCGAACGGCCTCCCGTATCAACAGGCGGGCAACCTTCTCGGGGGGCCACGTGCCGTAGACCGACTCGTAGTTGTCCGGCAGGAGCAGGTCGGCCGAGATCGGCAGTTCGGCGTCCCCGTCGTCGAGGAGTTCGGACGGGTCCTTCGCGTCGGCGCGGGTCTCATCGAGCATCTGGTAGATGTTGTCGGCCGTCGCCGCCACCACCTGGGTACTCAGCCCGGCCGCGTGGGCAATCTCATCGACCAGGAAGATGTTTGACGGTTCGGAGACGGCCACGGTCAGCACATCGCGGACGCGAAAGAGCGGGAGGACACAGTGCTTCTGGATGAACGCCGCCGGCAGAGAACTACGGACAGCCGGGTCAACGAGTTGCGGCGTGAGGTGGGCGAACGGCACGCCCCACGCTTGCGCCACGGCCGACAGAACCTGTTCCTGGGTGGCGTAGCCAAGGTCCATCAGGATCTCGCCGAGGAGTCGATCCTGCTGGCCGTCTTGCTGAACCTCGAGCGCATGGGTCAGTTGCCGTGGCGTGATGACGTCGCGGGCCGTCAACAGATCGCCCAGCCGGGGGCGGTGTTTGGTTGCTGTGGCCATTGCCTGTTCCTAGTGAAAACTCTTGACAGCGTCGTGAACGTTATCGAAGACCTCGAACTTCTTGTCGAAGCGGACGATCTCAAAGGTCTTTCGCCCGAGGCCCTTCAACCCCGCCACCTTGACGACGCCCTGGACGGCCTCGGCCTGTTCCTGGAACCAGACGAGTGCTTCCAGTCCCTGGCTGTCGAAATAGCCGGCCCGTGACAGGTTGAGGATGAACCACCGCCCGCCGGACCGGATTTGCTCCGAGGCGGCTTGACGGAACTGTTTCTCCTCGGCTCGTGTCAGGGCCGGCTCTACCGAAAGCACCATCATGCTGCCGTACGCATCGGCTGTTGTCGGCATCGTGGACCTCGCCTATATGCCCGTGGTACAGGGCGTTGCCGCTTCCTCGGCAAACTGCTGCATCAGCCGGTCGAGGTCGAGCCGGAAGAACGCCTCGACCACGGCCACGTCGAACTGCGCTCCCGTGTTGCGCCGGATCTCACGGATGGCATGTTCAAGCGGCGATATCGGCCGGTACGGCCGGTTGCTGGTCATTGCGTCGAAGGCGTCTGCCAGGGCGAGGATCCGGGCGAGCAGTGGGATCGCCTCGCCCTTCAGCCCCGCGGGATAGCCGTTGCCGTCCACGTGTTCGTGATGATGGATGACGGCTTCGCGGATGGGTTCCAGTTTTCTGATGCCGCTCAGGATGCGCCCGCCGACCTGTGGATGGCGCTGCATGATGCGGCGTTCTTCAGGCAGAAGGAGTCCCTCCTTGCGCAGGATGGCTTCCGGTGTGCCGATCTTGCCAATGTCGTGGAGCAGTCCGGCCATGTACGCCTGCTCGGCCTGCTCGTCGCCGAGCGCCAGTTGGCCGGTGATCTCGCGGCACGTGATCGCCACCCGCTCGCTGTGCCCGCACGTGTACGGGTCTTTGGCATCGACGCTCGACACCAGCGCCCGCACGAGGCTCAGCATCATCTGCTGGAGTTCGCTGTACAGGCGACGGTTCTCGATGAGGACGGCGCTGGCGTTGGCGCTGGACCGGAGGAGTTTAACGTCGGGGCTGCCGAACTCCTCGCCGGAGCGGTTGAATACCGCAAGGGCGCCGCGGGCCTGCTCGCCCAGCGCCACCGGGACCATGACCAGTTGCTCCAGCGCCGTCGAGAACCGGGCCAGCGACGGGTCCTGCTGGCAGTGATTGTTGATGAGGATGTTCCCGTGGGTGTCAAGGCTATCCAGCAACTTGCCCAAAAGCGTCGGCAGGTCCAAAGCAGGCAGCGGGAGCCGGCCGCAGATCACGGTCTCGGGCGCGGCGCCGTCTCCCCCCGGCAGATAAGCGACGGCCGCCTCCGCCCCGGTCGTGGCGCGAAGTTCCGTGCACACGTACTTCAGCAGGCCCGTGACGGGGCGTGTCACATGGAGCGCTTCGCCGACGTTGTGGAGCAGCGTGATCTCCTCGAAACTCTGGCTGAGCGCCTCGGCGAGCGAATCGCACTGGGACTCGGCGTCGGCCCCGACGAGGCGCGCACGGACGGCCACCCCCACAGCCGCCAGCAGACGTCGGGCCAGCGGCAGTTCGGCCTCCCCTGAGAGCGGCAGTTCGGCCGCCCCGATGAGTCTCGGCCGCCCGCGAAGGCAGATCGGCCATGCGGCCGCCAGACCATCGGGGCCGACCGCGAGGCGATCCTCTTTCGTCTCGGCCGCTTCGCGCACGAGGCGCATCAGGGTCTCGGACGGGACGGCGCCGGCGCCGGCGGTATCGCCTTGCCCCGGTGCCTCGTCGGCCGGCGTGCCGTTGGGATGGTAGAAAGTAACGGACACACCGGCGTGCTCGCGGATCTGGCTGGCGAGCCCATCCGGAGCCTCAAGCGCCGCCGGCGAACAGGTTGTCGGAGATGCCGTCATGGCTTGCCCTAGGATGCGGCGCAGACGCCGAGCGCCTCCTGGACGCTGGCGAGGAGTTTCCGGGGGCTGAACGGCTTGGTCATCACGCGCAGGATAGGCAGGCTGCCGATCTTGCTCTGGTCGATCTCAAAGCCCTTGGCCGTCAGGAGGATGGTGGGGATGGGTTCCGGCAGTTCGGCCGTCAGCCGCGCGCACAGTTCCAGACCGCTCATCCGGGGCATCTGGAGATCGGTGATGAGGAAGTCGGGCCGCTCATCCATGGCCCGTTCGTATGCTTCCTGGCCGTCCATCGCCACGATGACCTCAAGTCCGGCGTTCTGGAGTTTCCTGGCCACCACGTTCGTGATAAAGGCTTCGTCGTCGGCCACCAGTACCTTGTGCGTCATGCTCGTCCTCCCGTCGCCGCACGGCTAGCGAACGGCGGGCAAGTAGATTCGCAACACGGATCCCTTGCCAACCTGGCTTTCCAGGGCGACTCGTCCCCCGTGAATCGTTTCGACCACGTGCTTCACGAGCGGCAGTCCGAGACCGGTACCGGCGGCTTCCCCGGCTGAGTGCCGCGAACGATAGAACTTCTCGAAGACCCGGTCGAGGTCCTCCGGCGGAATGCCGTAGCCGGTATCCGCCACGTCCACCACCACCGAGCCGTCCTCGAGGTACGCGGAGACGGACACCTGCCCCCCCGGCGGCGTGTACTTGACGGCGTTGGAGACGACGTTGAGCACGGCCTGGTAGAGCAGGTCGCGGTCGGCGTGGACGTGAAAGAAGACCGGCGCCAGGTCCACCTGGAGGCTGATGTTCTTCTTGGCGGCCTGTGACGTCATGACGTCGCCGACATCGCGGAGGATCTCGGTCATGGCCAAGTCGGTCTTGTTGGCGGGGATGAGGCCGGATTCGAGGCGGCTGAGGTTCAGGATGTTCTTGATGAGCCGCCCGAGCCGGTCGGTTTCGCCGGCGATTACGCCCAGGAACTCCTTGGCCTCGGCCTCGTCTGCCGCCTCGCCGTCCAGTAGCATCTCGACATAGGCCTTGATGCTTGAGAGCGGGGCCTTGAGTTCATGGGAGACGTTTGAGACGAAATCGCTCTTCATGCGGGCGATTTCCTTCTCCTTCGTCACGTCGTGCAGAACGGCCACCACGCCGCCGACCCGGTTGTGCTTGCGTCCCTCGACGACGGTGTTCAGGATGACTCGCCAGGTCCGCGTGTTCTCGCCCGATCCTTGAATCCACTCGACGGTCCTGTGCGGCGCGATCAGGCCGGTTTCGTGCATCTCGTGCAGCAGTTCGAGGAACGGCTTGTCGCTGATGGTCTCCTCGACGGGCTTGCGTGAGGATGCGTCGAACGTGAAACCGAAGATCCTCTCGGCCGCCTCGTTCGTCAGAACCAGGTCTCCGAAGGCGTCCATGACGAGCACGCCGTCGCTGATGGCATGGATGACGGCCTCCACGTGTCGCTTCTCGGCCTCGAGGACCTTCAACTGAATCTGCCGCTCCTTGGCGGTCATGTGCGACTGTTCCACCTCGTCCTTGACGGAGACGAGGTAGCGATTGATGGCGTGGCCGAGCCGGCCGAGCGCGTCGGCGTCGGCTTCGCTGACGACCATGCCGACCGTTCCGCGCCGGGCCATGTCCTGGAGGTGCTCCGTCACGCCGTCGATCCGCTCCTTGGGAATGCGTGCGATCAGGAAGCCGCTGATGATGCCGAGCACCGAGAGTGCCAGCCCCACCCCGAGGGTCATCGCCTTGGCCGCGGCGGGCTGTCCGGCGTCGCGCAGCGGGTCCATGAGCAGGTGGAGGCCCACCCCGACCCCCAGGAACAACAGGATAACGGCGGCCACACGTCTCAACTCAATCACGACCCACAACCTCCAGACGTACCTGTTTAGCGTACTCGCGAAGCGATGTCATTTCGACCGAGGCCGTATGGCCGAGCGGAGAAATCTCGCCGTCCGAAACAGCCAGCGGCGAGACCCCTCGACTCTTTTGCGCTCGCTCTCCGGT
>JAUVZF010000105.1 GCA_030602705.1 Planctomycetota bacterium
CGCGGTGATCGCGGTTTGCGGTGGCCGTACTACGATCCGGGCGCGCCGGGACTCCGCTCGCCCTCGCCTTTGGCGAGGGCTCGGTCGAATTGTCTCGCTTCGAGAGCACGCTAAACAGGTACGTCCATACAGGCCCAACTCATGCTTTTCCCTCAGCCTCACCCGACCGCCAGAAATTGTTGCCGCGCCAGGGCGGGCTGTGCTGGGGTTTCTGCGCAATGTGGTTGAATCCCGCCGGCGGGAGCGATAGCATGAAACCGTCTGAGGACGTGAGAAGGGGATGAGCGTGCTCTCGAAAGCCCGATGGCTCGCCGTTGCAGCGCTGGCTGCCGTGGCAGTGGTGGTCGTCAGCGGTGCCGTCCGCCCATACGGGGCGTATGCCGGTGCCGGGCGCGGCTGGCCGATGAAGAAGCAGGGCGACCTGTGGATCGTCGAGACGCCGCACTACCAGTTCGAGACCGACCACGATCCGAAAGCCGCCCAGTTGATGGCCAGCCACCAGGAAGCCCTCTTCCGGGAACTCTATCGCCGCATGGGCAAGACCAAACCGGTGTCGGCCATCAAGCGGATGAAGGTCCAGGTCTTTCAGACCAGGGACCGATACCGGAAAGCCCTGGGCGTGGAGTCCGAGGGCAGCCAGGGCTTGTACACGGGCAGCGCCATCGCCGTGTGGGCGGCGCCGGAGGGGATCGACGACCTGCTCGAGACCCTCCGCCACGAGGGCACACACCAGTTCGTCGGGCAGTTCATCGGCAACACGTGTCCGGTGTGGCTCAACGAGGGGCTGGCCGTCTTCTTCCAGAACGCCCGTTTCGAGGAGGGCAAGTTGGTCATCGGGCAGGTCCCGATGCCTACGGTGAACGTCCTGAAGAAGGCCGCCGAACAGAACAGGCTGATCCCGATGGAGCAGATGCTGGTCATGTCGTACAAGCAGTGGGGCGAGGCCGTCAAGACGAAGTCCAAACAGGCCTCCGTCCAGTATCCGCAGGCCTGGTCGATGATCCACTTTCTGGAAAGGGGGGAGAACGGCAAGTACCGGGCGCCGCTTCTCCAATACATCCACTACATGTCGCGCGGGCTGGCCTCGGAGCAGGCGTGGAAACGGTCGTTCGGTACCAACGTCAAGGCCTTCGAGCAGCGCTGGCGGGCCTACATCAAAAACCTGGAGGCCACCGAAGGCATACCCTGCCGCATGAAGTTGAAGATGCTGGGCGAGTGGGTCCTGGAGGCCATGAAGAAGCCCTCGCTGCTGAAGGACCTGGAAACCCTCCGGAAGGTCGCCTTGACGGGAGTCCTGGGCGGCTGGACCGTTACGCTGGGCGATGTCGAGACCGAGATCACCGACGCCGAGAGCGTGAAGGATTTGTTCCGATGTCCACTGGACAAATCGAAGGGCGATGCGCCAAGTTACGAACTGGTGTGGGGCGAGCCGGGCGAGCCGCCACGGGTGCGGTGCACCCGTCACGCCGGCGTGGTCCTGGAGACCGCCTACGAGAAGAATGAGGAGGGGGGGTGGGTCGTCCGGACGATCTCGCGCCCCGTGTTGCCGGGCGAGAAGAAGGGCGCCGCAAAGCAATAGCCCGTCGCCGGCCCACGCGGGCCGACCGGGCCTGGAGCCAAAACCCATGATTGACGGTGTTCGAGTCACGCGGCTGAAACCGATTCCGGACGAGCGCGGCCGCCTGATGGAGATGTTCCGCTCGGACGAGGAGGACTTCGAGAAGTTCGGCCAGGTCTACCTGACGACGGCCTGGCCGGGCGTCGTCAAGGCGTGGCACTATCACAGGAAGCAGACGGACAACTTCGTCTGCGTCCAGGGGATGATGAAGGTTGCACTGTACGATGCGCGCGAGGACTCGCCGACGAAGGGCGAGACGGCCGAGTTCTTCATGGGCGTGTGGAACCCCATTCGCCTGCGCATTCCGGCCGGCGTGTATCACGGGTTCAAGTGCATCTCGACCGGCGAGGCGATGATCGTCAACGTCCCCACCGAACCGTACAATCACGCCGAGCCCGACGAATACCGCCTGCCCGCCCACACCGACGAGATCCCGTACGACTGGGGCAGGCAGGACAGGTGAAGTTCGTTCGTTCGAGCCCGTCGCGCCCGGTACGGGCCCGTATGGGGAAGCGGCGGGTGACGCGGCCGCAGCACGACGCCACGGGTCGGGCAAGGAGGTGAAATGTGACGAAAGTGCAGCGTCTGTTGACGGAAAAGCATGATGAGATCCTGCGCATCGCCGCCCGGCACGGCGCCAAGAACATCCGTGTTTTCGGTTCGGTCGCTCGCGGGGACGCCGATGCGGCTAGTGACGTGGACGTTTTGGTGGACATGGAACCCGGCCGCAGCCTGCTGGATATGGGCGGACTCCTCATGGACCTTCAAGACCTGCTGGGGTGTTCGGTGGACGTTGTCACGGAGCGCGGTCTGCGTCCGCGCATCCGCGACCGGGTTCTGAAGGAGGCGGTGCCGATTTGAGGAACGACCGCGAAAGACTCGTCGATATGGCGGAGGCCATCGCTCAGGTTCAGAAGTATGCCGCCAGGGGACGCGCGACCTTCGAGCAGGATGAACTGATCCGGAACTGGATTCGAAGCCACCTTCAGTTGCTCGGAGAGGCCGCACGTGCACTGTCTGCCGAGTTCAGGGAGCAGCATCCGGAGATCCCCTGGAGCGACATCATTGGCATGAGAAACATCCTGGTCCACCGCTACTTCGGTATCGATAACGACGTTGTCTGGTCGGCGGTTGAGACTCGCCTGCCTGAACTGCAAGACCGGATCAGCGCCATCCTTCGTGAGATGGGCGGAACCTGAGATGGGGTCGTGCCGAGGACGCCGCGCAAGCCTCGAGTGACCCGATCGTGGGGGTATCCATGCCAGGCCATTTTCTGCCGGCCGCTGCCGTCGTGATGTTCTTTATCGCCCTGGGGCCGGTCGTTGCGGCCGAGGCCGAGACGGCGGGGCAGCCGGCCGGCGAACAGCCGCCCGCCGCAGCGAAAGACACGATGCCGACGAGTATCAGCGGCGTTTTTCCGCACCTCGCGGTCAGCGTGGACGAGGTCCCCGGCACCGAGACCGGCATCGGCGCCCTCATGCCGTGGGCCGACCGCCTGTGGATGGTGACGTACGTGGCCCACATCCGCGGCTCGGGAACGGGCCTGTTTGAGATCGACCCCACGTTCCGCATGACCAAGCGTCCCGAGAGCGTCGTCGGCACGTATGCCAACCGTATGATCCATCCACCGTCGAAGCAGTGCATCATCGGGCCGCACTTCATCGACGCGAAGCGCAACGTGCGGACGTGCGCCGCCATCAAGGGCCACCGCCTGACCGCCACCATGACGCACCTTAAGGACAAGGCCAACAAGGTCTACTTCCTGACGATGGAGGGCCGGCTCTTTGAGGTGGACGTCCACTCCCTCCAGGCCACGCAGGTGGCTAACGTCAAGAAGGAACTGGGCATCAAGGGCCGGTGCCATTTCAAGGGCGGCTTCACGGGCGCGGGCCGCGTTGTCGTCGCCAACAACTCCTACGACGAGGGGGACGTGCTGGGCGCCAGCCACGACGGCCGCCTCGCCGAATGGAACGGCAAGAAGTGGACCGTTATCGAGAGGACGGCTTTCTGCGAGGTCATGGGCGCACACAACACGATCTTCGCCACCGGCTGGGACCCGGCGTCGGTCATCCTCAAGGTCTTCGCAAAGGGCAAGTGGTCCACGTATCGCCTGCCGAAGGCCAGCCACGCCTTCGACCACGCCTGGTTCACCGAGTGGCCGCGCATACGCGAGGTCGAGACCGAACGGTTCCTCATGCACGCCCACGGCATGTTCTACGAACTCTCGTCGCTCGTCTACGAGGGCCGGCCGTGGGCGCTGAAACCCATCTCGGTGCACCTGAGGATGGTCCCCGACTTCTGCTCCTGGCGCGGACTGACCGTCCTGGCGGGCGACCAGGCAACGGCCTGCGGCGGAAACCTGTTGGCCGGACAGCCACAGTCGAACCTCGTGTTCCTCAAGACCGACGACCTGTGGCGATTCGGAAAGCCCAAGGGGTTCGGCGGCGTCTGGCGAGAGGCCGGCGTCAAGGCCGCCGAGCCCTCCGACCCGTACCTGATGACCGGCTTCGACCGGAAATGCCTGCACCTGGCGCACGAGACCGACGCCGACGTCGAGTTCACCGTCGAGGTGGACTTCATCGGCGACGGCACGTGGAAGGTCTACGAAAAGATCGCCGTCCCGCCCCGCGGCTACGTCCACCACGAGTTTCCCCCCGGCTTCGGCGCCCACTGGGTCCGCGTTACGGCCGACAAGGATTGCCGTGCGACGGCGTGGTTTGTCTACAACTGATCGCCTATGGCCCACCCCCTCATCCTCGCCACGTGGACCTACGGCCGGACGGCGTGCGCTGCCGGCTGGCCAAAAAAAAGGTTCCAGGAACCTTTTTCGCAAAACAGCCTTCTTGCCGCCAAAAACAGCGAAAACGCAAAAAGGTTCCTGGAACCTTTTTCACCCCGCCTGCACGGATGAAATCCCTTGCGACTGGGACCGCCGGGACCGGTGGGGCTATAACCGCAAAGATCGCCGAGACGCAGAGAACGGGGCGGATTGGGTAACGGCAGCGACTCGGCCGGTGGGTTCGGAAGCGGACCACGCTTCAGACTGTATCTCACCTAACGTGGCAGCTCACGCTTATTTCACTTGAGTTCAACGCCGGTCCCCTGTATCCTTACCTAGATAACGCGATACAGATGTCCCTAGGAGCGGCGCGCCATCTGTCGAAGGCTCCTGGGTCCGCTAGCCTACGTGCCCGAAGCAGAACAAGGGGAAGCGGATGATGATAAAGAAGATCATCAAGGTAAGGAACGTTGGGCGGCTTGCCGACTGTATCCCGGCAGGGGATGTGGAACTCCGGAAGCTGACCCTTATCTACTCCGAAAACGCTAGGGGCAAGACAACCCTTTCGGCTATCCTGCGCTCCCTTAAGACAGGCGAAAGCAAGTGGATTGAGGAACGCCATACGCTCGGCCAGACCGAGCCGCCCGAAGTGCACATCCGGTTGGCCGTTGGCAATGCGACCTATAAAAATGGAACCTGGAGCGCGACGCTGCCCCAGCTAGCCATATTTGATTCCGATTTCATTGAGAACAATGTCTATTCTGGACGCCATGTCTATCACGAGCACAAGAAGAACCTGTGCACGTTCGCCATTGGCGAAAGGGGCGTGCAGATTGCCCGGAGAATCGAGGCGATCGACCGAGAAAGCCGAGAAAAGAGGAAAGAACGCCGACGCTTGGAGGAGCAGATTAAGGGCAGAATTCTTGGCGACATGAGGGCCGACACGTTCATCGACCTCTCTGCTGATAGCCAAATCGAGCGCAAGATAGCCGCGCAAAAACAAAAAGTGGCGCGTCTGGAAAAAGCCAGCGAAATAAGCTCAAAACCCGCACTTTCTGAACTCCCTGCTCCGCAAGATCCCACTGGCCCTACCGAGGAACTTCTACACAAGACGCTTGAGGACGTAGCGAAAGACGCCGAACAGCGAGTGAAGCAGCAGGTGCAGCACTGCATGGATCGAGATGGGGAGGCATGGCTGAGTAAAGGGCTTCACTACGTCAAGGACGAGGCATGCCCGTTCTGTGGGCAATCCGTCAAAGGGAACGAGCTAGTCTCTGCCTATCGCGATTACTTCAGGGAGTCATATCAGGATTTCAAAGAGGAGATTGAAAGAGCACAGAAAACCCTTTCAGAACAGCTTTCTGAGTTCGCCCTACGGGAAATTAGGAAAACCGTTCAAAGCAACAAGGAGTTGGCACGTTTTTGGGGCGGTCTAAAGATAGCACCCTACTTCCCGACGCTTGATTTCGAAGGGATTCAGGAAGCGTGCGACGAATTAGGACGACAGGTTCGCGCACACCTTTCCCGAAAGGCACAGACTCCTTTGGAAGTGGTCGAGGTGACCGAGGCTTTCACAAACGCCAAGGCTGAATATCGGCGGGTATGCGGCCTGATTGGGGATTACAACGGGCACGTTCGGAAGGTAAACGGACTCATCCAAGCCGAGAAGCAGCGGACTGCGTCAGGCAACCTCGCGGAAGAGAAGAAGCGCCTTACGCGCCTTGAGAACATCAAGGTCCGGTATGACCCACATCTTGATACTCTCTGCATCAATTATCGCCGCGTCATGGCCGGCTGGAAGTTGCTTCAGAGCGAGAAACACCTGAAGGAAGAAGAACTTCGCGGGCTCACTCGGAACATGCTTCCGGACTACGAGGGGGAGATCAACGCGCTATTGGATCGCTTCGGCGCGGATTTTCGCATTTGCCAGATGCAGGGCAGTTATGCCGGGGGCCGCGCCAGTTCAAATTACTGCCTCGAAATCAACGGCGAGTCCATCGAGCTGGGCGACCCCGACAACTGGGATGGAACGCCGTCTTTCAGAAACACGCTGAGCGCCGGAGACAAGGGCACGTTGGCCTTCGCTTTCTTCCTCGCGCGGCTCGAAAAAGAGCCGGACGCGGCCGGTAAGATTGTGGTTTTCGACGACCCGATATGCAGCCTGGACCGTCAGCGAAAAGCCCAGACGAGGTGCGAAGTTCTACGCGTTCTTTCGCGCGTCAACCAAGTAGTGGTAATGTCCCACGACCCATATTTCCTCCAACAGATTTGGGGGGAGTCGGATAAATCGCGGACGAAGACACTTTGGATATTCAGGGAGGGAGTCAACAACAGCAACCTCGGACTGTGGAATATCGAGCAAGCAACGCAAAGCGACTACTTCCAGGACTACTTCGCGCTTTCTGAATACTTGGAGACAGGAACACAGGACGATCTCCGTAGCACTGCCCGGCGCATACGGCCACTCCTCGAGGTGAACCTGCGCATGCGTTTCCCCGATAAGTTCAAAGCAAATGAGTGGCTGGGCGATTTCATCAAGAAAATCCGAGGCGCCCACCCTGACGACAAACTAGCTGGCTGGAAAGAGCATCTCCGGGAACTTGAGGACATTAACACTTTCTCGAAGAAATATCACCACGACACTAACCCCGGGCAGGCAGAGAAGGCCCTTATCGACGACAGTAGCCTCCGGGCGTTCGCCAGGCGGACGCTTGACCTCATTTCCGTTTGAGGCAATCCTGCGAAAAGGCGGTGCGCCGCCCTGATGCTCTACCACCGTCTGCCCAATAACCACCGAAAGTCGTGCCTGAAGAAGTGGTAATTGACGGTCTTGGCGGCCAAGTGGCAGCCAGACTTAAGCGCTTCAGCACGCAAAGGCTGTTGGTTCAAGTCCAGTAATGCCGACCACTTATGCAACACGGGCTCGCCGCTACTTACGTGGCGCTAGCCCGGCGGCGCGGCGGGGGTCAGGCGAGGGCTTCGATCACCACCTGCCGCATCGTTTCGACGGGGGCGGGCGCACCTGTCCACAACTCGAACTGCTCGACCGCTTGGCGGACGAAATGGTCGATACCGGCGACCGTGCGGCAGCCGGCATCGCGGGCTTCGGTGAGCAGGCGCGTCTCGGCGGGGTTATAGACGGCGTCGTACACGACCATCCCCTCGCGGAGCATCTCGCGCGGCACGGCCGAGGCGCCGGTCTTCGGATGCATCCCGACCGGCGTGCAGTTCAGCAGAATGTCGCACGCCTGCCCCGTCATCTCGGCGTGGGCGACGTGCGAGACGCCGACCTCGGCGGCGAGGGCCTCGGCTCGCACCTCGTCCACGTCGGCCAGCGTCACCAGAGCGCCGCGCTGGGCGAGTCCGAACGCCATGGCGCGGCCGACGCCGCCGGCGCCCACGATCAGGGCGCGTTTGCCCTGGAGCCACCCTTCGCCGACGACCGCCTCGATCGCCGCCACGCCTGCCGTCCAGTCGGTGTTGGTGGCGAACAGGGTGCCGTCGTCGCGCCGCCGCAGCGTGTTGACGGCGCCGATGCGTGCGGCGAGCGGCTCGATCTCGTCTGCGGCGGCCATCACGGTCTGCTTGTGCGGTATCGTGATGCTGTAGCCGTTGAAGTCGAACTCGCGCATCGCCTGCACGAACGCTGCGGCGTCGCCTTCCACCCAGAGCGGCAGATAGACGGCGTCGCAGGCGATCTCGGCGAACGCCGCATTGTGGATGCGCGGACTCAAACTGTGACCCACCGGGTCGGCGATCACGCCGTACACCTCCGTCGCGGGGCCGATGCTGCCGACGCGGTAGAGGTCTCGCATGTCGCGTGCCGAGACCTGCCCGGGGGCGGCCTCCGGGCCGGATTCGGCGGCGGCATACGTCAGAAAGGCGCCGAACTTCGCCGCGAGGACGCGCGTCAGCACGCCGCGCTCGCCCATCGACAGGGCGATCGTCGGCACGGTCGCGTCGCGCAGGATCCGCAGCACGGCGACCGTGTCGAGGATGTGGTTGGCCATGGCGGCCACCTTGACAACGGCGGCGCCCGTCTTGGCCAGCCTCGCGTGGGTCCGGGCGAGGTCCGCCGGCGTCTTCTCGTGGTCATGGTAACTGACGATTGTCTTGGCGGGCGGCACGTCGCCGAGCGACGAGATGGCGTCGTGTTCGACGTCGATGTACCGCGCCCCCAGCCGCGCCGCGTCGCGCAGCACCGCGAGGCGGTTCCCTTCCGGACCGTCGTAGAATCCGCCCTCGCGCTTGGGCCGATAGGTGACGATGACGGGGCAGGGGGGGGCGGCGAGGATGCGCGCCAGGTCGAACTCGGCCATGGCGTCGAGCCGCAGTTCCGCCGCGTCGGCAGCAGCGGCGGCTTCCGCCAGACCGTCCAGGGCCTCGTCCGTTGTCTGCGGCATCAGGCTGACGCACAGCATGGCTGTTCCTGAACCGTGTACGGGCAAACCGGGCCAAGAGAAAGGGCCGGCGACCCGACATCCGGTACGGCCGTGAGCGTGCGTTTCGATTACTTGGACGTCGCGGCGGCGCTCAGGCGCTGCTGCAGGCGGCCGATCTGACGGGCTGCCAGGTTCCGATGCAGCGGCCCGTTGTTGGCGGCACGGTGGAGCAATCGCTGCGTGGCGCGCAGGCGCCGGCCGGCGCCTGCGAGGTCACCGGCATCGAGCGCTTTGAGAAAGGCGCGGCGGGCCGTACGGATGCGGCTCTTGATGACGCGGTTCCGCTCGCGGCGCCGAACGTTCTGGCGCATGCGTTTCCGGGCGGATAACGAGTGCGGCATACGGCTAGTCTCCTTCCTGTTGGGGAGCCTCGGGCTCCGGTTGGCCTCCTTCGTCCTGGGCGGTTTGTTTGCGCAGGGTTTCGAGGCGTTTGGCAACGTCGCGGTACTGGTAATCCTGCTGGACGATGACACTGTACCATTCGATGGCCTGGGTCGCGTTGCCCTGGATTTCGAAGGTCTTGGCGAGGTTGTATCGCAGTTCTTTTCCGAGGGGGTCGGTCGCCATTTCGTACTGCTGGATGGCGCTCTGGAACTGGCCCTGGGCTTCGAGGTAGAGTTCCTTGGCGTAGAAACACTGGCCGAGCATGTTCAAGGACTGGATCCGCCGCTTCGGGTCGCGCGTGCTCGTCTGGAATGAGACGATGGCGTCGTCGTGTTGCCCGGCGCGGAACTGGCGCAGTCCCAGTTCGAAGCGGATTCCCATGTCGGTCGGATACTGCTTCTGGCGTTCCTGGTAGATGTCCAGTTCGAACTCGTTGCGTTTTTCGGTGATCTGCCGGCGTTTGCCTTTGAGGTCGGCCCGGTCGGGCTCGGCCTCGATTTGCTCGTTGATCCGGCGCAGGACGCGGCGGAACTCGGCCATGCGAATGTCGTCCATGCGCGATTTGAAGCGGTACTCACCCGTCTGGTCGAGCGCCGTCTGGAGCAGTTCCAGGGCCTCGTCAACGTGGCCGCGCCGGGCCTGGCAGATGGCCAGGGCCTGCATCTTGGCCGGGTTCGCAGGGTCGGCGTCGAGTGCGGCCTTGAGTTGTTCGTATTGGGCGTCCAACTGCTCGCGGGTCCGGATGACCTGCTGGGTGGCGGAGGAGGCCGCCTGGGCCCGGTCGCGGACCTGTTCGTGGAAGTCGGCAACCTCTTCGAGTTTGCCCTCGTCGATGCTGGCGCGCGCCGCCAGGTCGCGGGCCCGTTTGTCCAGCGACCGGTCCGACGGGTCGATCCGGATGGCCTGCGAGAGGGCATTGACGGCGTCCTGGAAGCGTGCCTGGCCCTCGTACATGTCGGCCAGCGTGGTGAAGGCCTGCTTCTGCGGCTTCTTGGAGCGGAGGGTTTCTTCGCCGGCGAGTTCTCCGAACCAGATGGCCACATCAATGTATTCCAGACGCCGAGCCGTCTGCATCAGTTGCATCATGAGGGTGACGTTTTGCGGGTCGCGGGCCCAGGCCGCCTCCAGCGCGAGCAGCGTATCCTTGTGCCGCCCGAGCATCTGTGAAAAGGCGCCCCTGGCCTGGCCGAGCAGCGCCTCAAGACCGCCGCCCTTCCCCTGGTTGCTGCGCCGCAGCGCACAGTCCCTGAGTCCTCGATGGCCGCGCTCGATGTCGCGCGGATTGTACCGCAGGCCCTCCAGGTACAGGCGGATGCCGTACTCGAAGTTGTTGCAGACGGTGGCCTCTTTGGCCCGCTCGAAACAGCCGTCGGCCATCGCGCGGACCTCGGGGGCGAGTGCTTCGGTGCTCTCGGGCTCCTCGGACGATTCCGGCTCGGCCCTGCCGCCGTTGGGCTCGGGGGCCTCGGGCTCTTGTTTTCCGGGTTCCGGCACCGTCTTTGCCTCCGTGGCGACGTCGTTCTGCGCGCACGCGCCTATGGCGCACACACACCCTTCCCAGAACACACCAGTCTAGCCGCTGGGCGGTGCCTGTCAATCAAAAAGGGCAATGGAGCCTTGTGGCGGGTGTGACAACGATTTCTGGCATGGGACGATTTCCTGCGGCTTGGCCTCTGTGGTGGTTGTAGCGCCGGGGTTTATCCCCGGCGCATCCTGGCCGGCGCCGCCGCCAACGGCCGCCGGGCATAAAGCCCGGCGCTACAACCGCCTGCGCTCGCCATTCCAGGAACCTTTTTGCCC
>JAUVZF010000124.1 GCA_030602705.1 Planctomycetota bacterium
ACCGTCCTGCTGCCGCCGTGGACGCCCGTCTTGATCGAGCCGTTCACGGAGTGGAAGTAGAAGCCGTACTTGGCGGCCAGGTTGTTGTAAGACCGGGTGAAGCCGCGCTCGACGGCGCCGCTCAGGTCCGGGGCCTTCTTCGCCTTCCGGTGACACTCCACGCAGTTGCGGTCGAGCACCGGCTGGACGAGCCGCGGGAAGTTGAACGGGTTCGAGCCGTCCACGCCGGGCCGTATCTTCGACGGCGTGCGGCGCATCGCGAGCGGCATCCCGGACGACTGCTTCGGGGGCGAGCGCTTCGGCTCGTGACAGCCCTGGCACGTCAGGCGTTCGCCCGGGTGGACGTAGGTGACCGACCGCATCGACTGCACCGCCATGCCCTGCCCATCGAGGGCCTGGAAATAGATGGGTTTGCCCACCGGCGCCTCGAAGTACACGCTGCCGTCGGCCTCGACGGGCACCGTCCCGAGCACCGCCCGAGCGTTGCTCTGGTTGGCCGCGCCGATGCGTGGCTTGTTCGGCGGCGCCGTGGACTTCGGCAGGAGTTGGATGATCCGCAGGGCCGTGATCCTGGCGCCTTTCGGCCACTTGAAATCGCTATCGTACATGTTCATCACCGCGATGGTCGCCGGCAGTCCGGCGGCGGCCTTTCGCGCGGCGGCCGTCTGCGTCGTTGCGTCGGGAATGACCGGCGGCCTGGACCTCGGACGCAGCGGTATCGGGCTCAGGCACGAAACCGCCGCATCGCGGTACAGCAGTTCCCGGTTGCCGGAGCGGTCGATCCAGTAGATGCCGCGGTTCCTGGCGTCCGGTCCGTACACGCAGAGGTAATCGTCTTCGCTCAGCGGCCACGGGGTGCCGTAGATCATGTAGTTCTCGATCGGCTTGCCTTCGGATTCGGGGAACGGCACGTCGGGCGTCAGGCGCGAAAGTTGCGACATCGCACAATCGTCATCAAGGCGGTGATCGATGAGCACGAGCGACCCGAAGGCGTTGCCGTGATGAGCGCCCGTGACGGCCACAAACCTGTGCGAGCCGGGGATGGCCCGGATGCTCATCTCCATCCACGGCCGGCTCTCGCGCCGCTCAGGGTAATTGCCGTGGAACGCCCGCGGGTCGCGGCCGTCGGGATAGCACAGCCAGATGTGGTGGGCGATGTTGGTGTCGCGGTCCACGTAGTCCCACCGCGTGTAGGCGATCATCCCCTCGTTCGTCACGCTCGGCTGCCACTCGTGTGTCTCATGGAAACTCAACGGCAGGATATCGCTGCCGTCGCGCTCCATCGAGAACAGCGTGTAGACCGGGCAGTGGCGGCCGCAACGAAGGTACCCGCCGCGCCGCAGCGAGATGAACGCAACGCGCCCGTTCGGCAGGAAACACGGGTCGAAGTCGTCGGCGGGCCCGTCGGTCAGTTGCGCGAGGCCGGTGCCGTCGGCGCCGATCTTGAAGAGGTGCCAACTGATCGTCGGCCCCCAGGTGTAGGTCTTCTTGGCCCGGCACTCGGTGTAGGCGAACAGGACGGTTCCGGCGTCGAACGAGAGTTCGGGCGACAGGAACGCGCCGCCGGCGAGTTGCTTGCCTTTGAGGCGTCCTTTCTCGACCACCGCGCCGGCCAGCAGGTCCGTCAGTTTGGGCACCGACTCAAACGGATCGGACAGAACAAACAGCCCGCCGCCAGGCCTGGCGTTGCAGCCGTAGTATTGGTCGCACATGTGGAACGGGCCGCCCGGGTTGTGGCGTTTGACGAACAGAATCCGTTTGAACCCCAGCAGCGGATTGGCGAAGGCGATGCGCCGCCGCAGTTTGCACGCCGCGGCGTAGAGCGCGTAGCGGGCCTCGACGTTCTTAACGTCGGTCTCGGCAGCCCCGGCCCGCAATCGCGCCAATTCCTTTTCCATCGCCGCGAAGTCCGGACGCCGCGGCATCGCCTTCAGCCGGGCGAGCAGGGCCACCGTCCGGCGAAGCACAACGTCTGCCGGGTCGCGGTCCTGGGGAAGGATCAGCGCCTGGGGGTCAAAGGCCTGCGAGGCAACCTTGGCGAACCACTTGCGGCTGCCGACCTGCCGCGCCAACTCATCGAACTGCGCCTTCGTCTCGGCATCCAGGTCGAGTTTGACCGGCGCGGCAGAGGCGGCGCCCGCGCCCAGCAGCAGAAACGCATACACCGCACCGGTTCGGAAGGTCCTGCGACGTGCCACTCTGCCTCTCCTTCCCTGGCCGGACGCCTCCAGCGCCGCGCACACTCCCCTTTGCGCCAAGCGTCTGTCCGTACAGTATAACGCCTCTTTGGCCGCTGTGTACCGCCGAGAAACGGATTGCGAGGCATACGCCGGTCCGCCCACGAAGGCGGCTGGGCGACGCGGGGAACGTCACCGGCCGCTTCCGCAGGTGGCTCGAACGGTGGGCGCTGACGAGGGGTACGGCGCGACAGGGCATCCGTAGCGGGAACGTATGAATGCTCATTAAGGTCGTTTCTCGTCCTTTTTGTCCTTTCGATACAAGGCGCGTCGCCTGCTGTTCTCCGGAAGGGGCTATTTCTTTTTCTTGGGCTTGACGCCGCCATCCCGCACATCGATCTCGACCTCTTTCGTGTACACCTTCTTGCTGCCGTCCTCGAGAGTGACTTCAACGGTGGCTTTCACGGTAAAGCGCGGGAGCGCGTCAGGCAGCTTCGGCACCTCGATCCGCCGGCGAACGTCTGCCACGTCCTCCAGGACGGTCGCCTTCCACACGTCCAACCGGTCGGGGCAGGCCGGCCGGCTTGTAAATCGCCGCCCGGAGCGCACCGTAAAGCAAAGAAGCTTCCGGGGCTCCCCGACGGATACGATCTCTTTGACGTTGGCGTGGCTGCCGTTGCAATCGATTATCTCCTGCGACCGTTCGCCGACCAGCCGGTCGATGGCAATGCCCCGATTGCTCGAGTTCAAGTCCACGGTCTCGCCCGTCTGGCCGCCGGGCTTGGCCGCCAGGTTGACGATCATCCCAAGTTTACAGTCTTCACATCCTTCCAGTACGAGCACCGCGTCGATTCCCGAATCCGGAGCCATGAGGGGAACATGAACCCGTCGGGAGTCGATGAGCCACAAGCTACCGTCGGTCGAACCGGTCACCAGCAGCAATCCGCCTTCGATTCCGCACGTGCGCTTCTCGTTTCTGCCGTCGAAAACGATCGGACCGGGCCCGACCAGTGTGCCGAAGCACATCACGCGAACGTTGTTGCGGCCGTGGTTGTATATCAGCGCCGGGTGCGGATATAACTTGCCGTTCCTCCCGCGAAACCCGGGTGTTATCGATGTATGTTCGGTCTTCGGGTTCAGTGAAATCTCGGCGCCCTCGTCAATGATCAGCGTCACATCGTCACGCGCGATATCGATGCGATCGGACATCACGTACTGGCCGGCCAGCACGACGGTGGTGCGCGCATTGGCCATCCCCCATTCAACGGCAAGTTGCGGATCGGCGTTCCGGAACAGGATCTTGTCGCCCTCCAAGGGCCGGACCACGGTCTGATCGCCCTGCGGCGAGATCAGCACCGTCTCGTCCTTCCACGACTTCTCCTCGGCACACAAACTCCCCACGCTCACCAGCCCGATGACCACTGCGGTGAGTAAGCGACATTTCGGTTTGGGGTTTACGTTCTTCATGTTCATGCTCCTTTCAACTCTTCAACCGGCGCAACCTCGTCAGCGACCAGTGCTTCACCGACCTCGGCAGTGCCAACCGACGCAGGAAGTTGCCGAGGTTGCACGCCGCGGCGTAGAGCGCGTAGCGGGCCTCGACGTTCTTAACGTCGGTCTCGGCATCCAGGTCGAGTTTGACCGGCGCGGCAGAGGCGGCGGCCGCGGGGACCATAACGACGGCGACTACCAGAACGCACACGGCTTGCGAAGCGACCTGTCGCACGCCTGCCCTGCCCTTTCGTCAGATCTTCGACCGGTTCACACGGTCGTCGGGAACCGCCCCGTCCATGTCCATCCGAGGATGGTCCTTGATCGACTCGGCGATGGGCTCGAACGCCCTCAACAGCATCCGATAATCCGGGTCGCCCGTCGAGGCAAAGACCTCGCCCTTGCACGCCCCGCGCCCACCGGCGGCCTTGGCGAGCGGGGCCACAAGAAACGCGTTCTGCTCGGGTTTCGTGACCCGCAGCCACTTTCCTTTTCCAGCGACGCCCTTGTGACACGATGCGCACCGGCGCTTGTGGACGTCCTGAAGCGCCTTGTCGAGACCTTTCGGATACAACCGCCGTCCGCCCGGCCGCCGCTCGTCTGCCATGTCGTACGTTCCGTAGTACGGAACATTCAGGTCAATCCACGTCAGGACGCGGGTCCGCTCGTCGCCTGTCAACGCGACGCGCGGTTTGCCGTTCTTGTCGGGATGGCCGCTGAGGATAATCTCGGCCAGTTGGCTCTTTGGCGAACCCCATGTGTTGGGCGTAATCTGCAGGATGTTGGCCTCGCGGCCGTTTCGCGTGTCGATCCAGTTGACGTATCGGCCGGTCAGCGTGTTGTACGACACGTTGAACCAGTCGGTCTTATCGGCCGAGAGGTCCACGCCGCCATTCGGCGCCAACCCGGCGTGGCACTTCGCGCAAGCCTTGTCCAGCACCGGCTGCACGTGCCGCGCGTAATCGAAACCTGTAACCCCCCAGGACGGGGCCTCAAGGTCCTGCGGTCCGCGGCGAATCGCCATCGCCTTCCTCGCGGCGGGCGGGGCAGTGCTCCGCGGCTCGTGGCAGCCGATGCACCCCTGCGTCTCGCCCGGCGTGAAATGGGTGAAACTCCGCATCCGCTGCACTCCCACACCGCGCTCGTCCACGGCAATAAAGTACAGGGCCCGCCCCGTCGGGGCCTTGAAATAGGCCGACCCATCGGCTTCCACCTTCGCCGTGCCCCAGACTTTCTTGGCAGCGTACGTGGCCCCGCACGAGATGACGGGCGTCTGGAATCCGAAGCCGCGCGTCCGCGTCCGAAGTAACTTCGGCACCTCCTCCACGACAAGGATCGCCTTGACCGAGCCGCGCTCAACGTACGGCTCCAGCCCCCGATACACATCGACGAGATAAACGGTCGCCTCGCCCTCCGCAAGCAGCGGCTCGGCGTCCGCATCACCGTCAGCCATCCAGAGTTCATTCTGCCCGAGAACGGGGGGCGCCGAACGGGCAACGACAGGCGTGCCGTCGTAGCAGCCAAGGCCGTCGGCGCTCTGGTATATGGTGGCAACACCCGTGCCGATCTTCCAGAGCAGGAGCACCCCGCTGCGTGAGACCAGGAACCGTTTCGCATCGATCGGGTTGGGCTGCTCGTACGGTCCGCGGACATGGTCACCGTTGCCGCGGTCGGGCGGGCCGATGCGGACTTCGGGCGTGAGGTTCACGAGCGCTTCGGGCGCATCCACGCCTCGGCCGTTCTCGATGATGCCGACGCCGCCGCGGATCGGACCGCCGTGCGACGTCAGAACGCACATGATGCTATGCGTGCCGGGAACCGGACGGGCATCGAGAAAACTGGCCGGAGAGAGCACCGCGTTGCCGTAGAAGACCTGCAACTGCCTGCCGTCGGGGCGGATCGTCCAGAGGCTCTGGATCGGGATGGCCGGCTTGTCCACGTACTCCCACCGGGAATAGAGGATGCGGCCGTCGGGCATGACGGCCGGCGAGAAGTCGTCCACGTAGTTGGCGCTCAGGCGGCGGACGCTCCCGCCGTCTCGGTCCATCCGATGCAGCACCCCACCGGCCGTCGTCCAGCACAGGGCGCTGCGGGGCACGCGGGTCGAGATGAAGGCGATGCCGCCGTCCGGCAGCCAGCAGGCGTTGTAGTCGTGCCACGACCCCTCGCTCACCTGCCGCAGGTTCGTGCCGTCAACGTTCACGCGGAAGATGTGGTACCCGTCGGACTTGTTCCGGCGCCAACTGAAGAGGACCTCGCGTCCGTCGTAGGAGAGGTCCACGTCGAGGATCTGTCCTTCGGGCGAGGCCACCAACTCGGTCAGATTGCCGCCGGGCTTCGGCGGCGACAGCACGTACAGGCCGCCGCCCGGCCGGAAACCCTCGCAGTGCCGCGTGTACACGTGGCTCGGCCTGAGTTCATGCCGCTTGATGAAGATGAGTTTGTCGAAGCCCAATCGCCCCTCGGCCGCCTGTTTCGCCAACTCCCCCGGCTCGTCGAAGGGCAGTGCGCCGCCTTGGGATTTCACAAACGCTTTCAGCGCCCCATCGGACGGTCTATCGGCAAAGACCTGGATCTCGGAGGCGCCCGGATTCATGCCGTTGTAGGAACCAAGGAACTTCAGCCGAATCGCGCGGACCTTGACCGGCCCCATCGTGATCCGCTGCGGCCCGTGGACTTTCTTGAAGGTGCCCTTGGCGACGGGATCGGCCGCGTCGTCGGCGTAGACTTCGTAGTTCTTCCAGCACTCGCCCATCAGCCACGCCGTGCGGCCGTAGTAAACGATCTCGGCCACCGTGACGGGCTGCTTCCATTGGAGCGTAAACTCGGCTTTGTCGGCGGCAGTCTTGCCCTGAACGGCCCACGCCTTGCCGAGGTCAGCCTGGCTGCCGGCAGGCGGCACTTTGCCGTCCACGGCAAACTTCGCCAGGTACCGGTTGCTGTGCTCCGAGGAGGCACTCACCTTGGCTTTGGGGGCCAGGTTCTCGGGCAGTTTGGGTGCGGCCCACGCACCCGTTGCGCCCAGCAGCAGAAACACACACACCGCGCCGGTTCGGAAGGTCCTGCGACGTGCCACTCTCGGTCTCCTTCCCCGGCCGGACGCCTCCAGCGCTGCGCACACTCCCCCCTTCTGCGCCAAGCGTCTGCCCGTACATTATAACGCCTCTTTGGCCGCTGTGTACCGCCGAGAAAGGGGGCGTGGCAAGTTTTTCCGGCGAGCGCAGGCGGTTGTAGCGCCCGTACGGGCCATACGGACCCGTACCGGGGCGGCCTGCGGCGCCGGCGCCGGCCAGGATGCGCCGGGGATAAACCCCGGCGCTACAACCACACACAGTAGCGCCGGGCTTTATGCCCGGCGGCCGTTGGCGGCGGCGCCGGCCAGGATGCGCCGGGGATAAACCCCGGCGCTACGGCCACACACAGTCGTAGGGTGCGTGCTTCGCACGCACGCGGATCAGCGATTCGGCACCTCACGGTTCGGCGAGAGAAAACGCCACGTCCGTACGGACCCTACGGCTGTTGAAAAGCAAGCAAAGCGGCGGCAGGCCGCCGCACTCCATAAACGGCGCGGCGCGGGGATGAAAAAGAAGCGGCGTCCCGTTGGGGACGCCGCTCGTTGCTTCGTCATGTGTGGCGGGTTACCGCCGCCGCCTCATCAGCAGGCCCAGGCCGCCAAGACCGAGAAGCACCAGCGTCGCCGGCTCGGGAACCAACGTGACAAGCCGCTCTATTGTGTCCACACCGGTTGGCGTGTAGGAGAAGTAAATGTCCGACTCCGTCAGGCCGATAGGCAGGCAGATGCCCACGCTGTCCTCACCCTCCGTCAGGGGGGTGCTGAAGTAGGCCAGCGTCTCGCCGTCGTTCTGCACCGGACTGTGGGTAAAGAACTTCTCCACGCTCCCTGTCTCGATCCAACCTGACGGCTGGGTGCTGGAACCGATGCCGATTACCATTACACCCGCACCCACGTCAAAGAAGAGCTCACCGGTGACGAAGTCGTAGATGCATTCGGCCTCTCCGCTGCCGACGTCATGGCCGACGTCGAGGCTCGAGCCCAGGTTCGCTACCAGCAAC
>JAUVZF010000070.1 GCA_030602705.1 Planctomycetota bacterium
TCAAAAACGGAACAAAACGGAACAAAAACGGACAAAAACGGACACATAAATCGCAAAAACGGATCAAAAACCAGCGCGTTTTGCCTTACCTATCTTAACATTTGAGGCCAAATCGCCCCTCACGGCCCAGAATCAAGGCTCAGAGCCAAAAAAAACGCGCATTTGCCCGTTTCGGCAAGGTCAAAATTGACGTAAGTCTTATGGAGGTGGCGGCATGTCCAACCAGTTCGCAGGGGCAACGAGGGATGCGCTATCCCGCCTGGAGTTTTTCGAGGACTTCGGGGGCGACGTCGAAGTTGGAGTGGACCTTCTGAACGTCGTCGTGGTCTTCGAGGCCTTCGAGCAGCGCCAGGACCTTGCGTGCGTCGTTCTCGCCGAGTGAAATGTAATTCTGCGGCACCTGCGAGACTTCGGCCCGCTCGATGGGGATGCCGGCCTCCTGGAGCGCCTTCTTGGCGGCCTCGAAGGCGTCGGGGGCGCAGAGCACCTCGAACCCGTCGTCGGTCTGGTTGAGGTCCTCGGCGCCGGCCGCCAGGGCGACGTCCATCAGTTGCTCCTCGTCGTCGAAGCCGGTCACGGTGATGACGCCTTTCTGGGAGAACATCCAGGCGACGCATCCTGGCTGGCCCAGGTTGCCGCCGTGGCGTTCGAAGAGTTTGCCGACGTCGCTGGAGGTCCGGTTGCGGTTGTCCGTCATGGCCTCGGCGAGGATGGCAACGCCGCCCGGCCCGTATCCCTCGTAGAGGACCTCTTCAATTTGTCTGCCGTCGTCGAGTTCGCCGGTGCCTTTCTTGATGGCCCTCTGGATGTTGGCGCCCGGCATGTTGGCGGATCGTGCCTCGTCGATGGCGTAGCGGAGTCTGAGGTTCATGTCGGGGTCGCCGCCGCCCGTCTTGGCTGCCACGGTGATGGCCTTGGCGCACTTGGAGAACACCTTTCCGCGCTTGGCGTCGGCCGCGCCCTTCTTCCGTTTGATGGTGGACCAGTGAGAATGACCGGACAATGGCGGGCTCCTAGTGCTTGGGGCTGAGGGTGGTGCCTGGCAGGTTGAGGCGCGTGTTGGATCGGCCGCGCTGCTGGTTGGTGGCGATGGGAGCGACCTCTGGTTTTGCGCCGGCATCGAGTTTCTTGAGTTTTTCCTGGACGCGTGTCAGGTCGTCGGGCCTGGCCTCGCCGCCGCGCGATTCCAGGATTCTCGCGGCCGCCTGCCAGGCCTTGGCGGCGTCGGTGCGGCGGTCGAGCCGCCAGTACGAATCGCCGAGGTGGTCCCAGAGAACGGGGTCGAGTTCGGGCGCCAGGCGTGTGGCCTGCTCGATCATCTCGACGGCGTCCTGGAAACGCCCCTGCTTGTACATGACCCAGCCAAGGCTGTCGAGATAGGCGGCGCTTTTCGGATCGACCGCGAGGGCCTGTCTGATCATTGCCTCTGCCTGCGACAACTTCACTCCGCGCTCGGCCCACAGGTACCCGAGATCGTTTTTCGACGGTGCATGGTCGGGCTTCGTCTGCAGGATGCGCTCGAGTTCCCGTTCGGCGACGGCGGTGTCGCCCATCTCGGTGTAAAGGCCCGCGAGCAGGTACCGCCAGCCGATGTTCTCGGGCTGAGCGGCGAGCAGTGCCCGGACCTCTTTGATCGCCTCCCCATGCCGCCTCTGGCCCGCAAGGGCGTAAGCCATCAGCAGCCGCATGTTGTGTTCCCGGGGATAGGTGGCGAGGATGTCGCGAGCCAGTGTCACGGTGTCGCCGTATCGCTTCTGCCGGAACCGGATCTCGGCCAAGAGGACCTTCGGGTTGAGGGCCTTGGGATCCACGACCTGTGCCATGAGGACGGCATCCTCGGCGGCGGCCAGGTCGTCCTGGGCGAGATAGAGGCCGCCGAGTTGACATCGTGCCTGGATGTCCTTCGGGAACATCTTCAGGAGTCCTTTGAGTTCCTTCCGGGCCTCCTCGAACCGGCCTTTCTTGGCGAGTGCCCCTGCCAGCAGGTACCGGGTGTGTTTGTCGCCGGATGCGCCGCGGCGTGCGAGGCGGTACTCGGCGAGCGCTTCGTCGATCCGGCCGAGGTGTTCGAGGATCATTCCCATCTTGCGGCGAAAGATGGGCAGGTTGAGCCCGGCCGAAACCGCAGCGCGGTAGACGCCCAGCGCCGGCTCGTGGCGCTTGGCCCGAATCAGCAGGTCGGCCTTCCGGGAATACGCGATGGCCGCCTTCGGCTGCCGGGCGATGGCCTTGTCGTAGAGGGTGATGGCCTCGGCCGGCCGCTTGACGCTCTCGGCCAGCATGCCGACCAGGACGAACGGCCCGTAGTGTGACACGTCGTCGGCCACAAGGCGTCGGGCCTGGAGGTAGAGTTGCCGGCGGTTCTTGAGGCCGTCGATCAGGCGTGCGGCCCGGATGAGGACGGCGGACTCGGCCACCTCGCCGACCATGGTGGCGCCGAGTGCTTCGAGTGCATCGAGGGGCCGGCCGGCCTCGATGTGGATTTCGGCCAGTTTCAACGCCGCCGCCACGCTCGTGCCGCTTGATTCCGCCGACGGTGAACTGAGTTCGCGATACAGTGCGGTCGCCTCGTCTTTGCGGCCGACGGACTCGTAAGCGGCGGCCAGTTGCATGGCGAGGAATCGATTGTCGGGGTGCTGCTTGTGGTAGCGTTGGAGTTCGCCGATGACGTCGTCGGCCTTGCCCTCGGCCTTGTAGACCTCCGCCAGCCGCTGGTACCCCCCGGCGCCGCGGGGATCGCTGTCGATGACCTTGCGTGCCCACTCGCGTGCGGCGGCAAAGTCGTGCTTCTTGAGGTAGGCCGAGCAGATGAGGCCCAAGAGGTCCTTGTTGCCTGGTCGTGCGGCGATGGCCTCGCGCAGGACGACGATGGCCTCGTCGTTCTTGTCGCGATCCAACAGCAGGCGTGCGAGCCGTTGTTTGAGTTTCACCTGGCTGCGGTAGACCAGGTACAGTTCCGGGTACCGCTGGAAGAAACTCTTGGGCGTCGCCACCATCTCCAACAGCGACCTGTAGGCGGCGATGGCCCCGTCGATGTCGGCCAGATTGTGCCGCGCCCGCGCCAGGTGGTACGTCCCGAGGATGTGGTAGGGGGATTCCTTCTTGGCAGCGGCCGTCAGACGGTTGAGCAGATCGAGGGCAATCGGGAGTTCGCCCTGGCTGAGGGCGATGCGGGCGCGGAAATAGAGCGTCGGCGGATCCGACGGCGCCAACTCAAGCGCCTTGTCCAGCGACTTGACCGCCGCGCTGACGTTGCCGGCATCGTACTGCACCAGTCCCAGGTTCATCCAGATGCGAGCCACGTTCGGCCGGAGCCCGGCCGCCTGCCGGAACTCCTCGGCGGCCAGGACGGTCTCCTGCCTGCCCATCAGAAGGCAGCCGCGGATGTAATGGCGCAGCGCCTGCCCCAGCGGGTCGGGGCCGGGCGGTTCAAGCGGCTTCGGCGGCGGAAGGCAGGCGCGCGGCAAGGGCTTCGGGGCGGCCGCCTCGGCCGCTGCGGCGTGCACAAGACCGCCGCAGACCGCCGCTATCGCGGCCAGCGCCACTGCCAGCGCCATCGTCGGTCGTGCCGTGCTGCGCATAACAACTCCCGCGCGAGTCCTCCCTGCGGCCCTCTCAGACGCGCACGCCGAAGTCCGTCAGTGGATGACCTTGTTGAGGGGGTATACAATAATACCCGATGCGCCGGCCTTTTTCAACTTGGGCACGAGTTCGCGCTCCTGCGAAGCCGGCAGAATGACCTCGAAAGCCAGCCAGTCCGTCTCGGCCAGGTAGTTGACGGTCGGACTGTGCTCGGCCGGGAGCATCGCCTTGATCTTGTTCTCCAGTTTTATGGGAACATTCATCTTCAGGCCGACCATCTCCTTGGCGTCGATGGCGCCCTGAAGGAGGAGGCCCAAGTTCTCGATCTTGTCGCGCCTCCAGCGGTCTTGCCAACTGTTGCGGTTGGCGATGAGCTGCGTGTTGGAGTGCATGACGGTGGCGACCTCGCGGAGGCTATTCGCCTTGATCGTCGAGCCGGTTTCCGTGACATCCACAATGGCGCTGACGCCGGGGAAGCGGGCCTTGATCTCCGTCGAGCCCCAGGAGTACTCGACCTTGACGGCCACGCCGCGCTTCTTGAAGAACCGCTTCGTTACCTTCACGAGTTCCGTGGTCACCAGCCCGCCCTGCAGGTCCTGGACGTTGCGGACCTTGCTCTCCTCGGGCACAGCCAGCACCCACCGGACAGGAACCATGCGCGCTTTGGCATAGAGGAGGTCCCGCACCACGCGGACCTGTGACTTGCATGCGTTCTCGGCGATCCAGTCCTTGCCGGTCAGGCCCGCGTCCAGAACGCCGTCTTTGACGAAGATGCTCATCTCCTGGGCGCGGAACATGAGCACCTCGACCTCAGGATCGGCCGTCTTTCGGATGTCGGAGCGTTCGGAATCTTCGACCTCATAGCCTGCGCGTGCCATCAGGTCGAGGGTGGCCTTTTCGAGACTGCCCTTCGGCAGGCCGAGTTTCAGGATGTTCGTTGGCTTCCTCATGCGCCGTTCCTTCAGGACCTTATCGGCTATTTCTTGCGCCCGTCTCGCCTGGGTTTCCTGGCGGCAGCGCGTTTGCGTCCGGGCGTGGTTTTGTTCTTTGGTTTGGCCTTTTTCGCAGCGGCCTTCGTTTTCGCCTTCTTTGCGGCAACCTTTTTCTTCGCGGGCTTCTTCGCTTTGCGTTTCGCGGCCGGCGTCCTCTTTGCCTTCTTTCGGGCTTTGCGTTTCCCCGGACGCAGCGCCGACGGACACGTCCTTCTCAAGGGGCACTTGCCGCACAGCGGCGTGCCGACCACACACGACTGCTCGGCGAGGTGCTTGATAAGCCGGTGCAGTCCGAAGGCGCGGTTCGACTTGACGGCGCGTTCCAGCAGCCTCTGCATGTCGGCCTCGGGCTGGGCGGCCGGATCGACGATGGCCAGCCGCCCCAACACGCGGGCCACGTCGTTATCGACCGGAAAGGCGTGGGCGCCGATGCAATCGCGGGCGATGGTGGCGGCCACGAACGGCCGGACCTCCTCCAGTTTCTCGAAGTAGCCCCTCGTCTCGACCTTGCCCATCGTCTCCAGAAAATCCCAGACCATGCTGTTGTGCTGCTTGAACACCTGGTCCAGCAGGCGCGGGATGACGCGTGCTTTGTACCCGCCCCGCGGGAAGGTCGCGCCGAGGACCTCGCGAATCTCGCGAGGCCGGCTGACCCTCAGATCGTTCCAATCGATGAAGTGCCGGCGGAGCTGCTCCACGGCCTTCTCGACGGCATCGCTTGTCGCTTCTTCGGCGAGGATCGTTCGGACCGCGTGCTCGACCGGATGCGTGACAGGGGCGCGCGGCTCATCCCCGTAGCGGCGCCGCAGCGCCAGCCGGATACGCTCGAGGCGTTTGACCTTGTCGGTGAACGTGGGCATTGCCCGTTCTCCCGGACCCTCTTTACGGGCCGTCTTCGGGCAGTTCGGCCGGCGCCTGCGCCGGCTCGTCCTGGAGTTCGGCATCGGGGCTCTCGACGCCTCGCCGGATGCGGTCGGCGCGGGCGGCTTCATCCTCGGCCCGGGCCTTGGCGATCAAGGCGCTCAAGGAGACGCTCCGCTTGACCGAGTCGTCCAGATGAAACCGCAGCACCGGGCAGAACTTCATCGCCAGGGCATCCGCCACGCGCTGCTGCACGTGGCCGCGAGAGTGCCGGATGGCCCGCAGGCACGCCTTCTGTTGCTTCGGGTCGGCCATGACGGAGACTCGGACATCGGCCACCCGCATGTCGGCCGAAACGTCCACGCCCGTGACGGTCACGAAGGTCATGCGCGGATCGTTCAGTTCGGTGACCAGGGCCTGGCTGACGACCTCGCGGATGATGCTTGCGACGCGTCGCGGGCGCCGCCCCGGGCGCTTTTGCCGGCCTCGTTTCATCGGGGGGCCTCCGGCCTAAAGCACCTCGGTTTCGTACTCGATCAGTTCGGCGCCGCCGGTACGCCGGACCAGATCGACCACCTTCGCCATCACCTTGTCGGCAAAGGCGGCCTCGTTCGTCACGATGGCGGCGCCGAGGACCGCACTCTGGCGGCGGTCGAGGGCGCCGATCTCGCTGACCGAGACGTTGAACTCGTTGCGGATACGCTCGCGGAGGCTCTTGACGACGCGGCGTTTGTCCTTCAGGGAGGTCGCCTCGCGGATCGCCAGCCGCATCTTCAGAACGCCGACCACCATCACAGGCCTCCGTCCGCTCGCTCACGCTCGCGGCTACTGCGAGCATCGCCAGGCGTGGCTTTCTACAGCGTCCGGGCCACGGAGACCACCTCGAACGCCTCAATCCGGTCGCCCACTTTGATGTCATCGTAACCGGCGACACGAATGCCGCACTCCTGCCCGGCGCGGGCCTCGCGGACGTCGTCCTTGAACCGTTTCAGCGACTCGATCCGTCCGCTGTAGATGACCAACCCGTCGCGGATGATGCGCAGGTTGGCGTTTCGGTTGATGATGCCGTCGGTCATGCGGCAGCCGGCGATGGTCCCGACGCGGCTGATTTTGAACGTCTGAAGCACTTCGCACTCGCCCAGGCTTCGCTCCTCCTCGAGGGGCGCAAGCAGCCCCTCGAGCCCTTTGCGGACGTCGTCGGTCACGTTGTAGATAACGCTGTAGCGGCGGATGTCCACGCCGCGAGCCTCTGCCATGCGGCGGACCGCCTGGTCCGGCACCGCGTTGAAGGCGATGACGATGGCGTTGGAGGCGTCGGCCAGAAGCACGTCGCTCTCGTTCACCCCGCCGACGGCCGCGTGAATCACCCGGACGCAGACCTCCGGATGCTCGATCTTCTCGAGGTTCTCACGGATGGCCTGGACGGAGCCCTGGACGTCGGCCTTGATGATGACGGGCAGTTCCTTGATCTCCTCGGTGGTCATCTGTTCGAAGACGGCCTCGAGGGTTCGCGGGCGGCGCCGCTCGGCCAGTACGGTCTCCCGCCGACTGCGTTGCCGGTCCTCGGCCAGTTGCTTGGCCAACGAGAGTTCGTCCAGGACGTAGAACCGGTCACCGGCCTCGGGGACATCGGAGAGCCCCGCCACGCGGACCGGCACCGTGGGACCGGCTCTTCGCATCCGTTTGCGGTTCTCGTCGGTCATCGCGCGGATCTTGCCGCAAACCGATCCTGCCAGGACGACGTTGCCGGCCTCGAGCGTCCCGTTCCGGACGAGCAGTGTGGCCATCGGCCCGAAGCCCTCGGCCAGTTCAGCCTCGATCACGGTACCGAACGCGGGTCGGTCGGGATTGGCCTTCAGTTCGATCATCTCGGCCTCGAGCAGGAGCGCCTCGAGCAACTGATCGACGTTCTGTCCGGTGGTGGCCGACGTTTCGACACAGATCGTCTGGCCGCCCCATTCTTCCGTCAGCAGTTCGTACTGAGTCAGTTGCTGTTTGACCCGGTCGGGGTTGGCCTGCGGGAGGTCGCACTTGTTGATGGCCACGACGATAGGCACGCCGGCGGCTTTCGCGTGGTCGATGGCCTCCTCGGTCTGCGGCATGACGCCGTCGTCGGCGGCGATGACGAGGACCACGACGTCGGTCACCTTGGCGCCGCGGGCCCGCATGGCGGTAAACGCCTCGTGGCCGGGCGTGTCGAGGAACGTGATCCGGCGCTGGCCCACGTGGACGCGGTACGCACCGATGTGCTGCGTGATGCCGCCCGCCTCGCTCTCCGCGACGCGCGATTTGCGGATGTAGTCCATCAGCGACGTCTTGCCGTGGTCCACGTGCCCGAGGAACGTGACGATGGGCGATCGCGGCTGGAGCGCCTCGGCCGGGTCCTCGCGCTCCTCGATCTCCCGGATGACGTCGGCCAGGCCCCGCTCCCGGCGGACCTCCAGTTCGATGTTGTGGCTCGCGGCAACGTCGAGCACCTGCTCGTCGGTGAGCATATCGTTGATGGTCGCCATGGCGCCCTGCACCATGAGGTGCCTGATGATGTCGCTGGCCCTGATACCGAGTGCGGCCGAGAGGCCCTTGACGGTGATGGGCATTTCGACGACGGCCTTCTTCGGCCCTTCAGGGACGTGCGGCTTCGGCGCCGCGCGCGACGGTCGGGCCGTAAGGGGCCTGCCGCCGCGGCCGATGCGGGCGCGTTCGCTCAAGATGGCCGAGGCGGCGCCGGCGCCGGCGCCCATGGCAGCCATGTCCTCGACCTCTTCGCGTTTGCGGATCCGTTCGCGCCGGCGGAACGCCTGTGCCCGCTTCAGGCCCTCGGTCTCGGGTTCGGGAGCGCGCCTGCCCCGTCGTCGTCCGCGGCGAGCCACCGGAGCGGCTTCCTTGACGGGGGCCGCCACGCCCTCATCGGCACGGGCGGCAGCCGGTCTGGCCCTGGGTTTCGTCGGCCGCGCCGGCGGTTTCCCTTTCTTGGGTGGGCCGACGCCGATCGCCTGGGGATGCGGTTCGGGCAGCGCGGTCACCTTCTGCGGATGGCGCAGCGGCTTGGGCGCGAGTTTCGGGCGCGGGGCCAGTTTGGGTTTCGGCGCGAGTTTCGGTCCCGGCGGCCTGCGGGGCAGGCGTCTGCGCTCGCGTCTCTCGGCAGGAGGCGCGGGCGCCTCCGCGGGCGCCTCCGCCGCGGGCGCCTCGGCCGCGGGCGCCTCGGCGGTCGGTGCGGCCGCGGGCGCTTCCACGGGTGTCCGGGCAGCGGGCTGCTCTTCGACGGCGGCGGCCTCGGCAACCTCGGCAGCCTCGGCTACAGGGGCCTCCTCGAGGGCGGCAGGCGCTTCGGCCTCGACAATCGGGACCGCGGCCGGGGGCTTACGGGCCGGGGGTTTGCGGCGGCCGGGCAGTTTCAGCCCCTCCGCCTTGGGCTTCCTGCGTCCGCGGCTGGGCAGCGCGACGGCCCGTTTGCGTGCCTGTTCGAGTTGCTCTTCGGGCGTGAGTTCGGGCTCAGGCGGCTCCGGGGGTTCGGCCGTTGCGACGGCAGTGGTCCCGGGCTCGGGCGGCGGCTCGGGCTCCGGTTCCGCCACCTGGTCACCGAGAAGCGCGGCGAGGCGGCGGCGGATCAGGTCGGCCTCGTCTTCGTCGATCGTGCTGGAATGCGATTTGACCTCGAGCCCCGCCTCGCGGCAGATCTCGATGACCTCCTTGTTCGGCATGTCGAACTCGCGGGAGAGTTCGTAGATGCGTACCGACACCGCTTACCTCCCTGAACGGCTACGCTTCGGGCGTCGCGTCCGGCTCCCGGTCGTCGCCTGCGCCGGCGTCGTGGGGTTCTTCGACGGGCTCCACGGCTCCCGGCTCTGCGTCCGCCTCCTGCTCGTCCTCGGCCGGTTCCGCCTCGGTTTCCTCGAGTTCGGCCCCCTCGGGCTCCACGTCATCGGAGGCCTGTGCGTCGGTCTGCGTGTCCTCGGATTCAGGTTCCTCGGCCGGCGTCTCCTCGTCAGCGTCTGGTTCGTCCGGGGCCTGTTCGTCGCCGCCTTCTTCGGTCGGCGTCTCTGCGTCAGCGTCTTCTTGGGCCGGCGCCTCCTCATCGCCGCCTTCCTTGGCGGCGGCTTCGGCTTCGGCGGCTTCGGCGGCGGCTGCCTCTTCGGCTTCGCGCTCGGCCGCCTGGGCCTCGAGTTCCGCGACGCGCTCGGCCACCTGGGCGATAATCTCCTGGGCCTGCTCCGCATCGACGCCTGCCAGACGCGACAGCGTCTCGGGGTCCACCTCGACCACGTCGGCGAGGCTGATGTATCCGGCGGCCATGAGTTCATTCACGAGGTCCGGAGTGACCGCTTCGATGTCGGCCATCTGTTCCATGGCCGTGGCCCGTTGCTCGTCGTACTCGGTCGGTGTCATGATATCGATGTTCCAGCCGCTCAGTCGCGCCGCCAGCCGCACGTTCTGGCCCCTCTTGCCGATGGCCAGACTCAACTGGTCCTCGGACACGAGGACGGTTGCCCGGTTGATGTCGTGGTTCAGGAGGATCTCCTTGACCTCCGCCGGCTTCAGACCGTTGGCGATGAAGACCTGGGGCGACTCGTTGAACCGGACGATGTCGATCTTCTCGCCGGCCACCTCTTCGACGATGTTCTTGATGCGGCTGCCGCGAATGCCGACACACGCCCCAACGGCATCCACGCGGCTGTCCATGCTGGAGACGGCCACCTTCGTCCGGTGCCCGGCCTCCCGGGCGATGGTCTCGATCCGGATAACGCGGTCGGCCACTTCCGGCACCTCGAGTTCGAACAGGCGGATAATCAGTTCCGGGTGGACGCGAGAGAGGACGATCTTGACGTTGGCGCCGGCCTCGCGGACCTCGATGATAAGGGCCCGGATGCGGTCGCCGACGTGGAGCGTCTCGCCGGGAATCTGTTCGCTTCGCGGGAGGAACCCCTCGCCGCGGCCCAGATTGACGATGCCGTTGCCGCGGTCGACCCGGGTGATCTGGCCCGAGACGATCGTACCGACCTGGTCGCCGTAGTCTGCCATGAGGCTGGCCCGTTCGGCGTCGCGGATCGTCTGGATGATGACCTGCTTGGCGGCCTGGGCGGCGATACGGCCGAGGACGGCCGGGTCGAGGACTTGGCCGTTCAGCGTAGCATTGATGTCGCCCGTCTCGCGGCTGATCGAGACCACGGCCTCTTCGGCGGTGTGGAAGTGCTTCTTGGCGGCCGAGGCCAGCGCAACCTCGATGCCCTGGAACACCACCTCGGCGTCGATGTTCTTCTCGCGTCGAATCGTATCCACGATCCGGATCAGTTCGGCACCGTTCATTCGCGCCCGCCGCTCCTCGTGTGTGTCGGTTTGCCGTTCGTTCGGCTCCCACGTCGCCCCATCTGGCCGCTGAAGCAAAAAAGTGGGACCACGACCAGACCCCACTTCGGCCGCCGCCCGCCCTCCGGCGGGGCCGGCCTGCACCTCGCCTCGAATTACCCGGCGTGTGCTACATGCGCAGGCTCCAAACTGACGTTGTCGCCCGTCTGGTCGTCAAACAAATGAATCCGGTCCATGTTCAGGTGCGCCTCCAGCGGTTCGTCCACCGTCACCTTGTCATGGCAGACTCCGCCGCCAAAAAATTCCCGCTTCGTGCGGGAACGATTCTAAATGTACCGCCCCCACGCCCGGCCGTCAACTACTTTTCCCCGTCTCGTCCATACGGACCCGTATCGGGTTGGCCGGTACTCATCGTCTAACGCGTTGCTGAAAAAGACGTTACAGGCGATATGTGGCGGAGTGGCTACGCCTCCTCAGCCGGTTTTTCCCTGTCGGCGTCTTCGGCCGCTTCGACAGCGTCGGGTTCCTGGACCGCCTCGGCCGGTTCGGCGTCGGCGGGGGCTTCCGGTTTGCCGGCGTCCTCGGCCGGGGGCTCCTTCGGGGCCGCTTCGTCCTCGGCCGGCGGCTCCTCGTCGGTCTTCTCTTCGACGCGTTCGATGCGAACGGCGTCGCCCTCCCGGACCTGCCGAAAGACCTTGATGTCGCCCTCACAGCGGCCGACCGGGTTGACGGGGCTGGCGGCCCTGGGCTCGTCGCCCTTGGAGGCGGGTGTCCTGCCGAAGAAGATGCAGAAGGCGCTGCCTGTCGGCCAGTAGCCGACCTCGCCAACCTCCATGCGGTCGCGGGCCTCCAGGCCCAGGTCGCACTGCACGGGGATGCTGAAGTAAATCTCCTGCCCCCACGTGTTGACGGTGCTGTCGATGGGCAGGGCGTCCCAGATGCGCTCAGCCGTCGCCGAATCGTCCAGCGTGGCGAGCATCTCGATCTTGTCTGTGGCGATACGTATTTCGTGCATAAGCCTCCCCTACAACCGTCCGCGAACGATCCACGGTACGCACCGGTGGCAAGCGATGCAAGCAAAAAGCCGCTCACGAGGCGACGCGGACCGGACAAGCCCGCCCGCGGCAGGCGAATCCGGTCCGTCTCCGCAGTGCCGATGCGCTCGGCGGCCCGTCCAGAAAAGCGCCGGTGGCGCCGGCTATCCTTCTCTCTGCTTCTTCTTGATGACAACGTAAACGACGATTAGGGCTACAAGCAAGATGCCCAGAATGATGTAATACCACATGCGAGGTCTCCTTGCGCCTGGCATTCATTCGCTGCGGCCGTGAGCCGCCTTCAGCACTCCTGGCCCACAATAGTGCCTGTTGCGTCCGAGTCAAGCACTATTTGGCGTTTTCCGGGGACGCCGAGGCGCCTTGCAGTTCGGCAATCCGGGCCTCGACCTTGGCGCGGGCCTCGTCTTTGAGGCGCAGGCTCGCCTCGGGCATCAGGCCATCGAGCCGCAGGACCTGCCGGTAAGCCTCGAGAGCGGCGGCGTTCTCGCCCAGACTATCGATCACCTCGGCCAGACGCAGACACGTCGGGATGTGCGTCGGATACAGCCGCGCGGCCTCCTGGAGGCAGGCCCGCGCTGCGGCCAGGGCGTTCGGGTCTCGCTCGGCCCCTTTCGGGGCAAGATAGCACGTCGCCAGCGCCAGGTAAGCCCGCCGCAGACGCGGATGCCGCGCGAGCGCGTCGCGGTATCCCTGAATCGCGCGTTCGAGATGGACGGCGGCGGCGGCCCCTTCGGCCGCCCCGGCTTCCCGCCTCCATGCCCGCGCGCGGAGCAGGTGCGGTTCCCAGCCCAGCGGGTTGGCTTCGGCCGCAGCACGCAGCGGTTCGTCGCCTTCGAATGCAGCCCGATCCCATCCGGCGATCCTCAGCAGCGCCAACTCCCTACCCACCGGCAGAATCAGTTGCCGGACATATAGGAAGCACACCGCCATGGCCGACGCCATGAGTATGAATCGGGCAGGCGCGCGAAGCGAGAACCCGGGCAGGCCGGCGTCGGGCGCGACGGGAGATGCCCCGTCGCTCCCGCGACGGGCTCGAACGGCACGACGGGCTCGAACGGCACGACGGGCTCCAACAGACACGCCGACCACAACGAGCATCGCCCAGGCCGCCGGCGGCTCCAGAATGGCCGTGCCGATCTGTTCCTGGAGCGCCAGCGCCAGCACCGCCACGACGCACGCGGTGCGCAGGCTCCGAAGCGGTCGGCCCGACGCTTCCAGCCGCGACGGATCTTCGCCCGCGCCGAGTCCGATGACCATCGCCATGACCGCCGTTGCCGCAATGCCCCAGTACCATCCCATGGCGAAGAAGTAGATCGCCACCGGCCCGGCGACCATCATGACCGGCACGAGAAGCACAAGGAGCGGCTCGCCGGGCGGGACCGCTCGCTCGCGCTCGCGGCTCGGCGCGGGGTCGTGGCTCGGCGCGGGGTCGCGGCTCGGCGCGGGGTCGTGGCTCGGATTCTCGCGTAGCCACGCCCGGACCGTTCCAACGGCCAGCAGCCCAAGCGCCGTCGCCCCCGCCAGGCCCAACTTGCTCCACATCGAAAGGAGCATGTTGTGCGGGTCGTTCACCTCCTCGGGCGCCCAGGCGACTTTGTACTCGACGTAATGGTGCCCGAAGTTCTCGAGGCCGACGCCGGTGTCCCAGTACCGGTGGAGGATCTTGAGCGTGGCCCACCAGTAATCGAGCCGGTACCGGAGCGTTTTCATCGCCCCTGCCACCGCCGGATGGTCTACCTGGGTCGCGGCCGCGACCCCGACCGCCGCCACCACCAGCGGCAGAAGATAAAGGGCGATCCGCGTGCGTCGGCGCCGCACCCACCACGCCACGGCCAGCCAATAGAGGCCGACCCCGACGGCCGCCACTGCCGCGCGGCTGTGCGTCATGACGATGCCGCACGCGCATGCGGCCGCCGCCGCGCCCATCACGGCCGCAAGGACCCGCGCCCCGCGCGACCCGACCTCGGACCACTTCTCCCGCACAAGACCCACCGCCACGAAGAAGCCCAGCGTCAGCATCGCCGCCAACACGTTCGGGTGCCCCATCGAGGCCTGAGCGCCGCCGAAGAACCGGTCGACGAACGCCTGCTCCTGGTAACCGCCAGGCTCGATGCCGTAACGGGCAAGGATCGCCTCGCGGTGTACCTGGAAGATCTCCCACACCCTCGGCAGACCGATCGTCGCCTGGTGGATGGCGACTGCGGCCGACACCAGCACCGTGGCCACCAGCGCCGACAGCAGGAACCGGCGCTCGGCGTCCGTCCGGATGGCCTGGACCAGGGCGAACGCCCCGACCCACAGCCCGGTCATCTCGGCCGCACGGACCAGCGCCGACGATTTGTCCGACGCCACGGCGGTCGAGACGGCCGCGCCGAGAACGAACAGCCCCGCGGGGACGACCAGCCAGGCTGCGGGCAGCGTTACCCGGCGCTCGGCCACCCACGACGCCGCCACGAGAACCGGCATCAGCCACAACCCCAGGCCGATTACGAGAACGACGAGCGGCCCCGGCATATCCGGCACGCCGAGAAACGACGCATTCGTCGAAAACCGGGGAAGGACCACGAGCATGGCGGCCCCGATGGCGATCACCGCCCGGCGGAGCCACCGGGCCGTGCTCTGGCCGGAAGGAGCGTCCAGGGTCATGACGGCTCCTCCGCATCCGGCGGGGCCGTCGTCCGCGACCGCCGCCGCGCCAGCAGAACCGTCGCAAGCGTCAAGGCGACGAGGCAGCACGCCGCAGCCGCCAGCCGGTCGTCGGCCGAATACAGCATCAGCGAGGCCGCGCCCGTCGCGGCGGTCAGGCCGGCGGCCACAAAGACGACGGTGCGCGGGCCGGCGCCACGCGCCAGCATCCGGTGCCCCAGGTGACTCGTCGCGTCGCCCACCATCGGGTTCTTGCCGCGCGCAAGACGGCCGACCACGACGCACGCCGCATCAAACAGCGGCACCGTAAGCACGACCAGTGGGACGAGCACAACGTAGCCGGGTGTTGCGAGCGTCGGGAAGTAGTACCGCGCGACGATCGTCAGCGACGCGAGGAGATAGCCCACGAGGTGGCTGCCCGCGTCGCCCATGAAGAGTTTGGCGGGCGGGAAGTTGTAGATGAGGAATCCGGCCAGTGCCCCGGCCGTGACGAGCGCGACGCCCGGCACGAACCACTCTCCCACCATCATCTGGCCGGCCGCCAGCGCCACGAGCGCCACCGCTCCGACCGCCGCCGACAGACCATCGGCGTGGTCCAGCATGTTGCAGGCGTTGACGACCACAACGATCCAGAGGATGCTCACCACCTCGGCCGCATACGGCGCCTCCAGCCACACGGTTGCCTTGATGCCGAGCCCGACGACGGCCAGGGCGGCGGCAAACAGTTGCAGACCCAACTTCGGCCACGCCGGCAGGCTGTACCGGTCATCGAGCAGGCCGATGATAAAAAAGACGAGCGCCCCGACGGCCAGTCGCATGAGCATCGGCGTCCGGGCGTCGAGATGCTCCTGCACGCGCGGGGGCAGCCATCCGGGCAGCGATTCCGCCGCCATCAGGCTTGCCAGGAGCCACCCTCCACCCACGACGAGGATGAGCGTGTCGGCGATGGCCAACCCTCCGCCGCAGGCGCGAGGTTCGGTGTGCAGGCGGCCCGGCCGAACCGCCGCCACCAGACCCGCCGCCAGGGCGACGTGACGCGCGATCGGCACCAGCGCGGCCGCCACGACCAGCGCCGCCGCAAACGCCACCAGGGCGAACTCAATCATCCGCCGCCTCCCCCAATGGCGGGCCACCCGACACGGACCGACGCTGCTCCATCAGCCGCTCGCGGATGCGCGTGAAGAACTCGTGGTACGCCGGCGTCCGGTAATCCGGGTACGTCCACTCCAACTGTTTCCACGTCCCGTGCCGGAACAGGAGCGTGACCTCGCCGTAGATGCCGTCATCGAGATAGATGCGGTGCGAGTAATCCTTGGTGCTCGAGAGGACGAGTTTCGAGGGAGCGATGTAACCGGGGTCGAGGTTCATCGGCCGGGCGACCGGCCACTCGCCGTCGGCCGCCATGCGGGCCTCAACCTCGCCCGTCAGCCGTTTGACGCCGGCCAACTCGCCCGGGGCGATGAGACGGTCGAACGAGACGAAGTACCGGACCAGCGGATGGCCCATCTCATCGCGGTAGTACTCGGTGAACTCGTGGGCGAACAGGTCGCTCCGCAAATCCACCGGGCCGAGCGCATCGGCCAGGCACGATTCGGCGGCGGCAAACGCCCCCCGATACGCCGATAGCATGCCGACGAACAGTTTGACGGGTTCCGCCTGGCGCCTCTGGCCCATGACCGAGATGATACGTCCGCCCGACCGGACGTGCCAAGCAAATCTAACCGGTCCGGCCATTGACAGATGGGCGCAAAACCCGATAGTGTTGGGCGGCCGCGCCGGCGTGGCGGCCGCGCCGGCGTGGCGGCCGCCTGGATCGGAGAGGTCGAAACGTACGAGAGAAACGTGCTTGCAAAGCGCGACTAGCCGCGAGCGCAAGCGAGCGGGTCGCACGACCACTCGCTCACGCTCGTGGCTAGCCACGGCGTGCAAGCGGCGCAGGTAAACGAACGAAAGGATTACGCGACGTGTCAATCATCGACGATCTGAATGCCCTCGGCAGTCTCATGATGCAAAAGGGCTTGGTGGCGGGGCCGGGCGGCAACACCAGTGCCCGCGACGGCGAGATCATGGTCTGCACCCCCAGCGGCTACGACGTGGACCGCGTGCCGGACGGGCAGTGGTCCACCGTGAACATCGAGACGGGCGAGCACCTCTCGGGGCCGCGTCCCACGTCGGAGTGGGAGATGCACCAGATGTGCCTGAAGGCGCGGCCCGACGTGAGCGTCATCTGCCACGCCCACCCGCCGCGGGCGGTCGGCTTGGTGGCCGGCGGCATGGAGATCCTGCCGTTTACGCCCGACTTCATCGCTTACGTGGACCACATCACGTACCTGGAGTTCATCAAGCCCTCCTCCACCGAGATCGCCAAGGCGGTGGCCGAGGCCGTCGCCGCCGGCACCGACGCCGTCAGCCTGCGGAACCACGGGTTCGTCACGCTCGGCATCAACTGGCGCGACGCCTACAACAAGATGCTCATCATCGAGGACGGGGCCCTGCTTCAGATGGCTGCCATCGCGGCCGGGGTCCCCACGCCGCTGGATGATGAGCAGATCGCCCACGTGCGCGGCATGGAGGCCGAAGCCTTCCGCCGCAAGGTGATCGAGGAGGAGGCGTAGAACCGCCCCGGCAGGCGTCGCCGAACGACCTCGTAAGCCGCGCGGGGCAAGCCCCGCGGCTAACGGGGGCCGCCGCGCGGGGCAAGCCCCGCGGCTAACGGGCCGGCGCACGTTAGCGATTCGGCCCCGCCACCGACACGGTAACCAGGATGACCGGGACACCGGCTTTCTTCGCGCCGCCTGCGGGTTTCCACGTGCCGAGGACGAGGCCGCCGACGGCAGCGCGGCCTTGGGGAACCGAACTGGTCTTCGGCGTGCCGCACAGGAGAATGGCGCTCGGCGGTCCGGTGTCGGGCGGCTGGCTCTCGTCGTCGGCGCGCGGGCGCCGAGGGCCTCCGGCGTGCATCTTCATCCACACCCAGCCGCCGACCTCGGTCTTGGCGCTCGTCGTGCCGACCAGCAGTGCAGCCTGGCCGGCAGGCGGTTGGTGCACCTGCCCCCGCCACTGCGAGGCAACCAGCGAACCGACGTCCACGTGAAGCGATCTCGGCCGGCCCTTGACGACCCTCAGCCCCACCACGGCCCGGACGCGATGGCTACGGCGGTGCCCGTCCCTGCCGATATACGACACCACACGATAGCCCATGATCTTCTCGCACCGGTAGGTGTCCCACGTCTCGTCGCGGACCTCGAAGACGGCCGTGAGCCGCTCTTGGGCTAGCGCCCGAAGTTTGGCGAACAGTTTTCCTCGCCTGACGTGTGCCAGCCGTTCGACCAGCAGCAGGAGGCGTTTCGGCAGTTTCGGATCGCACAGGTTCCCGTGCCCGCCGCACGTGGAGCAGGTTTCCTCCCACCTCTTGACGATGGGGGTGCGCAGGCCCTGACCTCGCGGCAGGTACGACTGTTTTCTGCCGACCTTGCCGGTGGAGTGACACGTGCGGCACGGCAGCGGCCGCGCCGTCCGCAGCAGCCCCTGGACCTGCGGCTCGGTGCCGTTGGCGACAACGGGGAAGGCTTTCTCGCTGAACGTGACCTTGCCGCCGTACACGCCGTCCGTGTCGGGCAGCGAAGAAAGGACGACGTCCTGTTTCACCTTGGCCGGCGCCGGAGCGGCCGGAGCAGTCGCCGCTGGAGTGGTCGGCGCAGGCGCCTCCGCCGCTGCCGCGCGACCCGCAACCAGCGCGGCCAAGGAAGCGGCCAGACCAAGCCAATAGGCGCGCGACGCCACGAGAGTCCTCCGTTGTTGCGGTCCACAGCGACGGCCGCGACGGGCGGCAGGTCGCCTCGCTCATGCTATGGCTTCGGAGGTTTCTGTCAACGTCAAAACGGTCGCGGCGGGCGGGGGCGGGGCTGATAAGGTAGGCGACCCGCGTGCCGTGGTCGCTCTGGCCGCCGCCGGCACGGCCTTCGGCACGGCCGCATTGGCCTTGACTTCCCTGCTGCGTTCCACGATTCTAAAGATCGTACCTGTTTAGCGTGCTCTCGAAGCGATGTCATTTCGACCGAGGTCTCGCCAAAGGCGAGGGCGAGCGGAGCGCTGTACCCCGAGTGCCCGCAGGAAATCTCGTCTTTCGGACACGCATAACGGCGAGATTCCTCGACTTTTCTTCGCTCGCTCGGAATGACACGCTAAACACGTTCGTCGGGAGA
>JAUVZF010000100.1 GCA_030602705.1 Planctomycetota bacterium
GGTACGGCCCGCGGCCCGAGCCGCTTTACGGCCAGGGGTCCGTATGGAGAGGCCGTGCACGAGGTAACTTTCGTTGGCATGGAGCGCGGCCGTCAACCTCCCATCCCCGCAGCCGACGTGGACGATGAGACCGCCCTTGACACCGGTCGCCTCAAGGATCTGCCGTGCTTGCTCAGCGGGTGCGTCGGATCCGGCCCCCGCACCGTTGGCGGCAATCGCCGCTACCAGCATTACCGTGACTGCCCACGTGCGCACGTGTCGAGCGTTCATGTCTGACGGCTCCTGCCTGAATGGACATTTCCCGGACGGCCGCTGGCCAGCCCCGTGCTGACCTTCGAGGTTTCCCACATGCGGCGACCGTGGATCCGGTCCGCGCTCGCCACACTGCTTAGTTTACCCGGATGTGCCGCCATTTCAATGGAGACCTGCTTTTTGGTGAGCGGCAAGCGCCTCGTGCGTCTCGTGCGCAGCGTCTGCCGCGACCTGGGCTTCCCGCCGATCACGCCGCACGGACTCCGGCAGAGCGTTGCTGCAACCGCTGAGGAACTAGGCGTTTCGCCCGAGAGCGTGCGCGAAGCGGTCGGCTGGTCGAGCCAGACGGCCGTCGATGCCCATTACCTGACGGGCAGTGTCCTGAAAAACCGGGCGCTGAAACACGCGAAAAAAGTTGCCGACGCGCGTCAGTTCGGCACTCGCGTTGCCGAGGCGATCTCGTAATGGGCGACGAAACGGATGACAAAACGATGACAAAAAGGGCGACAAGACCAAAGCGGGAGAACTTCTGGACGCCGCAAGGCCCTGTCGCTTCAAGACTTACGTTGGTGGCGGCGACTGGATTCGAACCAGTGACCTTGGGCTTATGAATCCCCTGCTCTAACCACTGAGCTACGCCGCCGACTGCGATGCCAGTGTACGGCCGCAGGGTGATTTGTCAAGCGTGCCGCCCGCCGCGCCCCGCAAGCGGGGCGGCTAACCCTGGCGCCACAGGCCTTCCTGGAGCGAGTTGCCGTGGCCGCGGGAGCGGCGGGCTCGATAGCGGCGGGCTCGATAGCGACGCCCTCGCTGCCGGCGCGCACGATGGCAGCGGGCTTGAGTGCCGAAGCCTTACCGATCACCATACCACTCGTCGTAGAACTCACGGTACGAGCCGTCCTTGACGCGGCGCCACCAATCCTCGTGCTCGCGGTACCAGCGGATGGTTCGCGCCAGGCCCTCCTCGAAAGAGACCTCCGGCCGCCACCCCAGTTCGGCCTCGACGCGGGTTGGGTCGATGGCGTAGCGGCGGTCGTGGCCCGGACGGTCCTTGACGAGTTGGATGAGCGACTCGGGTTTGCCCAGTTCACGGAGGATCGCCCTGACGACGTCGATGTTGAACCGCTCACAGCGCGCACCGATATTGTACACGGCGCCCGGGCGTCCGCCTTCCAGGACCGCCAGGATCGCCCGCGAGTGGTCGTCGGTGTAGATCCAATCGCGCACCTGCCGCCCGTCGCCATACACGGGAAGGGGCCTATCGTCCAGAGCATTCGAGAGCATCAGCGGAATGAGTTTCTCGGGGAACTGGTACGGACCGTAGTTGTTCGAGCACCGCGTGAGCCGGGCGTCCTGTCCGTACGTGTGATGGGCGGCCAGGACGAGCAGGTCGGCGCCCGCCTTGCTGGCGGCATAAGGACTCGACGGGACGAGCGGATGCGCTTCCGTGAAGGCCGGGTCCTCGGGTCCGAGCGATCCGTACACCTCGTCGGTCGAGACCTGGAGGAACCGTTTGACCCCCTTTTCCCGAGCGACGTCGAGCAGCACCTGCGTGCCGACGACGTTGGTCCGGGCAAACGCGCCGGGCGAGAGGATGGACCGGTCCACGTGGGTCTCGGCGGCGAAGTTGATGAGGGCGTCGGCGCCGTCGGGAACCGCATCGGCCATGGCGTCGGCCACGGAAATGTCGGCCCGGATGAAGGTGTGACGCTCCAGGGGAACCCCGACGAGGTTCGCCAGGTTGCCCGCGTAGGTCAGCAGGTCGATGGTGACGACCTTGAGGCCGGCATCCCGCTCCAGGGCCAGGCGCACGAAGTTCGATCCGATGAACCCGGCGCCGCCGGTGACGACATAGGTGGGCATAGCGCCGTCCCCTGCCAACCCGCCCGCGACATGAAGAGACGGGCACCGCGAGGCCAGGCGGCGCCCGCCCGCTTGTCAACGAATCCTTCCACACCGACCGGACGGCGACTTACTTAGGGGGTCGGCTTCTCGGCAGCCGGTGTCTCAGCAGCCGGCTTCTCGGCAGCCGGCTTCTCAGCAGCCGGTGTCTCGGCAGCCGGTGTCTCGGCAGCCGGCTCTTCGGCAGCCGGCTCTTCGGCAGCCGGTGTTTCCGGCGGGGGCGCCGCCGACTCACAGCCTGCGACAAACGCCAGCACAAACGCTACCAGCAATGCCAATGACAGGTACCTCATGCTCGGTCTCCTTTCACTGTTGCGGTGACGACCGCTGAAACACATCCACCTCCTCCAAACGCAGCAAGAGGGGAACAACCCCCCACCGCCACTTGGCCTATCAAGAATTGTACCGGCGCCTCCGCCCCACGCAAGGAAAACTACACGCCGGCTGACATTATAAGCGGCGCCGCGGCCGGGCCAAGTGAAAAGGCGCGGGACTTGTTTCCCGGCGTTTCGCTTCGCTCAACGCCGGGCGTTGTGCAAGGTGTTCTCACTCAGCAAGCCACACCCAGGCTTTCGGGGCGTGTCCGGCAATGTACGCAAGAACATTCTGCCAGTGGCGGCCATCACGAACCGCAACCGGGCGGCATCCTTCCTGCCAAAGGCGTCCGGGAATGCGAGCGCGAACACAGTGAGAGGACACCTTCTTGACGCGGCCGACCATCTGCTTCAGGCCGTCCGGACGGCACTCAACCGCAACATGAACGTGCCGGCCGGCCACAGATATCCCACACACCTGGGCACCCTCCTTGGCGAACTGATCGAGGCAGCGCCTGCCGATCACCTCCAGGAGATCGGGGGCAATCGTCACCGGCGGCTTCGAAAGGCTGCGCCGGGCGTGGGCGTAGAGCCCCGCGTACGTCCCCGCAGCAGGCGGATTCCGGTAGTCACCCTCCACGTGCTGCCGGTGGCGACGAGTGCGGAAGCCGCGCGGGTCGCCGGGCAGCCAACTGCCGTACGTCCCCCAGGTGACGTGGTAACGCATGGTGGCGCCCCCCCGTGCTCTCCCGACGTTTCGCTTCGCTCAACATCGGGCGTTGTGCAAGGTGTTCTCACTCAGCAAGCCACACCCAGGCTTTCCCGACGTTTCGCTTCGCTCAACATCGGGCGTTTGCTCGCTTATGCAGCACCTGACGTTTCACTTCGCTCAACATCGGGCGTTTGCTCGCTTATGCAGCACCCGGCGTTTCGCTTCGCTCAACATCGGGCGTTTGCTTGCTTATGCAGTGCCCGAAACGCGCGCTACCCATCAGCCGTGCGCCACTGGCGCAGCGCCGCCAGCAGGCGGGCCATGTCGCCGGGCAGCGGCGCTTCCAGGTGCAGCGGCTCGCGCGTGCGCGGGTGCACGAGCCCGAGGCTCGACGCGTGGAGCGCCTGCCGCCCCATCAGCACCTCATCGTGGTCCGCTTTGCCGCGCGCCAACTCCTGTAGCGTCACCTTGTCGCAGCTGCCGTATTGACGGTCGGCAACGACGCGGTGCCCGATGTGGGCCATGTGGACGCGGATCTGGTGCGTCCGTCCTGTGTGGATGCGTACACGGACCACGCTGAACCCGTCGAACGTCTCGACCACCTGGTACTGGCTGAGAGCCTCGCGTCCGGTGCCGTCGCGCCGGACGGCATACCGCTCGCGTCTGCGCCGATCTCGGCCGAGGGGTTGGTCGATAACGTCGGCGTCGAGTTCCGGCACGCCTTCGACAACGGCCGTGTACTCCTTCTCGACGGTGCGGTTCTCCCACTGCCGCGCCAGTTGCCCGTGGGCGGCATCGTTTTTGGCGAAGACGATGACGCCCGAGGTGTCGCGGTCGAGCCGATGGACGACGCCCGGCCGCCACACATCGCCCCCGCTCGAAAGCGTACCGGCATGATGGGCCACGGCGTTGACGAGCGTTCCGTGCGGGTTGCCGCGCGCCGGATGCACCAGGATGCCCGGTTCCTTGTTGACGGCGAGGATGTCGTCATCCTCGTAGAGAATCGAGATAGGGATAGGTTCGGGGACGATGCCGAGGGGGCGGCGTTTGTAGAGGGTGGCGACGATGCGGTCGCCGCGGTGCACCTCGGCCGACGGCTTCGTGACGACCTCGTCGTTGACGAGGACGCGACCGTCGCGGATGAGTTTCTGAAACGTGGAGCGGCTGTGGCCGGCCCACCGCTGGGCGAGAAACCGGTCGAGGCGGGTCGCATTCGGTTCGCTCTGGAGTTCGATCCGGAGGGTCTCCAGGTCGCGCTCAGGCAGCGCGTCGGGCGGAAGGGCACCTTCGGGCAGGTCGTTCGTCGGCATCGGCTCTGCGCGTGGCGGCTACCATGTTATGCGCGGCGGCCTGGTCCGATACGGAGGCGTATGCCGAAGGCCGCCGCGCGGAGATACGGGACGACGCATCGAGCCACGCCCGGGCCCATGCTACTGGATGAGGTCGGTCACCAGGTCCACGGCGCTGCCGGCGTCGGGCGCGTAACCGGCGGCGCCGATCTCGTCGGCGTATGCCTGCGTGACCGGCGCGCCGCCGATCATAACCCTGACACCATCGGGGCCGGCTTCCTGCAGCGCATCGACGACGGCTCTCATATTGGGCATCGTCGTGGTCAACAGCGCCGAGATGGCGACGACTTGGGCCTGCTCGCCCTTGGCGGCCTCGACGAACTTCTCGGGTTCCACATCGACGCCGAGGTCAATGACTTTGAACCCGCCGCCCTTAAGCATCATGGCGACGAGGTTCTTGCCGATGTCGTGCAGGTCCTGCTTAACCGTGCCGATGACGACCTTGCCGCGCGGCTCGACGCCGGTCTCGACGAGTTTGGGTTCGAGGATACCCATGGCGCTGTTCATGGCGCGGGCGGCGATGAGGACCTCGGGAATAAAGACCTCGTTGTTCCTGAACTTCTCGCCGACCGAACTCATGGCGGAGATGAGGCCTTCGTTGAGAATCTGTTCGGGTTCCAGGCCGGCGGCCAGGGCGTCCTGGACCGTCTGGACGGCTGCATCCCGGTCGCCGCGTTCCACTGCATCAGCCATTGCTTGCAGGTCTGCCATTCAATACTCCTTGGGCTGTGGTTCCCTGTCAGGGTGAAGATACGAATCTCGACCGGGCCAATACCATATTGCGTGAACCGCGCCAAGCGCCGTCTGAGGCCAGAGCAGTTCACGGCCGCCTGTGCGCATCTTCGCGCGGCCCGTACGGGCCGCGAATGCAGGCCGTTGTGCGCGGCGAGTGCGGAGACCCGCCGCGCAAAACTTTTGTCGACCTGCCCTAACCCACGGGTTTCGGTTCCGTTTTCTTCTCGCCGCCCGTGCCCTTGGGCGACGGTTTGGTCTCGGTCGTCTTGGTTTCGGGAGCGGTGGCTTTCGCGGCCCCGGTCTTTTCCGCTGCTGGCTGTTTCTTGCCTTCACCTTCGTGTGCAGCGGGCGTCTTGGTGTCCTCGCCCTCTTTCGGCCCGGCCTTTTCCGTCTCGCCCTTCTCGGGTTCGGTCACCTCTTCGAGCGGTTCGTTCGAGAAAACGAGCGGCTTGTAGCCTGCCAGAGCCTCGATATGGGCGCGGGCTTTCTCGGCGGCGATCGACTGAGGCCACTTCGAGACGACCGCCTTCAACCCCTCCCTCCCCTTCTTCAGGTCGCCTTCCTGGACGGTCACCAGGGCGAGTCCCACCTTGGCCAGGGGGCGGAGGAGTTCCGAGGATTCCGCGATCTGGGCGTACAGTTCTCCGGCCTCGGCCAGAGGATCGCCCGTGGGCTTCGGCTTGCTCACCACCTCCCTGAGGAGCCGGTCGGCCAGGAGCAACCTGGCCGTGGGCGTCTGGCGCGCTTCGGGGTAGTCTTCGAGAAAGTTCCGCAGCGACTGCGTGTCGCCGACGTTCTGGGCCAGCGCGAACGCGGCCGAAGCCATCTCGCTGGCGCTGCCGCGCACGGCCGGCAGAATCACGAGAACGAACACGGCAACGATCACCACCGCCGCTGCCAGCGCGAACGCCCGGGCATGAGGCTTGGCCCAAGTGATGGCATGCCCGAGCGCATCGGCCAGTTCGTTCGTCTGAAGTTCGTGCTTGCGGGTGCTCTTCATCGCGTCGTCCCGGCATGAGCAGCGGCAGCCGCCGGCCTGGCACGCCTGGTGCTCCGTGGAAGTACCTGGATGAGAACCTTCGTGCCCCAGTCATCCCAGACGCTGATGTGGCACGTATCGTTGCCCTTGTCGAAGAGGAGCCGCTGGCGGCCGGAAACGAAACTCTCTTCGAGCATTCGCCATCCGAGAACGGGCATGTTGCGGCGGTAAAACTCCGAGACCTGGCGAACCGTCGCCCCGCCCTCGTACATGTGTCGGACAAACCGGAAGCCCCCCACCGCCCGGTCTCTCGACCGGTCGGCCTTGAACTTGAATCCCGCGGGGACAGGTACGTCTCTCAGACGCGGATTGACAGCCGGGGCGGTGGTGGCGGCCACTTCACGCTTCTCGCCGCAGCCCATGGCCATGACCATCAATCCGAGGATCGCCAGGGCCGCCAGCACCGGCAGCCCGATCGCCGGCCGGATGAGCCGGGAAATCCGCTGGAACGTTCTCATTGGGTACCCCCTGCTTCCACGGCACGGGCCACGAGCCGCTCGGCGGCGCCGAAGGCGGCGGCCACTTCGTCGGGACTGAGCCCGGCGCAGGCCAGGACGTATTCGGCGTCGCTTCGCGGCCGAAGGTTCTCCGCTTCATGGGCATCGGAGCCGAAGATGACCTGGGCCCCGACCTGCCGCGCTATCCGGGCCACGCGCCCGTTGCCGAGGCAGTGGCCCTGACGGCCGGATATCTCAAGCAGCACGCCGCGCTCGGCGGCCAGACGCGCATCGTCTTCCGTAATGAGCCCCGGATGGGCGAGGATATCGCACCCGGCCTCGATGGCCGCACGGTTCGTGCCCTCTATGACCGGTTCGGCCGGCGTCTCGCCGTGAACCACCACGATGCGGGCACCCAACTCGCGGCAGTGCTCGACAACGCGGGCGATGTGCTGCGGGCGGCAGTGGGTGACCTCTGCGCCGGGGATCACTTTCATCTCCATGACGGGCGTCAGGTCGTTGGCCACGCGGACCAGGAGCGGAACAATCGTGTCGGCCAGGGCCGTGTCCACGTGATCCGCAAAGCCCAGCACGCGGTACCCGATGACCTCGGCACGGCGTGCCAGTTCCGTCGGGATCAACTCGCCGTCACTCAGCAGCGTATGGGTATGCAGGTCGATCATGCCGGCGTCTGCGTTCGTCCTCCCCTGACGGCGCGCCCCAGCGCCCACCGCTCACGCCCAACCATACCCGAACCACGGGCGCAACACCACAACTCTAGTCACACCAGGGGCTTCGGTCAAGCCCAATCCCCCAAAGCGGCTGTCGCGACAAGAACAGTTTTGACAGATGCGTTGTGGCCGGGCATAATCGGTTCGTCACAACCTACGCAGATCTCGTTTTCGACACAGGGGCGCTATGGTTCGGACGGTATCTCTTCCCGGTGTTCTGTTCGTATTCGTCTTCGTCATGGCCGTGCACGCTGCCGCGCCGGCCGCTGAGACCAACAAGCGCGCTGAAGCCGAGAAGACCGCCGCGGTGGCCTTGAAGAAGGTTCAGACGGAACTTGAGAAACTCGGCGGCCTGCCGCAATCTGCGATCCCCGAATCGGTGAAGCCGGCGACCCATGCGGGCCTCGTCTGGAGCGACGAGTTCGACGGCACCCAACTCGACATGACCAAGTGGAGTTACCGGGGCCTGGGACGCCGCCGAGACGCCATCAACGTCAAGGAGGCCGTCATGCTCGACGGCAAGGGCCACCTCGTCATCACCACCCGCAAAGTCGGCGACCAGTGGCACACGGGCATGATCGGCACGCAGGGCACGTTCGAACGGGCCTTCGGCTACTGGGAGTGCCGCGTCAAACTTCAGACCCAGGTGGGCCACTGGTCGGCGTTCTGGCTCCAGTCGCCGCGACTCGGAAAGGTCGTCGGCGACACGAAGCAGTCCGGAACGGAGATCGACATCTTCGAGTACCTCTCGAAGCGCGGCGATCGTGTTCAGCACACGCTCCACTGGAACGGCTACGGCAAGCATCACAAGTCGCAAGGCCACGTCGCCGCCGTGCCGGGCGTCTCGAAGGGATGGCACACCGTCGGTCTGGATTGGAAAGCGGATGAGTACGTCTTCTACGTGGACGGGGTAGAGACGTGGCGGACCAGCAAAGGCGTCTCGGGAACGCCCGAGTACATCATCCTGAGCCTGGAGGTCGGCAAGTGGGCCGGCAACATCGCCCAGGCCAATCTGCCCGACAGCGTCCTGTTTGACTACATCCGTGTGTACAAGAAGCGGCCCCGTTTGATCGCAAAAGTGGGCCTGACCTGCTGTTCTCGCGGATAGGCCGGGGCCACGCTGACCCCGGGTTAGCGTTGTAGTATTAGCACAGGGGGTGCCTTATGATCCACGTCATCTGTCCGAGATGCCAGAAACGGTTCGCCACGTCCGACACGAACACCAGGAAGACGGGCCGGTGCCCGAAGTGCGGCAGTCCGATACGGATCCCCTCGGCCGGGCCGGCCCCCGCCAGCACAGCATCCCCGGGGGCGACAGTGCAGCCGGCCGCTCTGTCACCGGCGCCGGCAGCCCAGGCGGCTGCTCCTGCGGCCGCGATGCCCGGAGCACAACCTGCCGCCGCCGAGGCGGCGCCGACGGCAGCGCCGGCCGGCGGAAAAGTGGGAATGGGGCAGGTGTTCCTGTGGATCGGCCAAGGTATGACGTGCGGCCTGCGCAACGTCGTGCCGCTCACGCTGGGCGTCTTGGTGGTTACCATTCTCGCCACCCTGGCCTGGGCGCTGTTCGTGGTACCGGGCGTGTTCCTCGAGCCACCGCTGGTGGCCGGATGCGTTCTCATCATGCTGGCGGCCGCCCGTGGCGAGAGCGGTGTCCTCGGCAAGTTGTTCGCGGGCTTCTCAGGGGGCCGCTACTGGCCGAGCATGGGCATCGTCTGGCTGCTGGGGCTCATTTTCACGCTGATCAGTATTCCTATCTCGATCCTGGTGTTCGTGGTCGGGGTGTCATCGGTGATGCTTCTGCTGTCGAAGGGCGTGGTCGGCCTGCTGGTGCTGGCCATCGCGATACCGATCGTTTACTCGCCGATGGTGTTTCTGACATCCAGGCTGGCATGGGCCATGCCGCTGGTCCTGGACGGCCGGGCGAAGGTGGTGAAATCGCTGGCGCTGAGTTGGCGGCTGACGGGCAAGGTGGCGCGCGGGTTCGGCCTGTTCGTGCAGATGCTCGTTCTCTCGCTCGTAAGCCTTGTCGCCTGTGCCCTGATGGTGGGCGTGGTGCTGGCGGTCTTCGGCCTCAGCCTCGGCGGTCTGGTCGCGGTTTCCGGAGGGGCGCCGGGGCTGGTGACGTATTCCGAGGCCCTCCGCGAGGTCGAAAGCATGTCGGCGCTGCCGGGCGAGACACCCCAGGCGTTCCACGAACGCAGGGTCAGGCAACTGTATCGTCGCCTGGACAGGCCCCTGCCGCCTCGCCAACCGGCCGAGAACGACGGGGCCTACTGGTTCCGCGCGGAAAGGCAACTCAAAGAAGCCATGGCCTCCGAGTCGTTCGGGGCGGCCGGGCAGATGGCAGCCGCCGGCATCGCGGGGTTCGCCTTCGCAGGTCTGCTCATCACGGTCCTCGGCGCGGCCTTGGGGGCCGTCCTGGCAATGCCCGGCATGGTGGCCTATCGCGACATGTGCCGCCTGGCGCAACCGGCCGCCGTGTAGAGGAAGAAGCCCCCCCGCACGTTGCGCGCGTGTCAACGCGAAAATGGGTAAGGCACTCGAAGAGTGTTGTGCCACCCAGGCACGGCTATGGCTCGTGCCGTGGCCGGCGGCCGGTCCCGTTCGACAGGCTCAGGGCAGGCTTGCCCGGCCGTGCCACCCCGTCTCTAAAGCCATTCGAGCGGCTCGGCTTCGGCCACGTGACTTTGATGCGGTCGAGCGGCGCGTCCCCCAAAGGTGCGCGTCACGGGAGGTTATACACCAGGGGAGGGGAAAGGCACGCGCGGAACGGGTGGGCGGGTGAAGCGAAAGCGCGGCCCGTACGGGCCGCGCTCGATTTCGGATCGGCGAACGCCCGCCCGCTCAGGCGGTGACCAGTTCCCAACCCTTCCGGTAGACGCGTTGGATGTAGCGGTTGGCCCGGGGGTTGTTCTTGATCTTCACGTTCACGGGGTCCCAATAGACCTTCCCGCCGGCACGAAGCGCGACGATGCCCAGAAGCATGGCCTCGACCATCGGCCCGCCGTACGTGAAGTTGCTCTTGGGGAAGTCCCAGGGTTTCTCTCCCCTGGCGGCCATCATGAACTCCTTGTGATGGCCGGGCGATCTCTCCATGCGCTCGGGCTGCTTGTAGGCCTTCATGGCCTCTTCGGGGATGAGGCGCGGGCTGTTACAGTAATCGCCCTCAACGTAGAGTTTGCCCTTGGTGCCGATGAAGAGGCTGCCCGAATTGCAGAGTTGCTTCTTCTTGCGGGTCGGGTCGTTGGTGATCTCGTCCGGCACCGGCGGCCTCCATCCGCCGTCGTGCCAGTAGGCGACGAAGCCGGGCCGCGAGGCGGTCGGGCCGAACTCCCACTTCAGAATCATGTTCTTGGGGTGCGTGATGTTGTTCTTGCCGTTGACCTTGATGAGTTCGCAGGAGAGGGCGTGCTTCGGGTCCATCGACCACCAGACGCAGTCCCAGGTGTGGCATCCCATGTCGCCGATGGTGCCGGTGCCGAACTCGAGCCAGCCGCGCCAGGCGAAGGAATGCATGTTCTTGTGGCGCTCGATGTACCTGGCCGGCCCGATCCAGCAGTCCCAGTTCAGTTCAGGCGGCACGGGCACGCGGGGCGGGAGTTCGGCGTAGCCCTGCGGCCAGACGGGACGGTTCGTCCAGGTGTGAACCTCCTTGACGGTGCCGATGGCGCCGTCGCGGATCCACTCGACGACGCGACGGTTGCCATCGTTGGCGTGGCCCTGGTTGCCCATTTGGGTGGCGACCTTCTTCTTCCTCACGAGGTCGGCCAGGACGCGGGCCTCGTGGATGGAGTACGTGAGTGGTTTCTCGCAGTAGCAGTGCTTGCCGAGGCTCAAGGCCCGCGACACCGCCGCCGCGTGGTGATGGTCGGGCGTCGCGACAAAGACGGCGTCCATCTGGCTGTGCATCTGGTCGAACATCTTGCGGTAATCCTGGAACACCTTGGCCTGGGGGAACATCTGCTTGGCCTTCTTGGTGCGGCCGAGGTCGACGTCGCAGATGGCCGTAACGTTCTCACCCCTTCCGACACCCAGGTGCCCCCCGCCGCGGCCACCCGTGGCGACGTAGGCGAGTTTGAGTTTCTTGTTCTGGGCGTACGTGGTGGCCATGCCGGGCGAGGCAAGGATCACCGCTCCGGCGGCGGCACTGCATTTCAGAAACTGACGGCGGTTCATGCGGCTGGACATAACTGGCTTCCTCCCAAAAGGGGTAACAGATTCGGTCACGCCACCGCGCGCAGCGGCTGGTTGCAACCTCAAAAACCTGGCCGCTCCACACGGCCATCCGCCCGGACAATGGTCCGGTCCGGGTATTCTAACAAACACACCGGCAGGCGAGGTGTTTCGGCAAAAACAGGGGCGACGCGGGCGGCCCACCCACCCTGGAGCACCTCACGGTTGAGCGTGATAACGTCTCGCGCGGTGGGCAGTCTTGTCCACCGCGTCCGAGTCTCGCTTTGCGCGCGGCAGGCAAAACTACCCGCCGCGCGAGCCGCTGCTCTTCTTGCGGGATGTCCGCGATTCGCTGGGCTTCTGGAGCGGATACGGCGGCCGATGCCGGGTCAGCCGCGCAAGCAGCCGGAAAAAGCCGTACTTGCGCATGCTCGAGACCGCCCAGTTCACCGGCACGCTCTGAAAGCCCTCGTCGAACCCCTCGCCCTTGCGGCGGTAATCGAAGAACCCCCAGCCGGCGTACTGCGTGACGGCCGCCATCATGTTGTTATCCACCTGGTCGAAATCGTAGTGGTCGTCCTCGTTGAAGAGGATCGGTTTCTCGCTGCTGCCCATCCGGGTTCGCGTATGCTGGACCATGCGGCGGATGCCG
>JAUVZF010000015.1 GCA_030602705.1 Planctomycetota bacterium
GCCCTCGCCAAAGGCGAGGGCGAGCGGAGCGCTGTACCCCGAGTGCCCGCAGGAAATCTCGTCGTCCGGACACGGATAACGGCGATCCCGGCGCGCCGGGACTCGACTCGCTTCGCTCGCTCGGAATGACACGCTAAACACGTAGCGCCGGGCTTTATGCCCGGCGGCCGCCCGTCAGGCCGACGGCGGTTCCGCGCCGGGGATAAACCCCGGCGCTACGGCTGTTCGGAAACACTTTCTCGCTCCCGCTTAGATACGCCTCGTAGGCCTCGGCCGTCTTACCTGCGGCCGCATCCCCGCGGTGAAGCCAGACACGGTAGGCCAGTGTCACGGGTACTCCAGGTTGGAGCGTGTACGGTTCGAGACCCGGCCAACAGGGGCCGAGGAACCCGTAGTGGCGCAGCGTCCAGCCGTGGGGTGCGCCGATGTTCTTCGGGTGGACGAAGACGGCGGCGCCGGACATCTCGCCGGCGCCCTCAAAGCGTGCCGACAGGTCCGCCCACTTGAACGGTTTGCCGTTGCTGTCTTTCTGCCTGCCCGCCTCGGTGGTGATGACTGTATAGGTGCGCGGCGCGAAGCGGAAGCAGAACCCGCCGTACCCCTTCCCGGCGGCGCCGAGCAACTCGATGGGGCCGCCGATGGCCTCGAAGGTGAGTTCGAAGTCGATGGCGCGGCCGACGGCGTCGGCCTTGTGGATGCGGATGCGCACGGTCTCTGACCCTGCTCGCTCGCCGTCGTCGAGGCGCCAATCGTTCCGGACGGCAAGAAGGGCGCTGCCGCCGTCGGCCCGGCGGTCGAGCCACTTGGCGTGGTGCTGCGCGATGCCATGAAGATGCCACAACTGGACGGCCTTGCCCCTGGCCTTCATGCGCGGCCACATCCAGGAGATGCCGCGATGATGGTAGTGGTCCTTGGGGAAGTCGTCCGTGAGGAGCGTGCCGTCGGGCGCCCAGACGGGATGGCAGTAGCAGGACCGCGTCCGGTTTTTCGGCACGCCTTGCTTCAACTGGTCGCCGAAGTTGTAAGTCAGGACAGGGGCGTCGCCGTCGAGAATCCGGAGGCGTCCGCCGTTGGGCTCGGCAAAGCGAAGCCCGTCTTTGCGGCCGGCAGCCCGGCTCCACCCGCAGGCGAAGACGGCTGCGCCGCCCGAGGCGGCCAGGAAGGTACGCCGGGTGATGTGCTGTTCTCGCACAACGCTTCTCCTTTTACGGGCTTTGCGGGAGCCACTAATACTACAACGCTACTTCGCCTTTTTGTCCGCCTGGTGGCCTTCCCAGGCCACCAGGAACAGGCATAAACTGTGTTCGCGGCGGCCTGGGAAGGCCGCCGCGCGGAACGTAGCGTTGTAGTTCTAACCCACGTTATTCACGTCCCTTTGCTGCCTTGAAGTAGAAACGGCCTCCGAAACCTTGTAGAATGCGGGCAATCTGAAGATCGGACCCGCTCGGCAAGGAGGCCTTTGCACGACAGCCTGTCGAGAGCAAGTTACCTTTTCGTTCCACCCCTGTAAAGAGGTTGTCGCCGATTTTCGGGGCGGCCGGATGTAGGGTGGGTGCTCCGTACCCACGCGGCGTTTCGGACATTGGCCGGGCTGCTGCCGGTGATCGACCTCAGACCGCCGCCTGGGGTCGGGCAAAGCCGGCCGTCCGCCGAAAAGGAGAAAACAGCATGCTGTCCCAGGAATACCCTAACCGGGAAAAGGGCACCCACTCGAAAAGGGCGTTCGTCATCGCCTTCATCGTTCTGACGTCGTTGTGCTGGTGTCCCTGGGCCTACGGGAGGGTGACGGGGCGGATGCTCTCCATTCCCACCTGGGCGGTGGTGGCCTATGTCTTTGCCGCCGCACTGTTCCTCCTGGAATGGGTCTTCCTGTTTCTCACGGGGCTGGCCGTAGACGACGAGGACCTTTCGGGCATCGTTTCGGAACTGGATGCGGCCGGGACCGACGACGTTACTGCGGCGAAGGAGGCGGAGTGATGTTCGAGATCGGCATCATCACGGGCATCTGCCTGCTTTCGGTCCTCATCAGTTACGCCGCCTTTCGTCGCGGGGCGTCGCGCAGCGCCGACGACTACTTTGTGGCCGGTTCGGGCCTGGGCTATTTTGTGCTCATCTTCAGCCTGCTGGCATCGTTTCTGAGCGCCTTCGCCATGTTTGGCATCTCGGGCATGGGATACCGGTGGGGGTTTGGCGCCCTGTTCGTTCTGACGGTGAATCTCGTTCCTCTCGGGTTCCTGTGGTACTTCCTGCATCGCAAGACGTTTCTCCTCGGTCGGGCTCGAGGGTGGATGTCCATGGGGGCGCCGTTCGGCGAACGCTACGGCAACGGCATGCGTGCGATTATTCCGATCGTCGTGCTGGTGGCGTCGATTCCTTACCTGGTGGCGCAGGTCCAGGGCATCGCCATCATGATCGAGGCCATGAGCGAGGGCGTCATCCCTTACGAGGCGGGTCTGTTCTTCGCGCCCACCTTCGTGGCTCTGTACCTGATACTGGGCGGCATGAAGGGTGCCGCCTGGGTGAACACGGTCCAGGGCATTTTCTTCACCGTCATGGTCTTCGTCCTGTTCTTTGCGGTGATGGCCAGGAACGGCGGCTTCGGGCCGACCATGGACATCGTCCATGAGAAGCACCCCGAACTGTTCCAACTGGGCGCGGCGGGCGGCAAGATCTGGAGTTACCCGATGATCTTCGGGTTCGCCGCCGCCATGTGCCTGGGGTGCGTCTGCTTTCCCCAGCCGTACATGCACGCCTATTCCAGCCGCTCGGCCAAGGGGTTCAAGGTCATGATCCTCGCCTTCGGCGCCATCTGCGTGGTCGTCATCAGCATGACCACCATGATCGGCATTGCGGGACGGACGCTGGTGACGGGGCTGGAAGGTGTGGAGGCCGACAAGATCTACGGCCTCGCCGCCGCACAGACGCTGCCGGACTGGGCAGCCGCCCTCGCGGTGGCCGGTGCGTTCGCGGCCGCCATGACCACGATCATCGGCGTCGTGTTCGGCAACGCGTCGAATATCGCCAACGATCTGTACAAACTCCTCCGGCCGCAGGCGAGCCCGAAGGAACTGGTCCGCCTCGCTCGCGTGTGCATCGCGGGGATCATGGTCGTGTGTATCCTGATGGCCTGGATCCCGAACATTCCCGTCGCCGAACTGGCCGTCATCGCCTTCGGCATCATGGCCGTGACGGTCTTCCCGCTCTGGGGCGCCTACTTCTGGAAACGTGCCACACGCTTCGGCGCCATCGCCGGCACGCTGGTCGGCGTGGGCATGAACCTGATGTTCCTGGTGTGGGGCCTCCTTGGCGGAACCGGCGCCAAGAAGATGCTTCTGGCACCCCAGGAGTTCCTGCTCAACCTGAACGGCTTCCTGGTGTCCTTCATCGTCGCGGGAGCCGTCTTCCTGGCCGTCTCCCTGGCCACCCGCCCCGGTCCGACCGAGACGAAGAGCCTCGGCCTGTTCTTTCACCCATCGCTTGACTGACCCCTTTAGCGCTCGGTCTTTGCAAATCTGAAGTTGCGAATTAACTCGACCTCCTTAGGTCGATACGGTGTGCCGTCAGGGCGCAAAAGGTCGTGGAACCACAATTCGGGTTCCGCCGCGCCTTTCTTTGAACCCCAGGGATAATGCGTTTGGATGCGTCCCTTTACCAGGCCCCACATATACCAGCCGATGTTCTTTTCGGCAAAGGCGGGCAACACCGTACCAAATCGCGATCCACGTGTTCGGGCGATACACTCGGTGCAGATCGCCGGCCTCTCGGCGACCCAGCGGGCAAGTCGCTTCGGGTTCGGCGCCCCGTAGTCGTGGAAGGTCGCGATGTCCCACAAGTCCTCCGCCTGCCAGCAGGTAGTCACCGGCTGCATCGGGTCGACGCTGCGTGCCCAGGCAAACGCCGCCACGACGAGCGGCCGACTCTTCTTCTTCGGCTCGTTGTAAAGATCCCATACGAGAACCCTTTTGTCCTCGGCAAAATGACCAACGACGGCGGTGACATACTTCTGGAGCGCCGGCCAGTGGCGGCGCTGCCTCCGGCGCTGCCCCGGGCTGGCGGTCCAGCGGCTGTTGTGAACTCCCGGGATCGGGTCGGGCTGCGGGCCAAGCGTCGGTTCTTGAATAAAACAATCACAGAAGAGGACAAACATTACCGAGATATGGTGTTTGTCGGCGATTGCCACGAACCGTTCCATCCGTTGAATCAGCCCGTCCGGATCGGACTCGTACACGACGTACTGCACGAATACGCGGACACTATTGAGTCCGGCCTTTTCGGCCCAGCCCAGTTCCTGGTCAATCGTCTTGGGATCAAAAGTCTCGGATTGCCACATCTCGGTCGTATTGACGGCCGTTCGGGGCAAGTAGTTGCAGCCGCGGACCGGCCCGATTTGTCTGTACCATTTCCAGGCTTTCTCCGGCGACCATCGCGCTTGATCGGCGCCGTGGATCAGCACCCGGGGACCGGCGGCGTGCGCAAGAGTCAGGCCCAACCCCTGTGGCAGTACGAAGAAGGCGATCAGCGTGGCGGCAAGTCTCGTCCATGTTGAGAGATGCATGGCACGTCTCCATAGAGCCTGTTGCATGAACGCCCCTGGCCGACCGCCAACTCCCGTCGCGTTCGGCTTCAAGTCGGCCGGAGCACGTCGTTGGAGCAGAGGGTAACGCTTTCCGGGGGAGCGTCAACCCCTCTTCGCTCAATTCCAATTCGCCTTGCCGATGCGGCCTACACGCTCCAGGGGGAGCGCATGGCGCGGCGGGCAGTCTTGTCCGCCGCGCACCGGCGCGGTGGAACGCACGGCCGGGCAAGACCGGCCGTGGCACGCGGCACCCGCGCATGTGGCACGGCTGGCTTGTCCAGCCGTGTATCCTAGACGGGCCCTCCACGGCCGGACAAGCCGGCCGTGCCACCCTCTTTCTACTTCTTCGCCGACAGGTCCTTGACGTAGATGTTTCGGAACTGGATGAGGCTGGAGGCCGGGTTGTATTTGCCGGTCTTGGTGTTCAGGCCGCCGTGATGCTGGAGGACGAAGGGGCCTTTGGCGGGCAGACCGGCCAGGCGGGCCTTGTCGATGACCGTCTTGCCGTTGAGTTCAACGGTCAGCGTCTCGCCTCGGAGTGTGATGACGAAGGTGTTCCACTGGCCGACGGGGTTGTCGGCCTTGACCTTGGGGACGCAGGCGGCTCGGACCTCGGGCGGCTGGCTCTTGTCGTTGCGGTAACCCCACAGTTCGCCCGACCCGCACGGCCAGCACCATATGTTGATCTGCGCCTTGCCCGTGCCGCGCAGGAAGATGCCGGAGTCGGCGTTCGGCGTCGGCGTCTTGATGACCTTGCCGCTGGAGTCTTTCTTCAGCGACCCGTCGGGCAGGATGATGGGCATGGCGTACAGGCCGCTGGTCTTCTTGAGTCGCCAGTCGATCGTCAGGACGAAGTCGCCAAACGATTCCTCGCTGGTGAGGTTCTTGTTGCCCTTGGCCTCGGAGGCGGCGTCGTAATCGAGACAGGAGTCAACGACCTTCCAGTGGCCGTTGTCGCCTTGGGGCACCTTCCAGCCGGTCATGTCCTTGCCGTTGAAGAGGCTCTTCCATCCCTCGCCGGGCGGGGGGGCGGCGGCAGTCGTCAGCAAGCACAGCGTCATCAGTACGGCGGTTGCAATCTGTCTCATGGTTTGGTGTTCCTAATGGGTTGCATGTGTGGGTCAGTCGAGTCGGATTCCCTTCTCCTCGAGCCACTCCTTGAGGTCGCTCATTTGTGTCTCGAACAGTTGGCTGTCGTAGGCGGACTCCATTTTGTGGATCATCTCGGCCAGTTCCGGCCTCTCGCCGATCGCCTCGTTGACCTTGTCCTCGAAGCCGTCGGTGGTGGACCGGAGGTCGTCGAGGTCGATACTGAGGCCGAGGATGGCGGCCGTCCGCCGCGTGACCGCCTCGATGCACCGCGGGTTGGGGCCGTGGATGTAGGCGGGGATCTCGGCGACGATGGCGGCCATCGGGAGGCCTTTCTCGCCGGCGAGGCGGGTCAGGTAGGTCGAGATGCCGGCCGGCCCCTCGTAGTTCGCGAACCCCAGGCCGTGCGGTTCCAGGATCGCCTTCAGGCCCGTCTCCGACACCGAACAGTACAGCCGCGGGTCGCGCGTGTGGGGCACCACGCCGGCGTAACTGCCGATGAAGTAGATCGTCTCGACGGCCAGTTCCGACGCCAGCGTGAAGATGCAGTCGGCGAAGTCCTCCCAGTTGAGGTTGGGTTCCTTGCCGCAAAACAGGATGAGGCCGGTCGCCTCGTCCGCGTGGAAGATGTTCTCGGGGAACTCGCACGTGGTTACGAGGCCGTCGGCGATGACGGCGTGCGGGCGGAACAGGGCCGAGATCTCCATCGGCCCGGGGACATTGTAGATGTAGAAGCCCTCGGGCTCGATCTCGGCTATCGGGGCGGCGCCGACCGCGTCGATGAGGTGCCGCACCGTGCCGGTGGCCACGTCGCCGCCGTCCATCCAGCCCGATAGGCCGAGGAGCATGCGCGGGTTCTCCAGGTGCGGTCGGTCGTGGATTATGAGGTGGTCGGCTGCCAACGCGTTTCCCTCTTCGCTTCCTCACTGAGAGTGTACGGGTTTCGTGGCCGTGTCAGAAGGTTTTTTTGCCGGCAGTGTGCCTCGCAGCGGGTGGCACGGCCACGCGAAGCGTGACCGTGGGCTCCTCGGCGCGACCCGACCCACGGCCACGCATACTGCCGCGTGACCGTGCCACCTTCTTGAGGGCGTGCCCGTCATTTCTTCTGCTCTCCCGGCGGCCGCCCGAGACCGGTCGCGCGCGGGCAATTCGCTTGACACCGGCGTTATGGCGGCAGAACATCGGTTGTGTCATTCCGAGTGCGTGTACGGCGGTCTGTCGGGAGGCGAATTCATGGGCGGATACTGCGGCAAACTCCTTCGAATCAACCTGGCCTCCGGCGAGATTTCCACCGAGGCGATCGACCGGGACATCGCCAGGAAGTTCATCGGAGGACGCGGGGTGGGCACCTGGTACCTCGCCCGGGAGATCGACCCGCAGATCGATGCCCTCTCGCCGGCCAACAAGTTGATTATCGCAACCGGACCGGTCACGGGCACACGCGAGCCGGCCTCGGGGCGGTACATGGTCGTCACGAAGAGCCCGCTGACCGGCACGGTGGCGTGCAGCAACTCGGGCGGCTACTGGGGCCCGGAACTGAAGTTCGCCGGCTACGACGTGCTTATCCTCGAGGGCAAGGCGCCCCGGCCGTCCACTATCACCATCCGCGACGCCGAGGTCCGGATCCACGACGCCGCCGACTACTGGGGCAAACTCGTCGGCGAGACGACCGACACGCTGCTCGATGCGTTCGGCGACCCGAAGGCCCGCGTTCTGGCGATCGGCCCGGCCGGAGAAAAGATGAGCCCCATCGCCGCCGTCATGAACGACAAGTACCGCGCCGCCGGGCGAAGCGGCGTCGGGGCCGTCATGGGCAGCAAGAACCTCAAGGCCATCGTCGTCCGAGGGTCCGGCAGGGTCGAACCGGCCGAGCCCGATAAGGCCGCCGAACTCGCCAAGAGCCACGTCGCGCGGCTCAAGGAGAACGACATCACCGGCGGGGGCCTGCCGACCTACGGCACGGCCGTCCTGGTGAACATCATCAACGAGAGCGGCATCTATCCGACCGAGAACTTCCAGAAGGCCTACTTCGAGGCGGCCGACCAGGTCTCCGGCGAGACGCTGGCAGAGAAGTACCTGACCGGCAAGGACGTCTGCTACCGTTGCCCCATCGCCTGCGGGCGGTACTGCGAGGTGGACGGCGTCGAGGGCGCCGGCCCGGAGTACGAGACGATCTGGGCCTACACGGCCGACTGCGGCGTGACGGACCTGGTGGCGGTCATCAAGGCCAACAAGTGGTGCAACGAGTACGGCCTCGACACGATCAGTGCCGGCGCGACGATCGCCTGCGCGATGGAGATGCACGCCAAGGGCATCCTCAAGGACGCGGACGTGGACGGGCCGCCCCTGGAGTTCGGCTCCGGCGAGGCCGTCGTCGAGTGGACCCGCAAGATGGGCGCCGGCGAGGGATTCGGCGCCAAACTGGCCCAGGGCTCCTACCGCTTTGCCGAGATGTACGGGGCGGCCGAACTGTCGATGTCGGTCAAGAAACAGGAACTGCCCGCCTACGACCCGCGCGGCGTCCAGGGCCTGGGACTCCAGTACGCGACCAGCAACCGCGGCGGGTGCCACGTCCGCGGGTACCTGATCTCGCCGGAGATCCTCGGCGTGCCGGAGAAACTCGACCCGCTCAGCCTCGAAGGCAAGGCCGTCTGGTGCAAGGGGTTCCAGGACCTGACCGCCGTGATCGACTCGCTCGGGCTGTGCCTGTTCACCTCGTTCGCCCTCGGCGCCGACGACTACCGCGACATCTTCAACGCCACCGTCGGCGGTACGTTGAGTTCGGACGAACTGATAAGGGCCGGCGAGCGCATCTGGAACCTCGAACGGATGTTCAACCTGAAGGCCGGCATCGGCCCCGACCAGGACACCCTGCCGAAACGTCTCCTCTCGGAGCCGATCCCCGAAGGTCCGTCCAAGGGCCACGTCCACCATCTCGGCGAACTGCTGCCGCAGTACTACAAGGAGCGCGGCTGGAGCGCAGACGGCGTGCCGACCGACGAGAAACTGGCCGAACTCGGCCTGACGTAGGCGCTGCGGCGACCGCGAAAGGTGGTGTGCCGGTATGGAAGTGGAAGTCCGTCTGTTCGCGACGCTCCGCCTCGGCCGCTTCAAGAAACGCACCATGGACCTCTCGGAGGGAGCCCGTCTGCTCGACGTGCTTCAGGAGGCGAACGTTCCCGACGAAGAGGTCTCCCTGCCGCTCGTCAACGGCCGCTATTCGAAACTCGACCGGAGGACGCGGAGGCGACGGGGACGGTCTGCGCGGATCGGACGCACCGACCCGCATGAAGGCCACTTCGAGCGGCATCATGGCCCGACAACGGCCCGATGCCACCTCGAACGAGCCGAACAACTGCTGGCATGCCCCCCCAGAGGTGATACAATCTCTCAAGAGGCTCGCGATGGTCGTGGGCGGAACTCTATATGGGAAATCGCAGCTGAGTGGACTGTGATTCTTGACGGCGCATCGGTCCGCTCTGTGCTATAATCGTGCCTGATCGTCGAGTGGCCTTGAGTGAGGGTGTACTCCTTACGCGGATTGGATTCTCGTGACGGAAGACCCTAATCGCAAGGAAGAGGTCCTCAACCGTCCCGCGGATGCGGCGACCATCGAGTCCCTGTGTGAAGCCGGCCGTCTCGGCCCGGCGGCCTGCGAGGCGGCGCAGGGGTGGCTCCGCGCGTCACGCCCGTGGTGGGATTGGGTGAGCCGGAGCCTGCTCTTCGTGGGCGCGGCCCTCGTCTTGTCGGGAGTGGTGTTCTTCTTCGCATACAACTGGGCGAGGATGAGCCCGGTGCTGAAGTTCGTCCTGATTGAAGTGGGACTCCTCGCGTGTGTGGTCGCTGCCTGGCTGACGGGGCTCGAACGGATTGTGGGCAAGGTCCTGCTGCTGGGTGCGGGGCTGCTCGTCGGTGTGCTGCTGGCCGTCTACGGACAGACCTATCAAACGGGGGCCGACGCCTACGAACTCTTCGTCGGATGGGCGGTCCTGATCGCGGGCTGGGTGCTGATTTCCCGGTTCGCGGCGTTCTGGTTGATGTGGCTGGTCCTGGTCCACCTGGGCGTGATTCTCTACCGCGTGCAGATCCTGACCCATGAGGAGCGGTGGCCGGAAATCCTCATGTTCCTTGTCCTGGGGCTGCTCGACCTGGCGGCGGTCGCGGCCCGGGAGATCGGTGCGAAGCGCGGCGCGGCTTGGCTGGCGCACCGATGGCCGGGGTGGGTGATGCTGGCGGCCGCGCTGGTCTTCCTGACCATTCCGACGTCGCTTCTGGTTCTGGTCGATGAGTATCAACACCCGGTGACGGTGCTGGCCGCCGCGACGTGGGTTGTCGCGGTGGGCGCGGGATACTGGTTTTTCCGGTACCGGGCACGGGATCTCCTGTCCCTGACCTTGTGTGCGCTGAGTGTTTTCGCCGTGGTCGTGACGTGGATCGGGAAGGGCGTGTTCGGCGCGTTGGAGGAGGTTTGGAGCGCGTGCCTTCTCTTCGGCTTCGCGGTGCTTGCCGTGTCCAGCGGATTGGGGTACTGGCTGCTGCGGACGTGGCGCGCGATGGCAAGGCAGCCCCATGGCTGATCGTCCCATGACCCTTGGAGATGTCCTGGAGCGTTTACGGGCGGAGGGTCTGCTCGATGCCCAGGGCGCCGACGGCATCGCCGAGGAACTTCGCCTTTCCCGGGAGGCGCCGTCTGCGCCGTGGTTCGTCAAGGTGCTCTTCGCTCTGGGGGCCTGCGTGGCCGCCGCTTCCTTTTTCGTTTTTCTCGCCTGTGCCGGCCTGTTCCCCGAGAGTGCCGGCGCGCTTCTCGTCATGGGCTTGGTGTTGGTGGCAGGCGCGGCGGCGCTGCGGTTCGTCTCAGGCCACGTCTCCGTGGCTCAACTCTCACTAGCAGTGAGTGTCTTCGGGGCGCAACTCGCGCTCGCGGTGAGTGTCGCCGGCCATGCCATGGCGCTCGTCGGAGCCGCCGGAGTCGTGGAGGGCCCGTGGCGCGACATGCCGGCCCGGGTCGCGCTCGCCTCGCTGATCCTTTGCCTCGTTCTGTATCCGCTGCACCGCGATACGCTTCACCGGTTCCTTTCGTGCCTGCTGGTGGCGGTTGCCACGACGGCCTGGCTGTTGGCTTCGCAGCAGTACCACATGCTGCATGTGCTGGTGCTGCTTGAAGCGGCGGCGATAGCCGTGTGCTTTACCTGCTGGCGGCTTCCGCAAGCATTTCGCCCGATGGCGTACGCGTTGGCCTGCGGCCTTCCGCTCACGGTTCTCTTGGTGGTCTTGGTGAATTCCGCGGTGTTGCGGGACGCGTTGTGGTTCTGGGAGGAAACGGTTGAGACCCCCGCCTGGCCCTCGAGCGCCGTACTGGCGCTCTGGCTGATCTGGCTGTACCTTTGGGCCGCGGGGGGCGTGGCCCGTTGGCGGCAGGAGCCCGTGCTGGTTGCCGTGATCGTGACAGTGGCGCTCGGCGCGTTCACCTCGCCCGGCATCCTGGCAGGGGCAGGGCTGTTGGTCCTGGGCTTCGGACGGCGGGATAGCCGGCTGCTGGGGCTCGGGCTGGCGTTCTTTCCGGTGTTTCTGGTGCTCTACTACTACAACCTCGACCTCGACCTGGCCACGAAATCGTACGTTCTTGCGGGCAGCGGCGGCATTCTGCTCGTTGTCCGAGCGTTGCTCGGTTGGCGCCCATGGGCGCGGGAGGGGGCATCATGAAAGCGGCCGTGTTCTGGGGTCTCGCCGTCGTGGTCTTACTCGCCATTAGCGGCCTGATTCTGCACAAGGAGCACGTGCTCAGAACCGGTCGGCCCGTGCTGCTGCGATTGGCGCCCCGGGACCCCAGGTCGTTGATCCAGGGCGACTACATGGTGCTGCGCTACCGGCTGGCGACCGGGGATGCCGCACGCGCCGTTCGCGAGGGCCCGGCGGATGGTCGGCTCGTCATCACGATGGACGAGAACGCAGTGGCCCAGTTCAAGCGCCTCCACCACCAAGAGCCGCTGGCAGAAGGGGAGTTTCTGCTCCGCTACCGGCGGCGAGGTGAGGGCGAGATCCGGTTGGGCGCCGAGTCGTTCTTCTTCCAGGAAGGACACGCCAGGTATTACGAGAACGCACGTTATGGCGAACTCCGGGTGGCGCCGTCCGGCCAGAGCGTGCTGGTGGGCCTGCGCGGCGAGGCGTTCGAACGCCTGGGTCCGCCATCGGACGAGGAGTGACTCGACACGGCTACCCAGGCGTCGGCATCTGGGCGCCGACGCGCCTCCGCCAGGCCGCGAGCATCTGCCGGAGTTCCCGTGCCTTGTCGGGCATCTGCGTTAAGAGCAAGACAGACCTCTTCGCCGACTTCGACAAGGTTGGGGACATAGGCTCAGAATCCCTTATTCCGACTCTGGAGAGAATCAAGCGGATCACGGGTTAAAACTGTCAAGGTCCCGAACTTGTACGGGCTTGCCTTGATGGGATAGGATTCCGTTGTGAGGAGAGTTCTTTGACGTCCGGGCGTGGCGGGCCTGGAGCACCCGTCACGGCAACTGCCTCACATCTCCATCACAATCGTCACCGGCCCGTCGTTCGTGAGGTCCACGTCCATGTGGGCGCCGAAGATGCCTTTGGCGACCGGCACGCCGAGCGCAGACAGCGCATCGCAGAAGACCTCGTAGAGGTGGTTGGCCTCCTCCGGCGGGGCGGCGCCCGTGAAACTCGGGCGATTGCCGCGGCGGGTATCGGCCAGAAGGGTGAACTGGCTGACTGCCAGCACGCCGCCGCCGACGTCCTGGACCGACAGGTTCATCTTGCCCGCCTCGTCGCCGAAGATGCGGAGTTTGGCGATCTTGGCGGCCAGAGCGCGCGCCGGCCTCCGTGTCGTCGTGGCCCACGCCGAGAAGGACGAGCAGGCCGTTCTCGATGGCCCCCGTCACCTCGCCTTCGACGGTCACACGGGCCTGGCTGACGCGCTGGATCACGGCTCGCATCGCGGTTTCCTTTCCGACGACGTGCAGGCGCTCGGTGACGACCCTACGCCGAAGCCCTCCAGCATGCCACCGTTTTCCGAGTCGCCAGGGGTGGCGGGGCAAAAAGGTTCCAGGAACCTTTTCCCTGAAGGGCCCGAAGGGGACGATTTCCTGCGGCTTGGCCGTAGCGCCGGGGTTTATCCCCGGCGCGGAACCGCCGTCGGCCTGACCAACGGCCGCCGGGCATAAAGCCCGGCGCTACGTACTTGGGTGCACGCCACGGCCGTAGCGCCGGGGTTTATCCCCGGCGCATCCTGGCCGGCGCCGCCGCCAACGGCCGCCCGTACGGGCGCTACAACCGCCTGCGCTCGCCAGAAAAACTTGCTACAGCCGGGGCGGCGTCGTTTCCTTTGACCTGCGTGCGGACGGCCGATATGCTGTTCGGGATGCAGCGGCGGCGCCGCAGCAGTCGCGGGGTTCTTTGGCAGGAGCGAAAACGATGAGAGCCATCCGCATCGCCGAGCCGAGACGCATCGAGTTCCTCGACGCGCCCATGCCCGAACCGCTCGACGGCGAGGTGCTCGTCCAGTGCAGCCACGTGGCACTGTGCGGCAGCAACATGGGCCAGTACACGGGCCAGGGCGTGTGGGGCGACCTGGAGTTCCCGAACCCGACGGGGTGGGCGGGACACGAGAACATCGGCACCATCGTCCAGTCGCGGTGCGAGGGTTGGGAACCCGGCACGCTGGTGCTCGCCCAGCCGGAAGGATACTTCGGCTTTGCCGAGTTCATCCGCTCCAAGCCGCCCGGCATTGCCACGCTGCCTCCCGACGCGCCCGACGTAGGCGCCCTCGTGGTCGCCCAGCCGCTGGCCACCATCCTGCGGGCACTGACGCGAACCGGGCACGTCATCAACCAACGGTGCGCCGTCGTCGGCCAGGGGCCGATGGGGCTCGTCTGGACACACGTCCTCGGCCGCATGGGCGCCAAGCAGGTTATCGCGACCGACCTCTTGGCGTGGCGGCTGGATTGGGCCAAGCGGTTCGGCGCCTCGGCCGTGGTGGATGCCTCGAAAGAGGACTCCGCCGAGGTGGTGCGCGAACTGACGGGCGGCGAGATGATCGATTTCTGCGTCGATGCCGCCGGAAAGGCTGACTCCCTCTCGACGGCGGCGTACCTGGTGCGGCACGGCGGGCGGCTGTTCGTCTTCGGCATGCCGGATTACAACGATCAAAAGTTCCCGTGGTACGCCGCGTTCCGCAACGAGACACAGATCATCACGTGCGTGGGCCCCGAGTGCGGGGCGTTTTTCCAGACCGCCGTCGACATGGTCGTTGGCGGCAGCGCCGACCTCGGTGCCATGGTTACCCCGCGGATGCCCTGGGACCAGGCCGCCGAGGCCTTCGAGATGTACGCCGAGTGTGCCGAGGGGTCCCTGAAACTGACGCTCGAACTCTGAGCGCCCCGACATAAGTTCTGCGCGGTGGGTCTCCTGACCCACCGCGTTTGGCCGCGTCATTTCGCGGCCCGGATGGGCCGCGCACGAACTTCAAGAGACTCATCTCGGACCGCATAGGCGGGGGCACGAGGCCGCATGATCGACTATAGCGTAAGCGACGGCGTATGCGTGCTTCGCCTCGATTCCCCGCCGCTCAATATGATTACTTTCCCGCTGCTCGATGACTTGCGGCACGCCATTGGCCGCGCCGGCGAGGAGACGGGCGTCCGGGGAATCATTATCACGGGCGGCTGCGACCATTTCAGCGCGGGCGCCGACGTGGGCCTGTTCCGCGACATCACCCGTGCCGAGGAGGCGGTCAAGACGTCGCGGGTCTTTCAGGAAGCCTTCCAGAACGTGGAGGACTCCGCCAGGCCCGTGGTGGCAGCCGTCGCGGGACGGATGATGGGAAGCGCGCTGGAACTGGCCATGGCCTGCCACTACCGCGTGTGCGCTCGCGGCACGCGGTTCAGCATGCCGGAGGTTACCCTGGGTATCAACCCCGGCGCGGGCGGAACGCAGCGGCTGCCGCGGCTCATCGGCGCCGGCGCCGCCGTGAAGATGCTGCTCACGGGCGAGACGATCGGCGCCGACCAGGCCCTGGCTCTCGGCCTGGTTGATGCCGTCTGCGACGGCGAGGAACTGCTCGCTCGCGCCCGGACACTGCTTGAGTCCGATCCCGAACCGCGACGGACCGGCCGCCTGACCGAGAAGGTGCACGACGCTGCGGCCAACGATGCCGCCTTCGAGAAGGCGGAGGAACTTATGGCCGGCGTGCGGCCGGAGATCATCGCGCCGAGAAAAATCCTCGATGCCGTCAGGACGGGGCTGGAGGCGTCCTTTCAGGCGGGTCTGGCGAAGGAGCGGACCGGGTTTGCCGAGTGCATGGACACCCTCGCGGCGCAGAACAGGATTTACCTCTTCTTCGCGACGCGCGAGACGAGCAGAATCCACGACCTTGCCGACGTGCCCCCCGCCGACATCGCGAAAGTCGCCGTCATCGGCATGGGGTCGATGGGGACGGGCATCGCCCACGCCCTCATCATTGCCGGCGTCCCGGTCGTGGTCCTGGACGAGAACGTGGCGGCCCTCGGGCGAGGCGTGCAGCGGATACGGACCAGCATCGAAAAAAGAGTTGGCCAGGGCAAGTTGGCGCGCGAGCGAGCCGAGGGCATGCTCGGCCTTCTCTCGCCGGCGGCCGAGTGGCGCCAGATCGCGGACGCGGGCCTCGTCATCGAGGCCGTGTTCGAGGACGTCGCGGTGAAGCGCACGGTCATCGGCCGTGTCGAGGCAACGTGCGCCGCCGATACGATCATCGCCTCGAACACCTCGACGATCTCGCTGGACGCACTCGCCGAGGGCATGCAGCGGCCGGAGCGGTTGGTCGGCATGCACTTTTTCAACCCGGCGCACCGGATGCCGCTGGTGGAGATCATCCGGCGCGACGCGACGCCCGCCGCCGTTCTTGCGACCGCCCTTGCCTTTGCCAGGCGCATGCGCAAGACGCCGGTCGTGGTCAGGAACCGGGAAGGGTTCCTGGTGAACCGCATGTTCATCCCGTATCTGAAGGAGGCGTTCCGGCTGCTGGAGGAAGGGGCCCAGGTGCCGGCGATCGATGCCGCCATGGTCGAGTTCGGCTTCCCGATGGGGCCGCTTGCGCTGATCGACATGGCGGGGCTCGACGTCCTGGTGCTCACAGACGGCGTCTTGAGCCGCGCGTTTCCGCGTCACGGGCCGCTGTCGCAGGTGGCCGTCCGTCTGGTGGACGGCGGGTATCTGGGTCAGAAGACCGGGTCGGGCGTCTACCGATACGAAAAGGGCGACCGCACGCCGCATCCCAGCGATGTTACGGCGCAGATCATCGCCGACGTGCAGCGGGAGATTGGCCGCACGCCGCGCGAGATCGATGCCGGTGAAGTCACCCGCCGCCTCGTCCTGCGGATGGTCGGCGAGGCGCTGCACGTGATGGAGGAGGGCATCGCGCAGCGCGAATCGGACCTCGACGCCGCAACCGTCCTGGGGATGGGTTTTCCCGATTTTCGGGGCGGCGTGCTCAAGTATGCCCGCGACCTCGGGCTGGAGCGTGTCCGGGCGGACCTCGAGAAACTGGCAGCGCAATGCGGTGAGCGGTTCTCAGTACGTGTCTAGCGTGAATTTGAGGCACTGTCATTTCGACCGAGCCGCCGCGTGAGCGGGGGCGAGCGGAGAAATCTCGCTGTTGGGTTGGCGTAGAACGGAAAACGGCGATCCCGGCGCGCCGGGACTCGACTCACCGCGCCTCGAGCCGCGGTCGCTCGGAATGACACCACGCTAAAAAGGTGCGGTTCTTGCCGTGCGACCTTTTGCGAGAGATGGAAGGAGTTGGATAATGCCGGAAACCGCCAAACGAAAAGAGTTTCAGGCCACGGGTAAGATGAAAGCGGTTATGGGGAAGTACTTCACGGAACTCGCCCACGGAGCGGAGGAAGGGGTGAAAACGGCCTGGTGCACGAGCGTGGGCCCGGCCGAACTGCTCCGGGCGCTCGGATTCAACGTGCATTTCCCCGAGAATCACGGCGCGATGCTCGGCGCCACGCGCATGGCCACCGACCTCATCCCCCTGGCAAACGCCCGCGGATTCTCGCCCGACATCTGCTCCTACCTGACCAGCGACGTCGGCTCGTACCTGAAAGGCGAGAGCCCGCTGCACAAGATGAAACTGCCGGGGCCGCCAAGGGCCGACGTCCTGGTCTTCAACACCAACCAGTGCCGCGACGTCAAGGACTGGTTCCAGTTCTACGCACGCGAGTGGGACGTACCGTGCGTCGGCATCCACACGCCGCGCGCCATCGGCGATCTCGACGAGTGTATCCTCCAGGACGTGGCGAGGCAGACCGAGGCGCTGGTCGAACCGCTCGAAGAGGTGGCGGGCGAGAAACTCGACCCCGACCGCCTGAAAGAGGTCATCGATCTGTCCAGGCAGTGCACCGTCCTGTGGAAGGCCGTGCTCGATACGGCGGCGAGCGTGCCGTCGCCCCTGACGTTCTTCGACGGAACCATCCAGATGGGCCCGGCGGTGGTGCTGCGCGGCCGCGAGGACGCGGTGGACTACTACGAGGTGCTGCTGGCGGAGTTGAAGGAGCGCGTGGCGGGCGGCGTTGCGGCGGTTGGGGGCGAGCGGTTCCGCATCTACTGGGAAGGAATGCCCATCTGGGGTAAACTGAAGTCGCTCTCCACACAGTTCCTGGAACTGGCGACATGCGTCGTGGCCTCCACCTACTGCAACAGTTGGGTCTTTGAGGACCTCGACCCGGACGATCCGTTCCGAAGCATGGCCCGCGCTTACTCCAGCATCTTCATCTGCCGCAGCGACGACCGCAAGGAACAATACATCGAACAGATGGTTGAGAAGTTCAGCGTGGACGGCATCCTGTACCACGATGCCAAGACCTGCCCCAGCAACTCGAACAGCCGGTACCAGATGCCGCAGCGGCTCCAGGAGAAGTTGGGCAAGCCGTTTCTGGTGGTCAACGGCGACCTGAACGACCTGCGGCTGTATTCGGAGGAGCAGACGCGGACGAACATCGAGGCGTTCGTCGAGCAGTTGGCGCAAGCGTAAGGGGCGTGGACGGCCGGGTGGCACGGCCACTCCCGGCTCGCCGGGAGTGACCGTGGGCCGAGTCGCGCCGAGGAGCACACGGTCACGCTGCGCGTGGCCGTGCCACCCTGCTGAACACATGGCCACGCAAGCGTGGCCCCTGACGAAGCGTAAGGGGGAGACCGGAGCCGGACCATGCCGTACTTCTGTGGCGTTGACATAGGCGCTTCCGCCGCGAAACTGGTCATCGTGGACGAGACCGCCCGGACGGTGGGCAAGGCGCTGCGGCGGTCGGGCATCGATTACACCGCCACGGCCGAGGCGTGCCTGGCCGACGCCCTCTCGGAGGCCGGCCTCGCGCGGGAGCAGATTGCCGCGACGCTTGCCACCGGTTACGGCCGCGACAACGTGCCGTGGGCCGACGCGCGGATGACCGAGATCGCCTGCCACGGGCGCGGCGCCTGGCACCACTTCCGCCGGCCCATGACGGTCATCGACATCGGGGCCCAGGACAGCAAGGTCATGCATCTGGACGGCGCGGGCCGCCGCACGAGTTTCAAGATGAACCGCAAGTGCGCCGCCGGGACGGGGGCCTTTCTCGAGGAGATCGCCCACCGGCTGGACCTGCCGCTGTCGGACCTGAACGGCCTGGCCGAGCGGTCGACGAAAGACGTGACGCTCAGCAGTTTCTGCACCGTGTTTGCCGCCACCGAGATACTCGAGCGCATCCGCGCCGGCGAAGCGGTCGAGGACATCGTCAAGGGCGCCTTCCGCAGCGTCGTCAACCGCATCTTCGAGATGGACACGGTGGACGGCACGCTCGTGATGACCGGCGGCGTCGTGGCGCACAACCCGTTTCTGGCAACGTTGGTTGGGGAGTCGTTTGGCGCCGAGGCGCTGGTGCCGCCGGATGCCCAGCACGTCGGCGCATTCGGAGCCGCGCTGCTGGCATCCGAGCGGGCCCGGAAAGGAGAACAGCCATGCTGATGAAGGATCCCCCCGTCCAGGTCGCCCCGAACCTCCTGATGCTCGGAACGAACGAGTATCCGCTCTTCCTGTGCAAGGGCGAGTGCGAGGGCGCCCTGTTTGAAGGCGGTACCGGCGCCATGGGCCCCGTGCTCGGCCGGCAACTCGGGCGCCTTGGCATCGACAAGGGTTTCATCAGGCAACTCGTCGTCACGCACGCCCATCCGGACCACGTGATGGCCGTGCCGATGTTTCGCGAGATGTTCCCCGGGATGACGGTCCTGGCGTCGGAGGCGGCGGCCGCCGTGCTGTCGGCCGAGAAGGCCATCGCGTTCTTCCGCCAGGTGGACGAGGCGCTCACCGGGTCGCTGCTGAAGGCCGACCTGATTACCGAGGAGGACCGCCCGCGGCCGCTCGCCGAAGACCGCATCGCCGTTGACCGCATCATCAAGGAGGGCGATGCGATTGCCGTCGGCGACGCCGTCGCGTTCACCGTTCTGGAAACGCCGGGGCACAGCGACGGCAGCCTGAGTTTTCACGAGGCGGGCGGCGGCGTGCTCATCATCTCCGACGCCACCGGCTACTACATGCCGGAACACGACGCCTGGTGGCCGAACTATTTCAGCGGCTACGCGGCGTACCTCGATTCGATGACGCGCCTGGCGGGTCTCGGCGCCGAGGTCCTGTGCCTCAGCCACAACGGCGTCATCACGGGGGCCGAGGACGTCCGGGCCTACTTCGACGGCGCGATTGCCGCCACCGAGGCCTATCACCGGCGCATCGTCGATGAGGCAAAAGCGGGCAAGTCGGTGCGGCAGATTGCCGAAGAACTGGGCGCAGAGGCGCACGAGAAGACGCAGTTGCTGCCGCTCGAGTTCTTCCAGAAGAACTGCGGCCTGCTGGTCAAGCAGTCCCTGCGGCACGAAGGGCTGGAACCCGAGAAGTAGCGGAACCTTGTGAAAGGGTTAACATGCCACAGTCGCGCGTCGTCGGAACCGGGCACTACCTGCCGCCCAAAGTCGTCACGAACTTCGACGTCATGAAGATGATGGACACCAGTGACGAGTTCATCGTGACGCGGACGGGCGTCCGCGAGAGACGGTACGCGGAGGCGGACGTCAGCGCGTCGGACCTGGCGGCCCTGGCGTGCCGGGCGGCGGTCGAGGACGCCGGTATCGACATGAAAGACATCGACCTTCTTATCATGAACACCATCACCCCCGACGCCGCCGACCCGGGGTGCGCGTTCTTTCTCCAGGACAAACTCGACCTGCCGGGCATTGCAGTCATGGACATACGCCAGCAGTGCGCCGGCCTGATCTACGGGCTCGCCATCGCCGACCACTTCGTGCGTGCGGGCACCTACCGCTACGTGCTTATCGCGTGCAGCGAGGTTCTCTCGAAGCGGATCGACGGGTCTTACGACGGGCGCAACATCGCCATCCTCCTGGGCGACGGCGCGGGGGCGGCCGTCGTCGGACCGTCGGACGACGGCGAAAAAGGAATCCTCTCGACCATCCTTCACGGCGACGGCAGCCATGCCAAGGCCCTCTACACGGCCGCGCCGGGCAGCGCGCTGGGGCGAATGCAGATGATTACCAAGGACGATATCGACGCCGGCCGCGTCCACTTCCGAATGGACGGACGGGCGGTCTTCGAACACGGCGTCGCCAGAATGTCGGAGGCGGCGCTGGAGTCGCTCGAAGTCAACGGCCTGACCATGGACGACATCGACGTGCTCATTCCCCATCAGGCGAACCTGCGAATGCTGGAGGCCATCATCGAGCGCACCGGGGCGCCGCAGGAGAAGGTGTTCGTGAACGTCGAGAAGTACGGCAACATAGCGTCGGCGTGCCTGCCGATTGCCTTCGACCAGGCCCGCCGCAGCGGGATGGTGACCGGGGGGAGCCTGGTGCTGCTGGTGGCGTTCGGTTCGGGCTTCGTCTGGGCCTCGGCGCTGCTCAGGATGTAGCCCCCGCCCGGGCTACTGTTGTTGCGACGTTGTCTTGGCCGCCATCTCGCGCAGTTTGAACCGCTTGATCTTGCCCGTGGCCGTCTTCGGCAGGGCGTCCACAAACTGGACCCACCGCGGATACTTGTACTTGGCCGTCTTGCTCTTGACGAAGTCCTGGAGTTCCTTGGCGAGTTCGTCCGACGGGTCGTGCCCGTCCTTGAGCACGATGTATGCGTATGGCTTGATGAGCCCCTCTTTGTCGGGCGCAGCCGCGATGCCGCTTTCGAGGACGGCCGCATGCTCCTGGAGGATCGCCTCGACGTCGGTCGGCCAGACGGCCATGCCGCTCACCTTCATCATGTCGTCGCTGCGGCCGGCGTACCAGTAGAAGCCATCCTCGTCCACCTTGAACTTGTCGTGGGTGTCGATCCATTCGCCGAGGAACGTATGCTTGGTCTGCTCGTGCTTGTTCCAGTAGCCGAGCGCGATGCTGTCGCCTTTGATGAGCAGGTTGCCGATCTTGCCGGTCGGCACCTCGCCGCCGCCCTCGTCCACGATCTTTGCCTCGTATCCGGGGACGACCTCGCCCGTGCTGCCTGCCTTGGCCCGGCCGGGCCGGTTCGAGATGAAGATGTGCAGGATTTCGGTCGAGCCGATGCCGTCGAGTATCTCGACGCCGAAACGGTCGCGCCACTTCTCGAAGATGGGCTTCGGCAGCGGTTCGCCGGCCGAGACGCACATGCGGACCTTGCCCAAACTCGTCCGCCCCTCTTTCTCGGCGGTGTGGAGCAGCGAGGCGTAACTCGTGGGAACGCTGTAGAAGACCGTCGGCTGGTGCCGGTCGATCACCTCGAACACCGCCGCGGGCGTCGGCCTGCCCGGCAGGAGCACGTTGGTGCCCCCGACGCGCAAGGCGAAATAGAGGCCGTTGCCCAGCCCGTAGGCGAAGAATAACTTCGCTACCGAAAAGCATACGTCAGATGCCTTAAGACCCAAGATATCTCTCGCGTACAGGTCGGCCTCCACGATCATGTCGTGGTGCAGGTGGATCGCCCCTTTCGGAAAGCCCGTCGTGCCGGAACTGTACAGCCAGAACGCGGCATCGTCTTTGCTCGTGTCGGCGGGCGCCAGTTGCGGCGAGGCCTTCTCCATGACGCTCTCGAGGCTCGGGTAGCCTTCCACCTCCTCGCCCGAGACGAAGACGTGCTGCAGGTATTTCAGGTTGTCGCGGATTGCGGTGATGCGGTCCAGGAGTGACGAGTGGACCACGAGGATTCGCGCGCGGCTGTCGTTGAGCAGATACTCGTAGTCGGCGGGCATGAGGAGCGTGTTCATCGGAATGGCCACCGCGCCGATCTTCATCGCCCCGAAGAAGGTGAACGGGAACTCGGGCGCGTCCGGCACGAGGATGGCCACACGCTCTTCCAGGCGGACGCCCAGGTCTCTGAGGGCGTTTCCGAACCGGTTGACCCCTTCGTGCAGGTCGCGGTAGGTGACGGTTCGCTCGCCGCACACGATGGCGGGCTCTTCGCCCCGGCCCTCGGCCATGTGGGTATCGACAAAGACGGCGGCCGCATTCAGCCGCTCCGGAATGGCTGTTTCTGACATGTAAATCTCCTTCTTCGTCGAGGTTGGGACGCAAAACGTCGCCGCACCCACCTTGTCAGAACGCGTCCGGGTAGAACTCCTTCGGGTCTTTTCGCCGCGACCCGCTTGTCCGCCGAAGCCTTGGCGAAGGCGGAAAGGGGAGCGCGTGCTGTTACGCGAACGGCTCGCGCATCGTTTCCAGAACGCCGCCGGCCCCAGGTCGCACGGCGGTGGTGCTCAGGTGCTGGCGGTAGGATGAGCCTCACTCCGCCGGCAGGCGAAGCAGATCGTACGCCCGCTTGACGTACACCAGGCCGCTCGCGCCCGTGAACAGGGTCGTCGCCCAGATGAGGACGTCGCGGGCCACCTCCGTCCATGCGGGCCCGTCGGTCCAGTGGGCGACGTAGAAAATGGACCACGAGATGGCCGTGCACTGAAGGATCATCTTGACCTTGCCGCTCCAGGAGGCGGCAAACGGGACGCCGTGCGACTCGCTGAAACCGCGCATCCCCGTCACCAGCAGTTCCCGCGCGATGATGAGCACCACCATCCACGTCTGCCAGCCGGTAAGGTTCACCGGGGCGGAACCCACTTCGCCCAGCACCAGGAACTGGTTACCGACCATATATACGAGCGCGCCGCAGATGATGATCTTATCGACGAACGGGTCGGCGATGCGGCCGAACGCCGTCTGGTGGCCGAGGCGACGGGCCAGGTACCCGTCCACCATGTCGGTGCACACCGCCACGAGGAACACCACCAGCGCCACGTCCAGAACGGGCCAGCCGCCGTCCTGTTCGGCATCATAGAAGCCGAGGATGATGAAGAACGCGATCGCCATGAAGAACCGGGTGGCCGTCAGCAGGTTCGGAATGTGGCGAGTCATGCGTTCTCGTCTTTCATCACGTCTGCGACAAGGTCGTACCCCTCGGCCCCGGTCACGCGGACGGTGCAGAACTCGCCCACGGCGGCGGCGCCGGGCGGCAGCAGGACCACGCTGTCCACCTCGGGCGCCTGACCCGCGTGGCGCGCCGCCAGGCGGCCGCCGGCGTCGGCGCCGTCGACGAGGACTCTGAGCGTCTCGCCGACGCGCTGCGCCGCCGCCTCGTGCGCGAGTGCCTCGGCCGCAGCCATCAGGCGCTCCCACCGCTGCCGCGCCACCTCCGCCGGAACGCGGTCCGAGAGCGCTGCCGCACGCGTACCTTCTTCGAGACTGTACACGAATACGCCGACGTGGTCAAAGCGAACTTTTTCGACAAAACTCAATAGTTCCTCGAAGTCAGCCTCCGTCTCGCCGGGGTAGCCGACGAGAAAGGATGTCCGGATGGCCATGTCAGGCGCCGCGGCGCGCAGGCGGTCGATGAGATCCTGAATCTGTGCCCGTCCCGCGCGCCGGCCCATGCTCTCCAGTATCCGCGAGGCGATGTGCTGGAGCGGCAGATCGACGTACGGCACCAGCGGCGGTCCGGCGGCAAACTGGTCGATGAGGTCCGGCGGAAACGACGCCGGATGCGCGTACATCAGGCGGATCCAACGCGCCCCGGACCGCTCGCACAGGTCCTCCAGCAGGTCCGCGACGTGCCGGCCGCTCTCCGGACGCTCGCGGCCGTAAGCCGTGGTGTCCTGGCCGATGAGCACCAGTTCCTTCGCGCCGTCGGCGACGAGTTCCTCGGCCTCCTCCAGGACCAGTTCGGCAGGCTTCGAGCGAAGAGGGCCGCGAATCTCAGGGATAGCACAGTACGCGCAGCGGTTGTCGCAGCCTTCCGTGATCCGCAGGTACGCATAGTGGCGGGGCGTCAGGCGCAGCCGCTCGCGGTCGTCCGGCACGGCCGACGGCACAGGGCCGACGCACACCACAGGCGCGTGGGCTGAGGCCGATCGCGCACGGCTGCGCTTTCGTGTCCGCTTGCCCTGTTTGGCGCCGAGGACCTGGCGGCAGATCTCGGGCAATCTGTCGCGCTCGGCCAGGCCGACGACGGCGTCCACGTCCGGATGACGCCGGAGGATCTCGCGCCCGTACCGCTGGGCCATGCACCCGGCGACGACGATGTGGCCGATGCGGCCGTCGCGTTTCATTTCCTCGAAGGCATCGATGTGCTGGTCGCTCTCGGCCCGCGCCAGGTCGATGAAACCGCACGTGTTGACGATGGCGACGTCGGCCCCGTCCGGGTCGGCGGTGACGGCGAACCCGTCGAGGGCCAGGCAGGCGAGCATCCGCTCGGCGTCCACGAGGTTCTTGGAACATCCGAGGCTGACCAGCGCAAGCACAGGCAATGGGTTTTCAGGCATGACTTCGGCGGCACGCGAGCCGCTGCCCCTCTCCGGCACCGGCGGTGAGCCGGGCAGTCTATGTCGCGGGCGCCCGAGTGTAAAGCGAAAACGACCCGCGACACACGGCGCGAGGCTGCGGCGCGGGGAAAAGCCTTGAATCACCCGCAGGCCGTCCGATAATCGCTGAGCCGAAACCACGGGGCAGGGGCACCCGCAACATGGTTACCGAATCGGTGAACGTTCAGCGCGACACGTCGCCGCCGCAGCGGCTGGACCTGCCGCTCGTTGAGCGAAGGCAGGCCGGCCGCGATTACGTCCGCCTCGTCCTCGATGCCCCGGCCGCCTGGGAAAGCCTGCCGGGCCAGTTCCTGAACGTCCTGTGCGAGTCCGATCCCCGGGCGGCCGTCGGGTCGGAGCGTCGGACGCTGGCGTTGGACGAGGGCGGCGAGTGGCCCCTCGCCACCGGCCTGGAACTCGGTCGCAGGAAGTGGCCCTTCGTCCGGCGCCCCTTGAGCGTCTCGCGCGTCCTGCGCAGCGGGGTGAACGTGCGGCTGGAGATGCTGGTGCGGCAGGTCGGCTCGGGCACGCGGTTTCTGGCGGCGCGGACGCCGGGCACGCCCATCGACGTCGTCGGTCCGCTGGGCAACCACTTCACGCTGCCCGGCGACGACCGCCTCTGCATCCTGGTCGGCGGCGGGTGCGGCGTGGCCCCGATCTTCGGCCTGGCGGACTGGTTCCTCGAGCGCGGCCGTGCGTGCGTGCTGATCGTCGGCGCGCCCGCGTTCGAGGAATTGCCCGTCGTGTTTCGCGAGACGCCTCCGGCCACGGGCGACGCGGTCGCGCCGTGCCCTGGTTTCGCGGACCCCGACATCGACGTGGAAACGATCCTCTCGACCGACGACGGGTCGGCCGGCTTTCACGGAACGGCAATCGAGGCCGTGCGGCGGCGCCTCAAGGACGTGGGCGACGATCGGCCCATCGCCCTGTACGGATGCGGGCCGGAGCGCATGATGCGGGCTCTGGCCCGCCTGGCCGAGCGGCGCGGGGCGCCGTGCCAGGTGTCGCTCGAGTGCTTCATGGGCTGCGGCGTCGGCTTGTGCCTCTCGTGCGCCCGGAAGATGCGCGACCCTGCGAGCGAGAAGGGCTGGACCTATCGGCTGACCTGCCAGGACGGCCCTGTCGTCGATGCCCACGACGTGGTATGGCAATAGGTTAGCCGCCGGGCTTGTCCCAGTACGGCCCCGTATGGGCCCGGCGCGTCCGCTGTTCGAGAGCGCTTACCCATGAGTACACCTGAAATCGATCTCAGCGTCGCGGTCGGCCGTATCGCGATGAAGAACCCCATCGCAACGGCATCGGGCTGCGCCGGGTACGGCGAGGAACTGGCCCGATTTTACGACCCGTCGATCCTCGGGGCGATCGTCACGAAGTCCATCACGCGCGAGGCCCGCGAGGGCCATCCGCCGCCGCGACTGGCCGAGGTCCGCGCCGGTATGCTCAACGCCATCGGCCTGGCCAACGTGGGGCTGGAGGCCTTCCTGAACGAGAAACTGCCGGCCCTGGCGGCCTGCGACGTGCCGGTCATCGTGAACGTGGCGGGCTCGACGCGAGAGGAGTACCTCGAGGTGTGCGCTGCGCTCGATGCGGCGCCGGGCGTGGCGGGGATCGAACTGAACGTCTCGTGCCCGAACGTCAAAGAGGGCAGCATCGAGTTCGGCCTCGACCCGAACATCCTGAGCCGCCTCGTCGAGGACGTCCGGGCGAAGGTCTCGCGCGCCACGCTCATCGTCAAACTGAGCCCGAACATCACGGATATCGCCGTCACGGCCAGGGCCGCCGTCGATGCCGGGGCCGAGGCCCTCAGTCTCATCAACACGCTGCGCGGCATGGCGATCGACCCGTGGACGGGGCGGCCCGTCCTGACGAACGTCATCGGCGGCGTGTCGGGGCCGGCGATCAAGCCGGTGGCCCTGTACATGGTCCGCCGCGTGTGGGAGGAGGTGGCCGGGCCGCGCGAGATTCCGATCATCGGCATCGGCGGCATCCAGTTTGCCGAGGACGTCGTCGAGTTCATCCGGGCCGGCGCCACCGCCGTGGCGGTCGGCACCGCCAACTTCGTGGACCCGCTGGCCGCGCCGAAACTGGTCGATGGGCTGCGCGAAGCGCTCGGGCGCCTGGGTTGCAGCAGCCCCCTGCAACTGGTTGGCGCCCTCGAGATGTACGGTTAGCCGCCGGGCTTGCCCGGCGCGTTTGCGCCGTGTTAGCCTTGCCCGGCGCGTTTGCGCCGTGTTAGGCTTGCCCGGCGCGTTTGCGCCGTGTTAGGCTCGCCCGGCGCGTTTGCGCCGTGTTAGCCGCCCGTACGGGCGCGCGCCGGTTTGGTTCGCTGTCGCGCAAGGAGTGTTGCCATGCCTGACCTGTTCGGTCAATCGTTGACGCCCGAGGAACTCGCCGAGCGAGTGGGTCGCATCGAGCAGGTTGCGGGCGCGCGGCCGTTCGTCTTCGACGAGGGGCCGGCGCGCGGCATGCGCGGCATCGACGTCTGGACGGGGTCGGGCCTCGTGTTCACCGTTCTGCCGGACCGGTGCCTGGACATCGGCTCGGCCCGGCTTGCCGGCCGCCCGTTCGCATGGGAATCGAGCACGGGACCGGTGTCGCCCGAGCGTTTCGACCCGGAAGGGTTCCGCTGGTTGCGGTCGTTCCACGGCGGGCTGCTTACGACGTGCGGGCTGCGGCACTTCGGGGCGCCGGATGAGGAGGACGGCCAGAGGTGGGGTCTCCACGGCCGCGCGTCGCACCTCTCGGCCGAGCGGGTGGCCGTCGAGTGTGCTTGGCACGGTGACCAGTACCGCATCCGCATCCGGGGCGAGGTGCGAGAGGCCGAGGTCTTCAGGCCCACCCTCGTCCTGGAGCGCACGATTACGACCGCACTCGGTTCGCGAACAATCCAGGTCGCCGACCGCATTACGAACGCCGGGCACGCGCGCAGCGCGGCCATGCTGCTGTACCACGTGAACCTCGGCTGGCCGCTCGTCTCGCCAAGCAGCCGCCTGCTGGTCGATGTGGAGTCGGTCAGCCCGGTGACGGACCATGCGGCGGCCGCACAGGACAGGCACTGCGAGTTCCAGCCGCCGACCGAGGGGTTCGAGGAACAAGTCTACCAGATCGTTCCGAAAGCGGGCGACGACGGCCTGGCCCGTGCCGCCATCGTCAACCCGGACTTGGGCGGCGGGTTCGCCGTGTCGGTCACGTGGACTCTCGAGACGCTGCCGCAGATGGCCGAGTGGAAGATGATGGGGCAGGGCACGTACGTCGTGGGCGTTGAACCGATGAACTGCCCGTTCCCGCCGCGCGAGGCGCTTCGCCAGCGCGGCGCGATGCCGGAACTCGATCCCGGCGAATCGTTCGAAACGGCCGTGACCATCGGCGTCCACCTTGGGGCCGAGGAACTTGCGGACCTCGAGAAAACGATCCTGGGCGGCTGAGCGCATGCCGAACGCACGATATGCCTTCGTGGCCGTGACGGTTCTCGTGGCGGTGTCTTGCGCCGCCCTTGCCGCGACGCCGGCGAAGCCGAACGGCTGCACGCCCGACCAGGCCCGGATGCTGGCGATCCGCGCCGGCCAGGTCGATGCCGTGAGCCGCCTCACCGAGATGGTGCTGGCGGCGCGCGTCTCGGCCGTCAAGACGGTCGGCCGGGCACTCGGCCCGGGCAGCGACAAGGAGATCCTCCTGCGGGTGTTCCTGCGGTCGGCGCAGATGGCCGGTGAGCCGCGAGTCTATTCCGACGGCGTCGCCGAAGTGGACGTGGAAGCGCCGGTGGACGCCGTGGTCCGCAAGGTGGCCGAACTCTACACCCCCGGCGAGCACGAGACGGGCGAACTGGCGGACCTGCAGTACGTGGCGGTCGACGGGTACGTCCGGGCCGGGGGTCGCGGCCGCGCGCTGAGGGACCCGTCGCCCGAGGTTCTCGAGCATCTGGAGTCGGTGTCGCTGGAGGACCTGCCCGAGATGTTCCCCGTCGGATGGGAGCGCGTGACGGCGACCGGTCGCGTGGAGTCGATTCGTGCGGCACGCATCGGGGCGTACCGCGCGATGGCCGAACGCCTGAAAGGCGTGTATCTGGGACCGACCCGTAAGGTGGGCGACCTGGTGGGCGGGTCGTCGGCGTCGGAGGCCCGGTTCGACGCGTTCGTCCGGTCGCTGCCGGTGGCCGGCCCGCCGCGGATGATGCCCGACCGCATCGCCGAGGTAACCGTCGCCGCGATGGTTCCGGACCTGATTCGTGTGTTGAAAGACATCCGCACGCTCCGCAGGGCCGAGACGTGGACCGATGACCAACTCGACCGGCTGTCGATCCGGCTGAAGGTCCGGCGCCTGACCGCGACGGGCCGCGGCATGCCGCCGGCTTCCGAGGTCCGTCCTGCCGACGCCGCGGTCGTTGCGGGCGGGGCGCCGCTGCCCGATTGGGCGGCCGAGGCGGTCGAGGCACGCGCGGAGGCGCCGTTCAGCCCCGACGTGGCCGACCGCGAAGAAGCCCGTGTCCTGGCGGCGCGGTCCGCCAAAGTCCGGGCCATCTCGGCCGTGGAGAAGAAAGTGGACGCCGTTACGTTGAACACCGGCGTGACCGTGCGTCAGCGTGCCGCGAAAGACAGCCGATTCCGGCGCGACCTCAAGACGTTCCTGTCGAGTGTGCGGATCGTGACGTCGCGCCCGACGGAGGACGGCAACGGGTGGGAGGTGAATTTGCGTCTGTCGCTGGTGCGGCTCTACGAGTTTTCGCTGCCGCGCGATTGACGCAGAGTGCGAGATATGTTGCCCTCGCCCGTCCTGTCGGAAGTCCATGCCGAAGCCGGCGGGTTTTCAGGTCTTTTCACGTTTCGCGCTCCGCGTTATAATCGGTGTCTCATGATCATCACGATTGACGGAACCGTGGGGAGCGGCAAGAGCACGGCGGCGGCGCATCTGGCGCGGCGCCTCGGCGCCGGGCACCTTGACACCGGGGCGATGTACCGCGCCCTGACGCTCAAGGCCCTCCAGGACGGCCTCGACCTGGAGGACCCCAGGGCCCTGACCGAGATGGCCGCCTCCAGCACCGTCGAGTTGGACGGCGAGGTGGGAGCACAGCGCGTCCGCCTCGACGGGTTGGACGTGACGGCGGCCATCCGCGAGAACCGCGTCAGCACGCACTCGCACTACGTGGCGCGGACGCCCGGTGTCCGCGAGGTGCTGGTGGCCGCTCAGCGCGAGTTCGCCGCCAGGGCCGGCGACGTCGTGGCCGAGGGACGCGACCAGGGCACGATGGTTTTTCCGGACGCCGACGTCAAGTTCTTCCTGGACGCCGACCCGGAGGTCCGCGCGCGGCGGCGGCAACTGGAACTCGAGGAGCGTGGCCAGGTCCGGTCGTACCGCGACGTGCTGAGAGAGATAACCGAGCGCGACCGCCGCGACATAACGCGAGATGTCTCGCCCCTGAAGGCCGCCGCTGACGCCGTCGTCGTGGACACGACGGACATGACGATCGAGGAGATGGTGGACGCGCTCGCCGCCGACGTCGAGCGCTCCAGAAAGGGCAGCGCGTGAACGGCCTGAGGCACGCCTGGTACGGGGTCCTGCAGCAGGTGGCGCGGGTGCTGTTCGTCCTTATCTTCGGCATTCGCGTGTATCACCGGCATCGGCTCCCGAGGCAGGGGGGGGTGCTGGTCGTTGCGAACCACCAGAGTTACCTGGACCCGGTGCTTGCTGCCGTGGGGATGCCCCGGCCGTACCATCCGATGGCGCGGGCGTCGCTGTTCCGGTTCGCACCGTTTCGCTGGCTCATCCGCAGTTTGCACGCGTTTCCGGTTCGCCGGGGGAAGGCGGACCTGGGGGCGGTTCGGGAGGCGCTGAGACGGCTGAAGGCCGGGGCGGTCGTCCTGATGTTCCCGGAGGGGACACGGACGCGCGACGGCTCGATCTCCCTGCTGCACGGCGGTCCAATCACGATTGCCGCCCGGGCGGGGGTGCCCGTCCTGCCGATGGTGATCGACGGGGCGTTCGAGGCGTGGCCTCGCACGTGCGTGCTCCCGCGGCCGCACACCATACTGGTAGCGTGCGGCAAGGCGGTTTCGGCGGCGGCGGCGGCGGCAGGCCAGCCGGACGAGGTGATGGCGGGCGTGCGGCGGCAAATGCTCGACCTTCAGGCGGAACTGAGACGGAGGGCTGCTGGTGCCGTTTAGCGGTCGCCGGTGTACGTGTTTAGCGCGGGTGGCACGGCAGCGGCGCAGCCGCGGCCGTGGTTACCCGGTGTCCAACACGGCCGCCCTTCGGGCTGCCGTGCCACCCAGCCATGAGCACCGATGCGGGGAGGGGCGTTGAGTGAGCGCCATGGGTTCGGGTGCGGATAACGGTTCGGCCGGCGTCGTCGGCATCCGGGTGGCCGAGGGCAGCGGCGTCTGCTTTGGCGTTCGCCGCGCGCTGAGGCTGGCCGAGACGGCCCTGGCAAGCGGCAAGGCGGTGTACTGTCTCGGACCGCTCATCCACAACCCGCAGGAGATGGAGCGACTGGCCGGCAAGGGGTTCCGTGTCATCGAGTCGCTCGACGAGATAGCCGGCGTCGGGGTGCTGCTGATTCGCAGCCACGGCCTTCGGCCGGACGTTGTGGCGGAGGCGCGGCGGCGGGGCCTGGCGATCATCGACGCCACCTGCCCGCTGGTGCGTCGCGTTCAGACCCTGGCGGTCCAACTCCAGGAAGCGGGGTACCGGGTGATCGTGGCGGGCGATGCGCGGCATCCGGAGGTGCGTGCGATTCGGGGCCACGCCCCGGCCGCCGTCGTCGTCAACGACATCGAGGCGGTCCGGCGGCTGGATCTGTCGGGCCGCGTGGCCCTGGCGGCCCAGACGACGTTCTCGCCGGAGGCGTTCCGGGAAATGGCCGCAGCGCTGCGAGAGCACGACCTGGAGGAGGCCCGCGTGGAGAACACGATCTGCGCGGCCACGGTGGAGCGGCAGCGAGGTGCGGCGGACCTGGCCGCGCACGTGGACGTGATGTTCGTCATCGGCGGACGCAACAGCGCCAATACGAACCGGCTGACGGAACTGTGCGCGGCACGGGGCGTGCCGACGTACCATGTGGAGGTCGGCGAGGAAGTGGCGGAGGCGATGCTCCGCGACCGGCCGCGCGTCGGCGTGGCGGCCGGGGCGTCCACGCCACAGTGGATCATCGACGCCGTGTGCGAGCGGATTAAGGCCTTGCAGTGCGAACGGCGGTAGCCTATAGTACGACTCTTTTGCGGACCGGTGGCGGTCCGTGAGCCTCGTGGAACGAGGGCGGCAAGTGGCCCGGCGGTCGGGCGTCAACTTGTCTTGCCGTTGACCAGGGCAACGGGTTAGCGGGTAACGCACAGCATGCAGAAAAGCCAAATCCACCGTGAATATGGTCTGAACGACGCGGATATCGAACGGGAAGTCAGGGCGGTCCTCGGCGATGCCGGCGAGGCCGGCCGACTCGAACAACTCTACGAAGATTCCATTCAGGCGTTTGAGACGGGCAGCGTGGTGGCGGGGCGCGTTGTGCGCGTCATCGGCAACGACGCCGTCATCGACGTGGGGTTCAAGAGCGAAGGCAGCGTGCCGCTTGAAGAGTTCGAGGGCGGCAAGGTCGAAGTCGGGCAGCAGGTCGATGTTCTGCTGGAGGCCGTTGAGGACGAAAGCGGCCTGGTGATCCTGTCGAAGCGGAAGGCCGACCGTATCAAGGGCTGGGAGAAGGTCCTCAGCGAACACGTCGAGGGCGACGTGGTCAAGGGCCGTGTCAGCCGCAAGATCAAGGGCGGTCTGCTGGTGGACATCGGGGTGCCGGTGTTCCTTCCGGCGAGCCAGGTGGACATCCGGCGTCCGCCGGACGTGTCGCAGTACCTCGGGCGGGAGATCTCGTGCAAGATTCTGAAGATCGACGCCGACCGGCGTAACATCGTGGTCTCTCGCCGCCGCCTGATCGAGGAGCAGCGTGAGCAGGCCAAGCGCGAACTGCTCTTGACCATGCGGGTTGGCCAGATGCACGAGGGCGTGGTGAAGAACATCGCCGATTTCGGCGCGTTTGTGGACCTGGGCGGCATCGACGGTCTGCTGCACATTACCGACATGGCGTGGGGACGCGTGGGCCATCCGAGCGAAGCCATCTCGATCGACGAGAAAGTCCGGATCAAGATCCTCTCGATCGACCGCGAGAAGGAGAAGGTGGCCCTCGGCCTGAAGCAGAAAACCGTCTCGCCGTGGCACAATATCGAGACGCGGTACCCGATTGGCGAGAAGGTCTCGGGCGAGGTCGTCAACATCACCCCGTACGGCGCGTTCGTCAAACTCGAGGAAGGCATCGAGGGGCTGGTGCACGTCAGCGAGATGTCGTGGACCAAGCGGATCAACCACCCGTCCGAGGTGGTTGGCGTTGGCGAGGAGATCGAGGTCGTGGTCCTGGCCATCGACAAGGCCAAGCAGGAGATCAGCCTCGGCGTCAAGCAGACCGAGGTGAATCCCTGGACGCTGGTCAAAGAGAAGTACCCGCCCGGCCACCTCGTTGAAGGCGTGGTCCAGAACCTGGCGAACTACGGGGCGTTCATCGAGATCGAGGAGGGCATCGACGGCCTCCTGCACGTGTCCGACATGTCGTGGACGCAGAAGATCGGTCATCCGTCCGAGGTGCTCAAAAAGGGCGACAAGGTCAAATGCGTTGTCCTGAGCGTGGACCAGGACAAGAAACGCGTGGCCCTGGGCCTGAAGCAACTCGAAGAGGACCCGTGGGAACGCAAGATCCCGGAGAAGTACGTGGCCGGTGCCATCGTCAAGGGCGAGGTGACGAAGGTCGCGAACTTCGGCGTGTTCGTCAAGTTGGAGGAAGGGCTCGAAGGGCTGCTCCACGTCTCGGAACTGGCGGACCACAAGGTGGAGAATCCGGAGGACATCGTCAAGCCGGGCGAGGAACTTGAGGTCAAGGTTTTGCGGGTGGATACCGACGAACGAAAGATCGGGCTGAGCCTGAAGCGCGTCCAGTGGGCGGCCGAAGAGGAGGTGGAAGCCGCCGCGGCGAGGGCCGCGCCGCGACTGGGCGGCATCCAGCATGCCGAGGACCAGGAAGCAGGTGCGGGCGATGGCACGACCCTGTTCGGCAGCACCCTGCCCGGGGCGCACGTTAAAAAGGCCGAACCCGCGGCCGACGAGCCGGTTGAGGCCGCCGAAGCCGAGCAGGTTGAAGGGACCGACGACGCCGAGAAGGCCGGGCAGCCGGACGAGCCGGCCGAAGTTGAGGAGGCCCGGAAGGCCGAGAGCGATGATCGGGCCGAGGCCGGCGCTGAGGAGGTTGAGGAATCCGCAGGGCCTGACCAAACCGCCGACGCCGAAGTCGAAGACAAGCCTGAGAAGAAGTCGAAGGCCAAGAAGAAGTCCAAAGTCAAGAAGAAGGCCACGGTCAAGAAGAAGCGCCGCAAGGCCAAGAAAGCCGACGAGTCTGACGAGACTTCGGGCGACGAAACGGCCGGGAGCCGCAGCGCCGGCGAGAGCAACTCAGAAGACACGCCGGATGCGGAAGCCTGACGAAAGCGGGCTTTCAGAGGATCCGGCGACAGAGGGGGCAGATCGTTGTCGAGGGGAAGTCGCGGCTCGGCCTCGAGTGTGAGCGCCCGGGTGTTTGTGCGCCGCCGGGTGTGGCAAGTTTTTCTGGCGGGCCGGCGATGGCCTCTGTCACCCCGAGCGAGCGCAGCGAGTCGAGGGGTCTCGCCGCTGGCTGTTTCGGACGGCGAGATTTCTCCGCTCGGTCGCCAAGGCGACCTCGGTCGAAATGACAGGCCCGCCCAGCCCTGGGCACAATGGCCCTGCCCGAAATCGTTGCCACACCCGCGCCGCCGGAATTTCCAAAAATTATCTTGCCATGCTTGGCCCGGCTGCGCTACAATGAAATGGCACTATCGGTCGTTCTTGACCGCAAGTCGTGCCCCGTTTCGTGCAGAAGGGGTGGAATCTTTCGGTGTGCAAACGGGTGGGGCTACACGGCCGGCTGGAATGATTGAGTGGTGCATCTCGGCGCCTATGACGTAGAGGGGTCTGCGCATGGATTCCGGCCTGCAGTTATACCTGCGGGAGATCAACCAGACGCGCCTCCTCACGCCTGATGAGGAGATCGCTCTGGGCCGGCGTATCCGCAAGGGGGATCTGCTGGCCAGAGACGAGATGGTTCGTTGCAACCTTCGCCTGGTGGTATCCATCGCCAAGAACTACACCCGCCGTGGCCTCAACCTGCTGGACCTGATTGAAGAAGGAAACCTGGGCCTGCTCAGGGCGGTCGAGAAGTTCGATCCCGGTCAGGGCTGCCGCTTCTCGACGTATGCCTCCTGGTGGATTCGCCAGTCGATTAAGCGAAGCCTCATCAACGCCGTCAAGCCGGTCGAGATTCCGGCCTACATGGTCGAGATGATCAACAAGTGGCGGCGCGCGGGGGCGCTGCTCGAGTGCGACTTGGGCCGGCGGCCGACGCAGGAGGAGATCGCGCGGCGGATGGGCATCTCACGGCGCAAGGTGAAGGTCATTTCGCGGGCGGCCCGGGCGTTCAGTTCGCCGTTCCAGGCGGTCTCGGAGGATTTGGAGTGGTTGCTCTCGGAAATGATTGCCGACGAGGGCGTGCGGTCGCCCGCCGACGTGCTGCTCGACAACCGCCGCACCGAGGCCATCAAGCGGATCCTTGGCGACATCAACGACCGGGCGGCCGATATCCTGCGAATGAGGTTCGGCCTCGAAGGCCACGAGCCGAGGACCCTCAAGGAGATCGGCGACAAGGTCGGTCTGACACGCGAACGGGTCCGCCAGATTGAACGCGACGCGCTCCAGACGATCAACGAGGCCATCCTCACCCAGGAGGAAGACGCCCGCGCCGCGATTGCCCAGTAACCGCGCAGCCCAGCCGCTCGCCCCGTCGAGTTGCCTGTGGCGACCTGCCGCCGCAACCGCCCAAGGAGACCGCCCGTGAGTGACACCGCGTCCGGCCTGGATCTGCGGTCGTCGATCCGCAGCATTCCGGATTTCCCCAAACCGGGGATCATGTTTCGCGACATCACGCCGCTTCTCGCGGACGTGCGCGCCTTCCGCGAGGCCGTCCGCCGCATGGCCGAGCCGTACGGGAAGGGCGACGTCGACGTCGTCGTCGGGGCGGAGTCCCGCGGGTTCATCTTTGCCGCGCCCATCGCGTTGGCGCTCGACGCAGGGTTCGTTCCCATCCGAAAGAAAGGCAAACTGCCCGCCGAAACGGCCTCCGTCACGTACGACCTGGAGTATGGCACCGACACGCTCGAGATGCACACCGATGCCGTCTCAGGCGGCACCCGCGTCCTCATGGTGGACGACCTCTTGGCCACGGGCGGCACGATGGCCGCCTGTTGCGAGATGGTTGAGAAGGCGGGCGGAAAGATCGTCGGCGTCGAGTTCCTGATTGAATTGGCGTTTCTGAACGGCCGGGCGAAACTCCAGACGTATCCCGTCCGGACCCAGATCGTCTACGAAGACGAATCGCCGTAGGAGCCGAGGAGGGCCTGCGTTAAGGGGGGTCTGCGGCCTTGAGGGCGGGGCCCCGCCTACAACGCCTGATAGACGGCGTCCAACGAGGTCTTCATGTCGTTGATCATTTCTTGTGGGATGTTAAGGTCGAAGCGTGGGTCCTTGGTCATTCTCTCGATCTCGGTCAGGGCTTTGGCGCAGTTCCTGAGGAAAGCACGAGACTGCGCCGGGAACCTGGCCAGGTTCGCTCGCTTCAGGTTGAGATTGAACACATTTCGGCATTTCTCAAATTGTTCCTTGTGCTGTTTGACTTCTCTTTCGACCCGTCCGGTAATCCACTCGGCGCTGCCGACGCTGAACTGCTCGTAGCCCATTTTCCGCATCAAGTCTTCTTTGGTGTCGGCGATGCCGCGACACACGTTGAACTGCAGCGCTTCCCGGCTGGTGAGGGTCATCAACTTGCCGGCCTTCGAAATGGTCTTCCCCAGTCTGAAGTTGCCGGAATTGCGGTGTTCACGCTGAAGGCGCTGAGCGTCTTCCTCGGTGACAATAATCATCTTGTCGTTCAGCCACGCCTGGACGGCCGAGACGCTGTTGTCAACCATCGCGTGGGCGATGACCGGACTGTGGCCGCGCTGCTCTGCCAGGCCCCGCAAATGGGCCGCAAAGGCGCTCTGTAGTTTCTCGTCGACCTTGGCCGAACCCGTCCGCGTGATACGGTACGGCGTGGCTGCCCCCACAGTAGCGCCGTCCATCATGTAGATCTGGTGGGCGGCCAGACAGATGCAGGCGCCGTACGAGAGGGCCCTCTTGTCCTCGCCCTTGACCCACGCGACGGTCGTGGCCCAGTCGATTTTCTCGATCATCCTCACGATCTTGTCGCCAAGGTGAATCCGGCCGCCGGGCGTATTCAGGCGAAACACCACGATCGTCGCCCCGAACTTCTTGGCTTCCACCAGGCCCTTTTGCAGGGCATCGAGCAAGCACGTATGTATAATAGGGCCATCGATAGGGAGAATGTAGGCTTTGGCCTTCGCGGGCTTTGTTGGGGACCCGGCCGGCTTGACGGGTGCCGGAGACGGCTTGGTGTCCGTCTTGTCCGCCTCAATGGGTTTCCACTCGTCCAGTTGAATGAATCTAATGTCGCCGTCCTGGAGTCTGAAGCCGCGGCGCTTGTTGATCTTTTGCTGGGCCAGTGTCCCCTTGATGATCTCGCCCGTCTCCTTGTGCTTCAGCGTGGCGCCGTCGGACGCGACGGCAAAGGTCATCAGCGCGGCCGTTGCCAGAAAGAAGGCGAGAAGGCGGAAGGTCTTTGGCATCATGGTTCTCATCTGTGCCACCCCCTAGACGGGAACACCCTTTCCTCGTCAGCGGACCCGGCTCTCATTATTGCGCGCGCCGGCGCGATCTTCAAGAAGAATCAAGGACTACATGCACCCCAGACGCTGCGGTATGACGACGATAGACGCGGTGACTGCCGATTCGGCCGCAGCACCGCCTTGGTGTGAACAGAGTCAGGATGAGCGGGAACTCGCTCTCTTGCGGGTTTTCGACCGCTTCCAAGCCTTCGGGGCCTTGCCGTCGGTGAGCACCAGCGGCAGGACCTCTTCCACGTTCTGCACGTAGTGGAAGTGCATGTCGCGGCGGATGTCCTTGGGGATTTCCTCGACGTCCTTGCGGTTGCGCTCCGGCAGGACGACCGTTTTGATGCCGGCCCGCTTGGCCGCCAGCACCTTCTCCTTGACGCCGCCCACGGGCAGCACCAGCCCGCGCAGCGTCATCTCGCCGGTCATCGCGACGTTGCTGCGGACGCTGTTGTCGGTCAGCAGCGACATCAGCGCCACAAAGACGGTGATCCCCGCGCTCGGTCCGTCCTTCGGCGTCGCCCCGGCCGGAACGTGAATGTGCAGGTCGCTCTTGCGGAACGTCTTGGAGTCGATGCCCCACCGGTCGGCCCTCGACCGGATGTAGGAGAGGGCCGCCTGGGCCGATTCCTTCATGACGTCGCCCAGGTGCCCCGTCAGGGCGAGTTTGCCGCTGCCGGGCATCGAGGTGGCCTCGATGAACAGGATGTCGCCGCCCGCGGGTGTCCAGGCGAGGCCCGTCGCGACGCCGGGCGTGGAGGTCCGGAGTTTTAGTTCCGGCAGATACCGCTCGGGGCCGAGGTATTCGGCCACGTCGGGCACCTTGATCGTAACGCCCTTGGCCTTGCCCTGTCCGATGCGTCGTGCGACGCCGCGGCAGACGCCCGCGATGGCCCGCTCCAGGTTCCGCACCCCCGCCTCGTGCGTGTAATACCGGATGATCTGCCTGAGGGCGCCCTGCGAGAACTTGATCTGCCGCCCGCTCATGCCGTGTTCGCGGCGTTGGCGCGGAACGAGGTACCGTTTGGCGATGGCGAGTTTTTCCTCCTCGACGTAGCCGGCCAATTGGATGACTTCGAGCCGGTCCTGCAGCGCCGGCGGGACGGGATCCAGAATGTTGGCCGTCGCGATGAACAGCACCTTCGACAGGTCGAACGGCACGTCGAGGTAATGGTCGGTGAACGAGAAGTTCTGCTCGGGGTCCAGGACCTCGAGCAGGGCCGACGTGGGGTCGCCTCGCCAGTCGGTGCCGAGTTTGTCCACCTCGTCGAGCATGAAGACGGGGTTGTTGACGCTGCACTTTCTCAGTTCCAGGATGATCCGCCCAGGCAGGGCGCCGACGTAGGTCCGCCGGTGGCCGCGGATTTCCGCCTCGTCGCGCATGCCGCCGAGGCTGATGCGGATGAACTTGCGGCCCATGGCCCGGGCGATGCTGCGGCCGAGGCTGGTCTTGCCGACGCCGGGCGGCCCGACGAAACAGAGGATCGGTCCGCGCAGGTCCGCCTTCAGTTTCCGGACGGCCAGGAACTCCAGGATCCGCTTCTTCGGCTCCGCCAGGCCGTAGTGGTCGTGGTCGAGGATCTCTTCGGCTTTCGTGAGGTCGAGCCGGTCGGGGGTGCTCTTCGCCCACGGCATCTCGGCCACGTATTCCAGGTACGTCCGGATGACGTTGAAGTCCGGCGCGTGGATCGGCATGACCGCCAGGCGCTTCAATTCCCGCTCGGCCTCGTCGCGGACCTTCTGTGGCATGCCGGTGGCGTCGAGGTCCTTGCGCAGGTGCTCGATCAGGATGGTTTTCTCGTCCTTCTCGCCCAGTGCATCCTGGATGGATTTGAGTTGCTCTCTCAGGTAGTACTCGCGTTGGCTTTCCTCGATGCGTCCGCGTGCGTCGGACTGGATCTTGTCGGCCAGTTCCAGCACCTCGATCTCGCGCTGCATCAGGTTGGTGGCGATTCGCAGGCGCTCGGCGACGCGCGGCTCCGCCAGCAGGGCCTGCTTCTGAGCCACGTCAACGCCCATGTTGGCCGCGATGAAGTCCGCCAGTTGGCCGGGTGACTCGATGGAGGCCACCACCGCGATGGCTTCCCGGGGAATGCGCGGCGAGAGTTCGATGATGCGGCCGATAAGTTCGCTGGCGCTGATGACCAGCGCGTCGAGTTCGGTGCCCTCATCCGCGACGTCGGGCAGGGGGACCGCCTCGATGCGGAAGAACGGGTTCGCCTGCGTCAGTTCCTCGGCACGGATGCGGCCGAGGGCCTGGACGATGACGGTCTGATTGTCGTCCGGCAGCCGCACCAGTTTCAGAATCCTCACGGCGCAACCCACGTGATACAGATGGTCGAACGTCGGCTCTTCTTCCGCCGCGTCCTTCTGGGTCATGACGGCGAAGATCCGGTCGCCCATCACGGCGTCTTGGATGAGCGCCAGGCTGCGCGTGCGCCCGACCGTCAGCGGCTGGATGATGCCCGGGAACAGGACCATCTCGCGGATCGGCATGACCGCCAGGTTCTCGGGAATGACTGCGGATTCCTCCGGTCGGGCGATGGCCGTTTCGGGGGGCGGCTTCCTGATTTCGATGCTATCGGGCACGGCATCGCCCTCCTGGCTTCAGGGCCGGGCGCCTCAGCGCTTGGGAATCCGGATTCGCAGCATGCCGTCGCGATATCGCGCGGCGATGGCGTCGTCGTTCACGCCCGCCGGCAGAAGAATCCGTCGGCGGAACTGGCCCTGCTCGATCTCCATCTGGTGCAGGCCGATCTTCTCCGGCGACGTCGGATCGTGCCGCCAACCCGTAATCGTCAGGTGACGGTTCTCGGTGTACACCTCGATGTCCTCCCGGCGGACGCCGGCCAGTTCGACGATGACCTCCCAATGGTCGCACATCTCGCAGATATCGACCGCCGGCACCCAGTCGGGTGGCTTCTGCCCCGTCGAGAAACTCGAGTGCAGAACGCGGTGCATGATGTCGGTCATGTGCCGGGCCAGGTGGCCCAGGTCCTGGTGGCTCTGCGTCAGGATCGTGTGGCGCATGAGAGGCTCCTTTTCCGAAGGCGGCGGGAACACCATTCATCATAACCGCCGCCCACGCCCCACGCAACAGGCCGCGCCGAACGTAAGAACCAGCAAAGCGGCCACGTGCGCAAGCGCCTGCGTCGCCTCCATGACCGGTTCCACACCGGCGGTTGCCTGCGCCGGTCAGTCGGTCTTGATCTGGATTCGCTTCGGCCTGGCCTCTTCCTTCTTGGGCAGACGGACCTCCAGAACGCCCGCGGCGGCCCTGGCCGTGACGTGTTCCGCATCCACCGGTGTCGGCAGCCTCAGACTTCGGGTAAAGGATCCGTACCGTCGCTCCACGCGGTGGAAGTTGCGGCCTTCCCGTTCGGTCTCGTCTTTCTTCTCGCCGCGGATCGTCAGGGTGTCGCCGACGACGGCGATGTCGAGTTCCTTCGGGTCGATCCCCGGGATCTCGGCATGTACCAGCACGGCGTCGTCGGTCTCCGAGACGTCCAGGGCGGGCGACCATTCGGCCAGACCGAACGGTTCGCTCGTGTGCGACCAGAACCGGGCGAGCAGGTCGTTCATCTCCTCGCGGAGCGACGCGAGCGTGGCGACCGGCAGCGTTCGGCCTCTCCATGGAATGATAGCCATTCTTCGCACCTCCTTCCGGGTTACGATGTCTGCGCCTGTGCGTTCGGCGCGTCGGGTCCGGCGCCTATTCCACCTTGACCTCGATTCGCCGGGGCTTGAGCCTCTCGGACCTGGGCAGCCTGAGCGTCAGGACGCCCTGCCGCAGGCCGGCCTCCATCTTCTCGGTGTCGTAGTCGGCCGGCAGTTGAAAGGCCCGGTAGAACTCGCCGGCCGTGAACTCCTTCAGGAGCACCTCGCCGCCAGCCTCGCTCTTCGCCCCCGGCTTGCCGCGGATCACCAGAACGTTGTCCTCGACGGTTACGGCCAGGCCGTCCGCCTTGATGCCCGGCATCTCGGCGACCAGCGTCAGTTCGTCCGCTGTCTCGTACACGTCCGTGGCCGGCACGAAGTAACTCTCCGGCGGCTCGAGCGGATCGTGGTTCGTCTCAACCGCTACGTCAATTGGCTTGGTCATGGTTCGTACCTCCCTGCCTGTGGCGCGCCGGGTTAGTCTCCGACGTGGACCTCGACGCGTTTCGGTTTCGCTTCCTCCGTTTTCGGGATGCGGACCGTCAGGATGCCGTCGGCGAGCGTTGCCTCCGTCCCGCTGCTGTCCACCGGAGCGGGCAGCGTGACCGCCCGGCTGAACCGGCCGGCGTCACGCTCCCGGCGGTGCAGCGTCACCTCTTCCTCCGGGACCGTGCTGGTGCGCGAGCCCGAAACGGTCAACTGATCACCGGTTACGTACACCTCCAGGTCGGCCATTTCCAGCCCGGGGACCTCGCACTGCACCGTGTAGGCGTCGTCGGTCTCCCGGACGTTCGTGGGCGGATACACATAGCCGGCCCGTATGCGGCCGACCGGCTGGAAGTGCCGTCCGAAAACGGAATCGAACACGCGGTTCATTTCGCGCTGAAGTTGGGCGAAAGGTCCCGCTGCTGGTACCCATGCCTTCATAGCCATGCCCGTTCTCCTTGCCTTGTCGTGCTTCCTTGTGCCTCCGCTTTACAAAATGCAAAGTCGATGCCAAACGCATGGCCGTTCCTGGGCGGCGACAGGGGGTTCTGTATGCCGTATGGGCGGTTTTGGCCTTGAAACCCTGCCATTCTGGCATAGGCAAAAAGGTTCCAGGATCCTTTTCCCTGAAGGGCCCGAAGGGTGCTACGCAGAAAAGGTTCCTGGAACCTTTTTGCCTGACCCGCCGCGCGAAGTGCGCCGCCCGGCTTGGTTGCCCCGGCCGACGGGTGTATAATGCCGTCACCTGAGATGCGTCTGAGGGATGCGAGCCCTGTGGAAGAGCCGACCTTCGATATCGTGGTGGTGGGCGGCGGGCACGCCGGCTGCGAGTCGGCGCTGGCGGCGGCGCGGCTGGGGGCGCGAACCGCCCTCGTGACGATCCGCAAAGACCGCATCGCCGAGATGTCGTGCAACCCGGCGATCGGCGGGCTGGCAAAGGGCCAGATCGTCCGTGAAATCGATGCCCTCGGCGGCGAAATGGCACGTGTAGCCGACGCCGCCGCCATTCAGTACCGTCTCCTGAACCGCAGCAAGGGGCCTGCCGTCCAAAGCCCGCGGGCACAGTGCGACCGCCGGGGTTACGCCCGCGCCATGCAGAAGGTACTCCAGCACCAGGAGAACCTGTCGATCATCGAGGACGCCGCCGCCGAGATCCTGACACACGGTGACCGTGTTGCCGGCGTCCGGTGTGAAAGCGGCCGCGCGTATCGCGCTCGCGCCGTTGTCCTGACGACCGGCACGTTTCTGCGAGGCATGCTCCACCTGGGCAGCCGGACGTGGTCCGGCGGGCGATTTGATGAGCCGGCGGCCGAGCGTCTCTCTGGCAGCCTCCAGCGGTTGGGCGTCCGCCTCGGCCGCCTCAAGACCGGCACGCCGCCGCGCGTGGACGGCCGCACACTCGACTACACTCGCCTGACCGAGCAAGCCAGCGATCCGGAACCCGTGCGGTTCGCCTTCGACTCGGGCGGCGAGCCGTTCGACGGCGTCTCGTGCTGGCTGACGCGGACGACGCCCGCCATACATGAGGCGATCCTCGCGAACCTCGACCGGTCGCCGCTGTATTCCGGCCAGATTACCTCCATCGGGCCGCGATACTGCCCGAGCATCGAGGTCAAGGTCGTCCGGTTCCCCGACCGGGACCATCACCTCGTGTTCCTGGAGCCCGAGGGACGCGACACCCACGTCGTGTACTGCAACGGTATCGCGACGAGCGTGCCCGAGGACGTTCAGGACCGAATCGTTCACGGCATCCCCGGCATGGAGGGGGCGAAGATCCTCCGGTACGGTTATGCGATTGAGTACGATTTCGTGCCGCCCACGCAGACACAGGCCACGCTGGAGTCGAAGGTCGTCTCCGGGCTCTACCTGGCCGGGCAGATCAACGGCACCAGCGGCTACGAAGAGGCGGCCGGGCAGGGTCTTTTGGCCGGCATCAACGCCGCACGGGCGCTGGCCGGCAGCGAGCCGGTCGTCCTGCGACGCGACCAGGCTTACATTGGCGTCCTTGTCGATGACCTCGTGACGAAGGGCACGGAAGAGCCGTACCGGATGTTTACGAGCCTAGCGGAGTACCGGCTGCTGCTGCGGCACGACAACGCCGACCGGCGTCTCGCGCCTGTCGGTCGAGAGGTCGGCCTCGTCTCGGACGCCGCGTGGTCGCGGGTCCGGGAAAAGGAGCGGCAGATCGCGTCGGCCCGGGCGGTGCTCCGGTGCGTGCGACGCGGCGGACGGACGCTCGATAGTCTGCTGCGGCGGCCGGAGGTCACGTGGCAGACGCTCGTGGGTGAGGCGCCGGACCTGGCGTTGCTCGACATCTCCGACGAGGCGGCCCGTCAGGTCGAGATCGAGACGAAGTACGCTGGGTACCTCTCGCGGCAGGAGGCGCAGGTGCAGCGGGCCCGTCGGATGGAGGACCGTCCGATGCCGCCCGACATGGATTACTCGCGGATTCCTCACCTTCGGACGGAGGCCCGCGAGAAACTGGCCCGCATCCGTCCGCGGTCGCTCGGCCAGGCCGGCCGCATCGCCGGCATCGGCCCCGCCGACCAGGCCATCTTAATGATTTACCTCGATGCCAGCAGTGCGCCGGCCCGGTAGCGCGGGTGCGGGAGACGTCTCTTGCCAAGGTGTCGCCGCAGACGGCGCGGCGCGGGCCGGTTTCCTTGAAGCACGTGCTTCTTCTGCGCCGATATGACCTTTGCGCGGGGATGGGACCGGCGGTGACGTGTGCTGCTGCGTGCGGTCCCCTATTCTGCGAGGGGTGAGAAATGCTTCACGTTCAGAATCGGCGCCGGCACGAGCGGGTGTCATTCACTTGTCCGGTCGTGCTGAAGGACAAGACCGGCAGGGTTATTTTCAAGGGGCGGTCGGCGGACCTGACGCCGTGCGGTGTGAAGGTGGTCGGCCCGCCGCCGGCGGCGGTCTCGGAAGGGCTGAACGTGTGGCTGGAAATGAAGGTTCCGAACCCGCGTCCGAACGGGCCGCGGAACCGTGTGGTCAAGCAGCGCGGCTACATCCGCCGCATCACGGATATGGGCGACTGGAAGAGCGTCATCGTCGTCATCACCGAGAACGATCTCTCGAAGAGTGTCTCGCCGTCTTGTCTGTGAGGCTGGCCGCTACAGGCGCCCAAGTAGCCGAAGGATTACCTGAAGGACTACCACCGCCGCGGCCGCCCAGACGAAGTGGATGCCCACCGGTTTGTAGCCTCTCACCTGGATTCGTTCGACGGCCTGGATGAGCGAGCCGGGCGAGGTGTGGACCTGTCCTCCCCCCGCCTTGACGATGGCCGCCAGTTTCGCCCGGTCCACGCCAAGGTGCTCGAACTCCCGTGGCGGACGGCCCGGCGCCGACAGGGAAACCGCTGCGCCGGAGTCATCGCGGCGGTGGACGACAACGACCGCGCCGCCCGCCCCGACCTTACCCTCGTGGATTCCCGGCGCCCTCTGCCGCAGGATGAGGGGCGGCAGGTCTTCGGAAGAGTCACCGAGCAGCGTTGCGACGAACCGCGCTGAGGACCGGCCGACGGCGCCGCTGCGCTCCTTGACACGGACCAACCATGCGTCGCCGTGGCGAACCAGGCGGGCCGACCAGTCGGTCGGCACGGTCGTGGCGGAGAGCCACGCCAGCAGCGGCGTGAAATGCGACGGTGCCGCTTCTTCGCTCAGCCACTCCTCGCCCCCCGCCCCGACGGGCCACGGCATGGCCGCGACCTTCCCAAGGCCGCGCCGCCAGGACGCGAGCAGCGGCGAAGCGTCGGTCTCGCCTTCGCGCGGGCCGGTCGGCCCGGGCCGCCCTGGCGGGCCGGTGACCCAGTGCAGGTCCGCGCCTTGCTTGGCCCGGGTGACGTTGTGGGCCGGGACGGGCGGAAGCGCCGGCGCAGTCGTTTTCCAGATGGGCTGCGGCCGGGCCCACACGGCTGCGCGGATGACCTTGTGCAGCCCCTCGCCGCGCGCAAACGCCATGTCCTTGAGAAACGTTTCGGCCAAGCGGCCGAGATCGCCGCCCGCGTAGAGGCGTCCGCCGGTCTCACGTGCCAGGCGGCCGAGGTGATCGCGCTGGGCGTCGGCCCCCGTCGCGACGGCGCTGGCGCTTACGCGGCGGCGGCGGCAAAGGCGGGTCAGGCGGGCCACGTCGAAGTCCTCGCTTCGACCATCGCTCAGCAGCATAAGGTGACGGACCTTTGTGTCGCCTTCTTTGAGCGGAGAGAAGAGGTCGGCGGCCGCCTCGACGGCGGGGGTGATTCGCGTGCCGCCGCCCGCCTGGATGGCCACCAGCCGTGCCCGCAGGTCGTCCCACTTGGCGGCCGGCGCGAGCGGCGAGACGACGCGGGGCTCGCCGGCAAAAGCGACGATGCCGATGCGGTCGGCATCGGCCAGGGCCGGCCGAAGCGCCAGCACCGCCTGCTTCGCGAGGGCGAGTTTGCGGACGCCACCGACCGTCTCGTTCATCGAACCGCTCGCGTCTACGACGAGGACCATGTCAAGCGGCGGCCGCTCGCCCGTGCGGCTGCTGACGGGCAGAATGTCTTCGAGCGGCGACTCGGCGTAGCCGCCGGCGGCAAAGGCCGCGTCGCCGCCCAGGACGAGGAGCCCCAGCCCGCCGTCCGTGACGCGGCGGGCCAGGATGCGGCAGGCTCGCGTGCCGAGCGTCCAGGCCGATACGTTGTCGAGAACCACGACCGAGGCGCCTGCGACGGTGACCCCTGAGGCGGCGGAAACGGTCCGCAGCCGGGCGTAGGCAGGAGCGTTCCTGGCGAGGATGGTCGCGAGCGGAGCGGGCTCATCCGGGCCGTGGACGTAGAGGATCTCCTGTGGCCGGCCAACTTGCACGGCGCACGACGCCCGGTCGTTCTCGGAGCAGCAGTCGTCGGACGCGCGGACCTCGGCGTCGTAGCGGTACAGGCCAGGGGGCAGGGCGGCGTCGTCAAAGAGCACGACGACGCCCGCGACGGGATCGACCGTCACCCGGCGGCGCCAGGTTCGCTCCGGCCGCTCGCCGGCGGCCGGACGCGCGAGGACGACCTGCGCATTAACCCGGACGGTCGAGGCGAGTTGGACCCGAACGCGGACGGGTCGGCCGGGGACCACCTCGCCCACAGGCGCCAGTGAGGTAATCGCGACGTCGCGCGGACGCAGGTCGGGCATGATGGCGTGGACCTGGATGCCCGCGGCGGCCAGGCGAGTGGCGGCGGCAACGGCGTCGCCGTGCGTCTGGCGGGCGTCGGTGTAAAGCAGGAGGATGCCTGGTGCGTCGGGCAGTGCCCGTGCGGCTGCCTCGATGCCGCGCTCGATATTCGTCCCGGCGCTGTCCGTGAAGGGGTGCAGGATGACCTGTCCGAGTGGCAGGGCGGCGGTCCACGGGGCGAGGGTCTCGGTGGGGGATTCCTTGCCGGCGGCCGCCGACATGCTGCCGGAGACGTCGTGGGCGAGAACGACCGGACAGACACCTTCGCGCGAGACGCGAACCGATGGTCCGGCCAATGCCGCCGCCAGCAGAGCGGCCGCGAGGCAGGCCAGGGCGGCGCGGACCGGCGCACCGTCGCGACGCCGGCCGGACGCGAGCACGGCATGCAGGATAAGTGCCCAGAGCGGCAGCAGGCCGGCGAGCACCCACGGGCTGGCCAGACGCACGAGGTCCATGAGTGTGATTATAGGCGGGACTCGCTCAGGATGACAAGATAACAGGGCTCAGTTGAGCCACTGGAAATTCAGGATGCGCGGGCGGATGAAGTTCGGGTTGCGGCCGCGGGGGCCGGGGAAGTATGCGAGGCACGGGCTGCGGTCCACCAGGGCCCAGAACCGCCGCCGCCGCATGACCTTGAATTCCGTCTGGTTCGGCGGCCTACCCTGAATGAGGCCGTACTCGATCGTGCCGTAGATGGAGAACGTGTCGCTGCGAAGGGTGGCGATATTCGATATCCGCGTGAAGGCGAGGTCGCGTTGCTGGAGTTCACTCGTGGCGTCAGGCTGGTTGACGTCGTGTTCTGCTGCGTCGAGGTAGTCTTTGAATACCTCAACCGGGCTGTACATGGGCTCGCGGTCAGTGTCAGCGCGTCTGGTCCTCACGGCAACCACGAAATTCTCCGCTGACATGCCTGCGTCCGGCAGCCCCACGCCCTTGGCGAGTGCCCTGAGCGTGTCTTCGGTGGCGGTGTGGAGGTTGATCTTTCCGGCGACCCTGAGTTCGGGTCCGCCGAAACGGCCAACGCCTTCCTCGCCGCCCGCGCGTTGACCGGGGCTCAGGCCTCTGTCGGGGGGGGGGTCCTGGTTCCAGCCAGGAGGTGCAGGGTCGTGTTCGATATCATCGACACTGCCGTCGCCGTCGTTGTCGAGTTTGTCGAGCCACGGCCCGCCTACGCAGAAGACGTTTGCGGCGTTCATGCGGCTGTGGTTGCCGGGGGTGGGGAGATTGGTGTCGTTCCAGTCGAATTTCAGTTTTTTTTCCTCGTCGATAGGATCAAGGTCTTGCTCCTCAATTCTTTTGGCGGCCCTGGCGACCCTCGTGACCCATGGCCAGAAGAAGTGTTTATTTTCCTCGCCCTGCACGTCCTGTAGGTCTTTCAGCGTGGGGCAGAGGACCTGGTTGAGGTCGCCGACGCGGGCGAAGGCTCGGAACGGATGCTCGGTACCGGTATCGCCATTCCGCTCAACGTCCTGCATCGGGTATGGGGGCAGGCCCTTTTCGTGCAGGTGCGGGCAGAGTCGGCTCCCGACGGAGCGTAGAAACCAGATTGGGATCGCACCGAGCGGCTTGTCGGCGAAAGCGAACTTAGTGATGTCCCCTGCCCCGTCTTTCCAATCGCCGATGTAAACCACCCAAATGCTCTCCTCGGGGGGGGGCGATGCCTCTCCTTCTTGGGGGGGGCGCTTCTCTCTCTCGCGGTGGATCATGCGCCACCTCGATTCGGTCCTCGAGTTAGGCATGTCGTCCGTGCAAATCTTGGCCAGCACGGATGCGTCAATCTCGTCGAGGATCGCGCCGGCGGCCCCAAGTTGTATCTTGTCGAGTTTGGCGGTATAGAGTTCGAACTGATTCGTCACTTCGTCCTTCTCGGTCGTCAACTCGGCTGTATAGACCCACGGGTTGCCTTCGGGGTTCCAGGGCATCACGTCTTCCTCGGGAAACATCTTGTCAAAGTCTATGTTCTGGGCCTCCTGTTTCGCAATGGGCTTCAGTTGGACGTTCTCGACTCTGAGACCGGCCATGTCACCGTAGAAGTTGCCGGGCCAGGGGCTGATGATCTGGACTTTGATCGTCCACTTTATGGACGTGGTCTCGCCGCTCGCATCGACTTCCGGCTTTCTGGCGACCTCGATCTTGCTGAAGATGGGCTGTGGGGCCGCCCCGACCTCGCCGCTCGTGCCGGGGCAACTCGTGATGGGGTCCTTGTCGGGGTCGTTGCTGCCGTCGCGGAAGGCGTCGATGTTGGCGACGAACTGGTTCCGAAGTTTGCGCCCGTCCTCCGTGTTGGGGAAGACGTAGCCGTGCTTCAGGGCCTTTCTGATCTCGGCGGGCTCGTCGAGGTTCAGGTCGATCTTGCGCGGGGACCAGTCTGTGGTCTGCAGCGCGGCGTCCGCCGTTTCTTTGGGCAGCGAAGAGGCGACGTTGATCGTGTTTCCGGTTGGGTCCTCGTAGTCGGGTCGCACCTCGCTGGTCCAACTGACGGTTGTCAGGCTGAGGCGCTTCCGGGCTTTCGCGGTGGTGGCCGTGTCGGGCGCGGAATTCAGGCTACCGCCGCCGAATCTCTCCAGGCGGCTCCGGAAATGCGTGCCGATGAGGCGCCTCAGTTCAAACTCCTCGTCCAGTGTGAACGGTTTATCGCCGTAGCGGCCGGGGTTCTCGACGACGGCCTCGTAGAGACGGTTGTTGTACGGCCCGTTGCTCGCTCGCCACAAGCCGGGCACGTTGCCGCCACCGGTGCCCAGGAGTCTGGCGACGTCGAAGCCGAAATGCTGCGGGTCCACGTCGCTGACGAAGTAACCGTACCTTTCGCACTCCCCGACGCTGTCGTCGCTTCTTCCGTGGGCATTCAGGTTGGTCATGGCCCCGTGGTCCAGGACGGTGACGCTGACGCGGATGAGGCCGACGTCGAACGGTAACGACAGGTCGGGGTTCCAGACGCCGTGCCCGTTGCCCGTCGTGTACGGCCGGACCTGGCCGGACGTCGGCCAGCCGAGGTTGTTGGGTCGCTCGCCCTGTGGCGTACCAGGGTAGCCCCAACTGGTCAGGCCGTAGTGGGTGCCGCCCTGGTTGCCGTAGGAGAAGTGGCCGGTGGCGGGAATCGACTCGCCGTTCGGCGTGGTCGACAGCCAGGGGTCGTATTCGAGCCTCGGGCAATCGAAAGGCTCGTTTCGGGCCAGTGGCACCTCCTCGCCGGCCCCGCCGTTCTGGTTGGTCAGAAGACGGTCGTGGTAGAATTCGGTCTTGGGGTCGTAGTACCAGAGGTCCTGGATGAGGTGGTGGCAGACGTAGTCCACGGCGCCGTCGGCAGCCAGCATGAACTGGCTCTGGAGGGCGAAGTTGGCGGCTGTGCGGCGGTCGATGCTGCTCATCGTCACGAACGTGAGGCCCACGACCGCCAGGATGGCGAGCAGGCCAAGGACGACGATCAGAACCGAGCCTGGTGACCTCATGGGTTCTCCTTGCCGGCGCATGCTGCATGAATGCCTAATGACTAATGACTAATGACTAATGCCTAATGACTAATGACTAATGAAAAGGCAATGACGAATGACGAATAGCCTGGGACGATGGAGAGCGTTGGCGGCGTTTCACGGTTATTCGTCATTGTTGTTTCGTCATCCATTAGTCATTAGTCATTAGTCATTAGACATTAGTCATTTTCCGTTACGGGTCGGGCAGCCAGAAGACCTCCTGCAAGGCAAAGCCCCGGAAACGTTTGGCCGCGCCGGTGCTGTCTGTTTGGGGCAGTTCGGTGTCGGCCGGGTCGTGGACGGCCACCGTGACGCGAATGGCGCGGGGCCAGGCGTTTCTGTAGTCGTTGCTCTGGGTGCCGTCGAAATACCCAGTGGACACTCCGGTGCCACCTGCCACCGGGTCGAAGACCTCGACGTGGAACTCGCTGACGCAGGAGGCCATGACGCGCTTCAAGGTATTCGTGTGCTCGAGTTGCTGCGGCAGGCCCTCCGTGGCGATCCATGGGTAGACCTGCACGTGCCCGTCAGGGGCAATCGAGAGCCGGTCGTGGCCGCCGGATTTCTGCTGGTCCTGAAACAGGTCGCAGAGGTACCGCATCTCATTGTCGGAGCGGTCGTCCAAGTCCCCGGCGCTGCCGCCTGTTCTCCCGGTCATCATCCACTGACCACGGCCAAGGATGCCACGCCGCGCGTCCACCGGCCTGCCATCGACATTGAGGGGATTACCAGGGGTCTTCACGTTGTTGGTATAGACGACCTCGGCGGCTGTGCCTTCGTAGGCCTGTGCGGCAAAAGCGCTGGCGCATCGGCCGATCGTGACGAAGGCCAGCGTATCGCGGCTGTAGGGGCCTGTGTCAAGGTAGTCACTGACCTGGGGTGGTTTCCTGATCTTCAGATACCCCTCGCGGGTCATGCCGCGCAGGTCGTTGTGAAGCCGGTTCAGCATCGCCCGCAGTTGCTGCTGGGCGAAGTGAATGCCCTGCGCATCGGAGACCGTTTGCATGACGATGCCGAACACCTGGACGACGCCGAGCATGATGACCGTCATCAGAGACGCCGCGGTCACGAGTTCGACGAGTGTGAAGGCCGTGCGGCGGCCTGCTCGCCTGACTGGTCGTGCTCGCTTCACGGTCAGTCTCCCAATATGGTGTGATAGGCGGCGATGGCCCCGGGCAGGCTGATCCACTCGGAGGGAATGCTGTCGGTCAGGCTGTGGCAGTCTATGCCTTTATCCTGCTCATTCTGATCGCGGCCGGCCACGAATGCAGTAAAACGGGGGCGGCCGGGTCTTGATCCCGGGGCCTTCTTGAATGCGACGGAGGGAATGACAACATCCTGCTGCGTTTTCGACTGCCGAACATACCGCTGCACCTTGTATGCCTCGCCGCGGTTGTTCGGCTGTTTCACAGACGCTTTGAACCGCCAATCCATGATATAACTGCCGGGGCCTCCGGGGTTCTTGCCCTTCGCCTTTCTCTCGTTCCAGACCCAGTTGGACGGATCCTGACTGAGGTAGACGGGCTGTCGCCCTCGCGATTTGTAAATCACGATGGTGATCCGCCAGGGGCCGTGGCCCGCGTTGTTGGTCTCGTTATCGTTGGGGTCGTTGCGGATGGGTGTGGCGAAAACGACCGGGACATAACTGCCGGCGCTCCACAGGCCGTCTATCCCTTCCAGTTTGTCGCTGTACTGGCGGGCGCTCTTTGTTATTCCACCGCCATCGGAACTGTCGTCGTAAAGGAAACCCCTGGGGTTGTAAGACCGCAGTTCCCGCGGAAGTGGCGGTTGTAGCCCTTCCGGCGAGCCTGTCGGCGTTTGGTCTGAGTCTAACCGCGCCGTCTTGGGTATCTTCGCTTCATCGCCATCCTCAAAGGTTCCCCACGCACTCTCCGGATTCTCATCTCGCAGCGCATTGACCACTTCCTGTCGGCGAGCGCGCAAGGCCGCCGCCACGCTGCGCGCGCTCAGGGCCGCCATGGTCAGGTCGCGACTGCGGCGGCTCTGGTCCACCGCCACGGGGAACACCGAGGCCACCATGGTCATCCCGACGCCGAGGATTCCGACGGCCATGAGGATTTCCATCAGGCTGAACCCCGCCCGGGCTTTACCTGTTCCAGTCACGGCGCTGCTCCTTGTTGGTGACAAGGATCCCTCACCTTCCTATCGGCATTATAGCGGCGGCAGGTTTGCTCAGCAACAACTATGCGTTCTCACAGACCCTTGGAAGGCCGAACTGCGCCGAAAGCACGAGGGCCGCCGCAAAGCGTCCTGTGATCGCACTGGCGCAGTTGACGAACGCCCGCCTTTGGTGGAAAGCAGGGACGCAAAGGTCCCGAATCCCAGGTGTCCCGGCGCCTCCGGCCGCCGCAACGCTGAACCTGCCGGCGCTGAACCACCTGGCCGAAGGCCGGTTGCTTGACAGGCGATTCGCCCTCCGTAGAATGGCGCGCCTCTGCCTTTGGGGGGGGGCGTGCGGGGGTGCGATGGGTACGCGAACCGTCATCGTCGGTGTCGGCAATCCCCTGGCGCGGGATGAGGGGCTCGGACCGCGGGCGATCGAGTTGCTCCAGCGCCGCAGCCTGCCCGAGAATGTGGACGCCATCGACGCCGGGACGGACCTGCTGGCCGTCATCCCCGAACTCGAAGCGGCCGAGCGCGTCATCCTCATCGACGCCATTCAGGCCGGCTGCGAGCCGGGCACGGTCCACCGTTTCACGCTCGATGAACTCCTTGAGAAGGCAGCCGATGTGTCGCCGTGGCGCTCGGCACACGACTTGACGGTCGTGACGGCGGTCCGCCTGGCCCAGATGACTGGAACCCGCCTGCCGCCGACCATCGTCTTCGGCGTCGAACCCGGCGAGGTGGCGCTTGGCGAGGGACTGACGGCGGCCGTCGAAGCCGCGCTCGATGGTCTCATCGAGAAGGTGCTGACGGAGGTCGGCGCGGCGGGGTAGTGCGGCGTGGCAATTTTTCTGACGGGCGCAGGCGGTTGTAGCGCCCGTACGGGCGGCCGTTGGCGGTGGCGCCGGCCAGGATGCGCCGGGGATAAACCCCGGCGCTACGGCCAGGCCGCAGGAAATCGTCCCATGCCAGAAATCGTTGCCACGCCCGGGTAGTGCGGCGGCGGACTTATTGCTCGAATATCGCGTGCGGCCGGTTAGTATGGGCGCGGAACGGGTATCGAGAGCGAGGCGCGGGCACCATGACGGTTGGCATCGTTTACGACGAGCGATACCTTGCCCACGACGCCCCGGGCCATCCCGAACGGGCGGCGCGGCTGTCGGCGGTGCGCGAGGCCCTCTCAGCGGCCGGCCTGTGGAACCGCCTGACGCCGATTCCCGTTCGGCCCGCCGAGGAGGCGGACCTCGCGCGCGTCCATTCGCCCGAGCACATTGAGCGGGTCCGCCGCACCGCCGAGGCGGGCCGGACCGTCTGGTTTGACGCCGACACGTACGCCTGCCCGGCGTCGGCAGAGGCGGCGTATCTTGCGGCGGGCGGGGTGTGCGCGGCCGTGGACGCCGTGATCGATGGTGCTGTCTCCAGTGCCTTCTGTGCCGTGCGGCCGCCGGGGCACCACGCGCTCAGAGATCGCACGATGGGGTTCTGTTTGCTGAACAACGTGGCGGTCGCAGCGCGGTACGCGCAGGCCGTTCACGGCATCGGCCGCGTCCTCATCACCGACTGGGACGTGCACCACGGCAACGGGACGCAGGCGATCTTCTACTCTGACGGCGACGTGATGTACGTCTCGACGCACCAGTGGCCGTTCTATCCCGGGACGGGAGCGGCCGACGAAACGGGGGAGGGGGCCGGCCTGGGACTGACGCTGAACTACCCGCTGTCAGACGGCGACGGCGACGAGCAGTTCCTGGCCGCCCTGGACGACGGTTTGAGCCAGGCCGAGGATTTCGGGCCGGAGTTCGTTTTCATCTCCGCCGGTTTCGACGCACACCGCGACGACCCGCTGGCCGGTCTGGCATTCACCCGGGATGCGTACGCCGAAGCGACCCGCCGCATCCGACGGTTGGCCGATCGGACGGCGCGCGGCCGCATCGTCAGCCTCCTGGAAGGGGGATACGATCTGGACGCCCTCGGCCGGAGCGTTGCGGCTCACGTGGCGGCGCTCGTGGAGCCGCTGCCGTCGGAGTGATGCGCTTGGGGGAGGTCTGGGACTGCGCATGGTCGAGTGCCTTGTCTTTGACATGGACGACACGCTCTGCCCGGAGCGTGAGTTTGTCCTGGCGCGGCTGGCTGCGGTTGCCCGCCGGCTGGAGGACCTGTACGGGCCGCGGATCGACTTCGAGCGGGAACTTGTGGCGTGCTACGAGGCGGACCTGCGGACGAAGGTCTTCGACACGGTCCTTGAGCGGGCGGGTCTTGAGCCGGACCAGGCGGTCATCCGCGAACTGGTGAACCTGTACCGCAGCCGGCCGGTTCAGGTCGATGCGTACCCGGACGCCGAGCCCGCGCTGGAGTTCTGGAGCCGCCGCCTTCCGCTTGCACTCATCACGGACGGCTTCGGGCCGACGCAGCGGGCGAAACTCGCTTGCGTCGGCTTGGCCCCGTACTTCCGCGAAGTTGTCTTCACGCACGATCTCGGGCAGGACGGCATTAAGCCGAGCCTGACGCCGTTTCGCTTGGTTCAGCAGCGCATCGGCTTCGAGGGACCGGCCATTTTCGTGGGCGACAACCCCGCCTTGGACTTCCCGGCGCCGAAGCAGTTGGGCTGGACGACGGTGCGGATCGTTCGTCCTGGCGCGAAGTTCGCCGAGACGGAAGCCGACCCGTCATGCCCCCCGGATCATGTCATCCGAAGCCTCGATGAACTGCGAGCAATCGACGGCCTGAAGGAGCACCTCGCCGGCTGATCGGCTCACCGGGGTAGAGTCGAGGTCTGACGCGGTGTGCGAAATGTGAAAACACTGGAAAGCCAGCCGGCTTCGGCATAGACTGCCGGCACGATGAGCGTGCGCGGCATATATCGAATTCTGCGCCTGCCGCTGTTCGTGACGGCCGTGGCCGACGTCGTCGCCGGCTACACCGTGGCTATCCTTTACCGGGGCCTGCCGTTCAACTGGCACCTGGCGGCGCTGCTCGGCGGCACGTCGGCGGGGTTGTACCTGTTCGGCATGGTCCAGAACGACCTGGTCGATGTCCGCCGCGACCGTCTTCTGAAGGCGCCCCGCCCGCTTGTCACGGGTGACCTCGGGATCGGCACCGCCGTTGTGCTCCTAATCCTGACGGGCGCCGTTGCGGCCGTCTGTGCCGTCATGCTCAGTGTCGCCATGGACAGGGGCGGCGCCCTGGTGCTGGCCATCGGGACGTTTGGCGCCATCAACCTGTACAACATAGCCGCCAAGCGCGGCCCGGCCCACGTTGCTGTGACGGTGATGGGGCTGTGCCGATTTCTGAACTTCGGCATCGGCGTAACCGCCGTGGTGGGTGTGCCCAAGGACATCGGTATCGAACTGTTGCTTCCGAGCGGGCCGCTGTGGGTGCGCCATGCGTTCGCCCTGTTCTTCGCCGGTGCGTGCGCGACCGGATACAGCATCTGCGCCAGGAACGGCACCAGCGTATCGACCCGGCCGTGGTCCGTGGCGTTCGTGGTTGCGGCTGTGGGGGGGTTCGCGATGATTGCCTTCGGTGTGGCGACCGAGTCGGCGCGCTTCATGGCTCCGGTGGCCCGGGTTTTCGCCGTCCTCCTTCTGGCCGGCCTGTGGCCGGGGGGGCTCTGGTCGGCGGCGGGGCCGGTTCGCAAGCCCAAGCAATACGAGCCGTTCATCGGGCGCATGCTCTACTGGTTCATCGCAATGGATGCCGCGTTCGTCTTGGATGCCTGGCTGATGGCAAGGCGAGTTGCGGTGCCTTTACTGTGAGAGGGTTCTGCAGAATTTCGCTCGCACGCGTTGGGACTTCCCCTTTTATCCGGTGGATGCCGATTGATCCCACGTAAATGGAAGGAGACCCCATGGCGGTTCCGTTGCTCGACCTGGTGGCGCAGTACGACGAGATTCGCGAGGCGGTGCGTGCGGCGGTGGATGAGGTGCTGGAGACGCAGCGCTGCATAGGCGGCCCGAAGGTGGTCGAGTGCGAGAAGGCCGTGGCGGCGTACTCCGACTGCAAGTACGGCATCGGCGCGTCGAGCGGCACCGACGCCATCCTGAACGCCCTGATGAGCCTGGGCATCGGCGCCGGCGACGAGGTGATCACGACGCCGTTTTCGTTCTTTGCCACGGCCGGCTGCATCGTGCGGACGGGCGCCAGGCCCGTGTTCGTGGACATCGATCCGAAGACGTTCAACATCGACCCCTTGCGGGTGAAGGGGGCGGTGACGGACCGCACGAAGGCGGTCCTGCCGGTGCATCTGTTCGGTCAGGTGGCGGACATGGACCCGATTATGGAGGCGGCGCGGGCGCGCGGTCTGGCGGTGGTCGAGGACGCCGCACAGGCCATCGGCGCCACGTACAAGGGACGCAAGGCCGGCTCGATTGGGACGGCCGGGTGTTTTTCGTTCTTCCCCTCCAAGAACCTCGGCGCGGTGGGCGACGGCGGCATGATCGTGACGAACGACGCGACGCTGGCCGAGCAGTGCACGGTGATACGCAATCACGGGGCCAAACCGAAGTACTATCACCGGTACGTGGGCGGGAACTTCCGACTCGATGCCATCCAGGCGGCCGTCATCACGGTCAAACTCCGATACCTGGAGCAGTGGCACGAGGCGCGCCGGGCCAACGCGGCTCGCTACGACGAGCGCTTCGCGGCGAGGGAGACAATCGTGACGCCGCATGTCCGGCAACACAATCGCATGATATACAACCAATACGTCATCCGCATCACGGACTCAGGCGGCGGGGCGGGGATGCGCGACCGCGTGGTCCAGCACCTGAAGGAGAAGAAGATCGGCCACGCCATCTATTACCCGGTGCCACTGCACCTTCAGGAATGTTTTGCCGATCTGGGGTACCAGGAAGGCGGCTTGCCGGAGTCGGAGGCGGCGTCGCGTGAGGTCCTGGCGCTTCCGATCTATCCGGAACTCTCGCAGGCCCAACAGGACGAAGTTGCCGACGCCGTCCTGGAAGCCGTCGGCGTTTAACCCTACAACGCTATGTCACTCTTTTGCGCGGTGGATGCGCGGCCCGTACGGGCCGCGACATGGCGGTCGCAAGCACGGTGGGTACGGAGACCCACCGCGCAAGACTTACGTAAGTCCGCTTAGCGTCGCCCTCAAACGTGCGCCGGTTCCGGGATGCCGCGGGCACGAAAACGGAGGGCTGAGCGCATCATGGCAGTGGTGTCCTCCACGCTTCTACGGCACGTCAAAGGGGCAAGTTCACTAGACTGAACGGTCTGGGGCCTGTCAACGACAGTTTCGCAACCCGGAGGCGGAGCCCCGAAGGCACTTCGTGTTTTCGCAAACAGCGATTCCAAAGTTTTTAATGTAAAGAGTGGCCGTCCGCGTGCGATGCTGCCGATACACATCTTGCGGTCCCCTACTGCCGCCCCGTGCGGTTGTAGGGTTCCCTGCGTCCCCTACCGGCGTGGTTGTCGCAAGAAACTGGGGGAAAACTGGGGGATTCGTAGCATTTCTACCACGTAGTGGTCCCCTTCGTCTCCCTTCGCAAGAACTGTAGCCGTTGTCTTTTCTACCTGTGCCTGAGGGGTAGGAGAAAGGGGAAGTCCCATGGGAATGGAAGAACGTCCGAGCGCTATTCAGGAACCCGGTTTTGAGGCGTTGGAGTCCCGTCTGCTGTTGGCGGCAGACCTGACGATCACGGCGGCGGCCGACGTGTACGAGGCGCTCAGTGGGGCCGCGGTCGCGGTTGACATTGAGGTGAACAATATCGGCGATGCCGCCGCAGAAGCCGCTGCCGACCCGGGGGTGGAACCCTGGACGGTGTCGCTCTGGTGGTCGGACGACGCCGCCTTCGACCCGCTGGTTGACACCAACGTCGGCAACTACGAGGTGGTGACCCTTGGTGCCGGGGCCAACACCACCGATACGGTCACCTTCAACGCCCCTGCGGCCGGCGCGTACACGCTGTTCGGCTTTGCCGACTCTGACGAGGAGGTCACCGAGGACTCCGAGGTCAACAACACGGCCATCGTCGGGACGCTGCTGGTGGGCATCGACCTGGAGATCCAGGGCGCGGCCGGCGCGTACGAGGCGGCCGCGGGCGCCAACGTGGACGTTGACGTCACGGTCGAGAACACCGGCTTCGCCCAGGCCGTCACGGACGTGAACCCCGGCGTGGACTCCTGGACGGTGTCGCTGTGGACCTCGACCGACGGCGCCTTCGACCCGCTCGTGGACACGGAGGTGGGTTCCTACACCGTGACGACACTGGCGGGCGGCGCCAACACGACGAGCCAGATCTCCTTCAACGCCCCTGCGGCCGGCACGTACACGCTCTTCGGCTTCGCCGACTCCGGCGAAGTGGTCACCGAGGACGACGACGCCAACAACTCGGCGTCGCTCGGGACACTGTCGGTCGGCCCGGACCTGACGATCGCGATTGACGATGCCTTCGTCACGGGCGCCGAGCAGATTCCCGGCGACAGGTGGCGGATTCCCGTCCAGGTCACCAACGGCGGCGCCGAAACGGCGTCCGCATTGGCCACCATCCAACTGTACGGGTCCGTAGACGGCGTCATTGACGGCGGCGACTACCTGTTCGGCCAGCGCACGTGCCGCATCTACCTTACGGCCGGACAGGCCAGGACCTACTGGATCGTGAGCCAGGTGCCGGCGGACATTCCGGCCGGCAACTACAACGTCCTGGCCGTCGTGGATTCGGGCGACACCATCGCCGAAGCCGACGAGGACAACAACACCGATGCGGCCGCCAACCAGGCCGACATCGTGTGGAAGTTCGGCGGTTTCGACGCGGCCCACCGC
>JAUVZF010000118.1 GCA_030602705.1 Planctomycetota bacterium
GGCGGTCGCCCGTCAGGCCTACGGTGGTTCCGCGCCGGGGATAAACCCCGGCGCTACAGCCTTGGCGTGCACCCGAGTCCGTAGCGCCCGTACGGGCGGTCGCCCGTCAGGCCTACGGTGGTTCCGCGCCGGGGATAAACCCCGGCGCTACAGCCTTGGCGTGCACCCGAGTCCGTAGCGCCCGTACGGGCGGCCGCCCGTCAGGCCTACGGTGGTTCCGCGCCGGGGATAAACCCCGGCGCTACGGCTGTTCGGAAAGACTTCCTCGCTCCTGCTTAGTGCACGACGGGTGAGGCTGAGGGGCGGACGCGCCGAACGGGTTGAGCGAAGGGGGGCGGTATGGCTGACGAGGTGAACATCCTGCTGACGTGCGTCGGACGCCGGGTTAGCCTGGTGCAGGCGTTTCGCCGGGCGCTGGGGGAGGTAGGCGTCGACGGACACGTGTACGGGGCGGACTGGTCCCTACTGGCGCCGGCATTCCATGCGGCGGACAAGGGCTTCTTGGTCCCGGGCGTAAACGCGCCGGACTACGTGGACGCCCTCATGGAGGTATGCCGGGAGCAGGAGATTCACCTGCTCGTCCCGCTGATTGATTGGGAACTCTTGACCCTGGCCGAGGCGCGCGATCGCTTTGCCGACGCCGGCACGCACGTGGTGGTTTCATCGGCCGACGTCGCCCGCACGTGCCGGGACAAGCAGAAGGCGTTTCAGTTTCTGAGTGCCAACGGCGTGGACATGCCGCGCCTGCTGACCTACAGTGAGGCCCTGGAGGGGCCGTTTCCGCTGATCGCGAAGGACCGCTACGGCAGCGCATCGAAACGGGTGATCCGCGTTCACAGCCGGTCGGCGATGACGCGGGTCGGCCAACGCGGCAAACGGCTCCTGTTCCAGGAGTACGTCGAGGGCCGGGAGTATACCGTGGACGTGTACGCCGACCGCAACGGCCGGCCCCGGGACGCCGTGCCCCGATGGCGCATCCAGGTACGGGCGGGTGAGGTGGCAAAGGGGATGACCGTTCGCCACCCGAGCGTCATCCGGGCAAGCATGCATCTGGTCGAGGTGCTCGGCGAGTGCAGGGGGGTCGTGACCTGTCAGTGCCGGGTCAACAAGGAGGGAGCCGTCAAGTTCTTTGACGTCAATCCGCGGTTCGGCGGCGGTGTGCCGCTGGCCATCCGAGCCGGGGCGGACTTCCCAAGGTGGCTCATCGAGGAGCATCTCGGACGCAAGATCCGGATCGATCCGCAAGGATGGGAAAGCGGACTCGTGATGCTGCGCTACGACGAGGCGGTGTTCTGCCGGGCCGAGGACGTGGACCTGAAGGACGACGCCGCGACGGATGATTGAAGGGCAAGGCCGACGCGCAGCAGCGGCGGGGCTCGACCCTAACGCGCCTGGGAGATGGAAAGGGCAGCGGCATGTTTCCTCCGGACTCGCCGGGTTGGACGGAGGTTCTCCACCACCTGTGGATACCCGGCGTCTGGGTATTCGTCGCGTCCCTGTTGCTGGGGCTGATGGCCACGCCGGTCTTCCGTGCCCTCGCCCTGCGCAGGGGAATCTGCGACGAGCCGGATCAGGCCGTCAAGATTCACTCCTTGCCGATCCCGTACCTGGGTGGGTGCGCGATCTGGCTGGCCTGGACGGTGCCGGTCCTGTTGTACGGGCTGGTTGCTGAAAACGTCAACTGGTGGGCTCTCGGGGCCCTGTTGGCCGGCGGCGTTGTGGCCTTTGCGACGGGGCTGGTGGACGACCTGAAGGAGATCCGTCCTCGCTACAAACTGCTCGGCCAGGCTGCCGCCGGGGCGATCCTGCTGCTGGGAGGGATACGCTGGTTTGCGTATCCGGGTCTGAGTTGGCTGCCGGTTCTGCACTTTGCCGAGACGTCCGTCTTTGTTCTGGTCGTGTGTCTGGCGATGCATTTCCTCGTCGTCATCGGGGCCACCAATGCGACCAATCTCCTGGACGGTCTCGACGGCCTTTGTTCGGGCGTGACGGTCACGATCTCGATCGGCTTCCTGCTGCTGGCCACCTCGCTGGCCGCGTGGGCGAACCCCGAGTGGTACACCGGGGGCGTCACGTACGAGTACTCGCGTCTGCAAATCGTGGTGGCGTTTGCGCTGGCGGGGGCGGTGATCGGCTTCCTGCCCTACAACCTCCCTCCCGCACGTATCTTCATGGGGGACGCCGGGAGCGTCTTTATCGGCTATGTCCTGGCGGTGATGATGATCATGTTCGCGAGCCGCTTTGGGATGGTCAAATGGTTCGTCGGCGCCCTGTTCATCTTCGGGCTGCCGATCTTTGATACGGGCGTCGCCCTGATCCGTCGCCTCCGCCACCGCCGGCCCATCATGATGCCCGACCGCAGTCACGTGTACAACCAGATGGTGGACCGCCTTGGTCTGTCGGTGCGTGCGACCGTCGCCGTTCTGTTCGTCACAAGCGCGGTGCTGGCGGCGGCGGGGTTGCTCGTCCTTTACATCCCCGGTCGCTACGCGAGTGTCATCTACGTGGTGGCCGGTGCGCTGCTGCTGGTGCTGGCCTGGCGGCTTGGGTTTCTCCGCATGACGGCCGAGGAGAAAGATGCCGCAGATCGCCACCTCACCCGGCGACGAAGGAGATGACCGCACCTTTTGCCGATGAGCACACGGCCGGCGCCCCGTGAAGATGGGCAGGCTCGGGGGATGGGTGATCGGGGGCGGGTGGGCTGCGGGCAAGGATCGGAAGGGCGGCCGTTTGTCGCTTTCCCTGCTGTTGTTGCGTTTCAGTTCCGACGCGTTCCGCCGCGAGATGGCCCGCCGCCAGGGTTGCAGCCTTGACAGACCGGCCCGAGCCGGTATCCTGGGTGGAGTGTCATAGGAACCCTATCGCACTCCTGCCGGTGGAGAACCGTCATGGCAAAGAAACGGGCCGCGGCGAAGGCCAGGGGCAGAATCAGGGTCACGATCAAAATCCCTCGTGACCTCTACGAGCATCTTCAGAACCTGATCGAGGGCACCGGCTTCCGCTCGGTCACCGAGTTCGTTGTCTCGGTGATGCGCGATCTGGCCGCGACCGGACGCCTCGACGAGGAGGTCGCCCTGACCTCCCGCGAGATCGAGATGGTCCGCAAGCGTCTCCAGGCGCTCGGGTACCTGGAGTAAACCGATTGCCCGCCAGGAGTGTCGCGGTCGCGGCGATTCGCCTCGATACGGACTCACTGCGGGGGACGTGAAGGAGGGATGCTTGACTCATCAGCAAGAGACCTACCCCCTCCCCGAGGCCGTGCGGCAGGCGTATCGGCAGGGGGAAGAAGATGAGGCGATGGAGCCGAGGGTTCTGGTCGGCTCCGAGGATGCACCCATCGGGCGCATCCGCGACGGCGACTACGTCATCTTCTACGACGTCCGCGGCGAACGCGAGATCGAACTGACCGAATCCTTCACCGACCCGGACTTCTCGCATTTCCCGACCGCTCCCATCCGGACGCACTGGGCCACGATGATCCGGTACAGCCCGGACCTGGATGTGAAGGTGGCGTTCCCGCCGGCCGCGCCCCTCGCCGACACGTTGGCCGAGTGCATCAGCCGCGCGGGCCGCACCCAGATCAAGGTGTCGGAGTCCGAGAAGGCCGTCCATGCGTCGTTTTTCCTGAACGGCAAGCGGTCCGAGCCGTTCGAGGGCGAAACAAGAGTCGCCGTGCCGAGTCCGAACACGCTCCGCTACGACGAGACGCCCGACATGTCCGCCCGGCAGGTGGCCGACGCCGCCATTGAGGCGGTCCGCGGCGACGTGGACTTCATCTTCGTCAACTTCGCCAACGTCGACGTGTTGGGGCACATCGAGAACCGCGATTCGATCCTCAAGGCCGTCGCGACGGTCGACCGCGAGGCCGGCCGCCTCATCGACGCCGCACGCGCCTCCGGCGTCACCGTCCTCGTCACGGCCGACCACGGCACGGTGGAGAAATGGTATTACCCGGACGGCACGGTTGACACGGGCCACACCGACAGCCCGGTTCCGTTCATCGTGGTCGATGCGGCGGTTGAGGGGTCCACGGACGGCGTCCTGCGCGACGGCGGCGCGTTGACCGACGTGGCGCCGACGGTCCTGGCGCTGCTGGGCATCGAGAAGCCCGCTGTGATGACCGGCGCCTGCCTGCTCGCCGGCGATTTGCCGGCGGCGCGGGAGCGGCCGCGAGTCCTCCTCCTGCTTCTGGACGGCTGGGGCGCGGGTGACGGCGGCGAAGGCGACCTGATTGCAGCGGCCAGGACGCCCGGCATGGACGCGCTGTCGGCGAGGTGTCCGTCCACGCGGCTGGCCGCCTCGGGTGCGGCGGTGGGGATGCCCGAGGGCACGGTCGGCAACAGCGAGTGCGGGCACCTGCACATCGGAGCCGGCCGCGTCGTGCCCTCCGACCGCGTCCGCATCGAGCAGGCCATCGCCGACGGCTCGTTCCGCGAGAACGAGGCCTTCGTCTGGGCGATGGAAGGTGCGAAACGCGACGGACGGGCCCTGCACCTGGTGGGCATCATCTCGTTCTACTCGAGCCACGGCTCCGTGGAGCACCTGCTCGAGTTGGTCCGGATGGCGCATGCCCGCGGGGTTCCGGAGGTGTACGTCCACGGGATGCTCGGCCGCCGCGGCGAGCGGCCCGAGAGCGGCGCTATCTACTGCGAGCAGGTCCAGCGCGGGTGCGCCGCCCTGGGTACCGGCCGCCTCGTCACCGTCATCGGGCGGTTCTGGTCGCTCGACCGCGAGGCGAACTGGGACCGCATCGAAAAGACGTACCGGGCGCTGGTCGAAGGGCAGGGCATCCACGTGCCCGACACGGCGGGGGCGTGAGGAGGGGCTCATCGCCCCTCGTGCCGTCGAGCCGGCCGCGGAAGCGGCCGGGCACGTCCCGCGAGGATGAAGTGCAGATGTGACGGGAGGGGGCAAATGCCCGACAAACGCAAAGTTGCCGTCATCGGTTGGGATTGCGCTACGCCGCAGTTGATCTTCGACCGCGACCTTCAGGATCTGCCGAACCTGAATCGCCTGGTCTCCGGCGGCGTCTATGGTCGCATGCGAAGCAGCGACCCGCCCATCACCGTCCCCGCGTGGACGAGCATGATGACCGGCGTCGACGCCGGCACGCTTGGTTTCTACGGGTTCTGCAACCGCAAGGACTACTCGTACGAGGGCCTGACGTTCGCCACCAGCCTGGCCGTCAAGCGCGAGCGTGTGTGGGAGCGTCTGGGACGCGAGGGGCTGCGCAGCATCGTGGTCGGCGTGCCGCAGACCTTTCCGCCCAAGCCGTTCAACGGCGAACTGGTCACGAGTTTCCTGACGCCGAGCGTCGAGAGCCGGTTTACGCATCCGCCGGAACTCAAGGACGAGATCTCGCGGCTCCTCGGCGGCGAGGAGTATATGATCGACGTCAAGAACTTCCGCACCGACGACAAGCAGTATATTATCGACCAGTGTTACAGGATGACCGAGCAGCGGACCCGTGTGGCGAAGCACCTGCTCGGCGCCCGCCCGTGGGACTTCTTCATGATGGTCGAGATGGGCCCCGACCGCATGTATCACGGCCTGTGGTCGTTCACCGATCCGGCCCACCCGAAGTATGTGCCGGGCAACCCGTTCGAGAATGCCATCCGCGATTACCACAGGTTCCTTGACGCGCGGCTCGGCGAGTTGCTGACTGTTCTTGGCGATGACACCGTCGTCTTCGTCGTCAGCGATCACGGTGCCAAGAAGATGGACGGCGGCATCTGCGTCAACGAGTGGCTGATTGCGAACGGGTGGCTGACGCTTGCGGAGCCGCCCGCCGAGCCCGTGCCGCTCTCGAAGTGCAAGATCGACTGGTCGCGCACCCGCGCGTGGGGCGAGGGCGGGTACTACGCCCGCATCTTCTTGAACGTCGAGGGACGCGAACCGCAGGGCATCGTCCCGAAAACCGATTACGAAGCCGTCCGCGACGAACTCGCCGCCGCCCTGGCCGCCGTGCCCGACCACGAGGGCAACCCCATCGGCACACGGGTCCTCAAGGCCGAGGAGATGTACCGGACCGTCAACGGCATCCCGCCCGACCTGACCGTTTACTGGGGCGACCTGGACTGGCGAAGCGTCGGCCAGGTCGGCACCGGCCGCGTCTACACCTTCGAGAACGACACCGGCCCCGACGACGCCAACCACGACTACCACGGCATCTTCGTCATGCACGATCCGAGGCGGCCGGGCGGTGGAAAGGAACTTCAAGGCCTTCACCTGATGGACGTGGCGCCCACGATCCTCGACCTGTACGGCCTTGACCCCGAACCCGACGTCCAGGGCAAGCGCATCGAGGTGCCGTGACGGCGCCCTGAGACAACAAGGCCTGGCCCTTTTAGCCGCGACCGATTTGGCCGGAACCGGGTTCCTGGTGGCCTGGGAAGGCCACCAGGCGGGTTATGAAACAGCCCTTTTAGCCGCGACCCGCTTGTCCGCCGAAGCCTTGGCGAAGGCGGAAAGGGGAGCGCGTCGGCGGCCGCGCTCGCTGACAAAACAAACGAGGAGCAACCATGGCTGACGAACGTGTGCCGCTCGCGCGGCCAGACATCTCGCAAGACGACATCGACGCCGTCGTCTCGGTCCTTCGGACGCCGCACCTCAGCCTCGGCCCCAAACTGCCGGAGTTCGAGGAGGCGTTTGCCTCTTTTCACGGCATGGCGCGCGGCGTGGCGGTCAACTCCGGCACGAGTGCGCTGCATCTGATCGTCCGGGCGCTCGAACTCGGACCCGGCGACGAGATGATCACCAGCCCGTTCACGTTCATCGCCTCGGCCAACTGTGCCCTGTTCGAAGGCGCGCGGCCGGTCTTCGTTGATATCGACGAGGCCACGTGGAACATGGACACCGAGCAGGTCGAGGCGGCCGTCACCGAGAACACGCGGCTCCTGCTGCCGGTCCACATCTTCGGGCGGCCGATGCCGATGGACCGCGTGATGGAAATCGGCGAGGCGCGCGGCATCCCCGTCGTCGAAGATGCATGCGAGGCCGTCGGCGCCACGTACCACGGCCGCCTCGCGGGCACGTTCGGCCTGGCGGCCACCTTCGCCTTCTACCCGAACAAGCAGATGACCACGGGCGAGGGCGGCATGATCGTCACGGACGATTGTGCGCTGGCCGACCTGTGCGTCAGCCTGCGCAACCAGGGCCGCGACACCGGCGCCGGGTGGCTCGCCCACGCTCGCCTCGGCTACAACTACCGCCTCTCGGACCTGGGCTGTGCGCTCGGCTTGGCGCAACTGAAGCGGCTGCCGGAGTTTCTCGAGGCCCGCTCCCGCGTAGCCGAGCGGTACATCGAGGCGCTTGCCGCTCTGGAGGAACTCGTCGTGCCCCCTCCGCACGCCGAGGGCAAGATGTCGTGGTTCGTCTTCGTGGTGCGCCTGGCCGACCGGTTTACGCAGGAGCAGCGCGACCAGGTGCTTTCGGACCTCAGGGACCAGGGCATCGGGTGCTCGAACTACTTCACGCCCGTGCACCTCCAGCCGTTCTATGCCGACCTGGGCTGGCGGCCGGGCGACTTCCCCGTCTGCGAGAAGGTGGCCGCACGCACGCTTGCCCTGCCCTTCTACAACCGCCTCTCGGAAGCCGACCAGGACCTGGTCGTTGACTGCCTGAAATCCGCCCTCCTGCGGCTGTAGCGCGAGTCAGAGCCGCCGGATGACGATAGGACCGAGTTTGCTGCGCGGCCCGTACGGGCCGCGCAAACTTCGGCCGGGCCAAGATGACGCTTGACCGATCGGGGCCAATGCGGCATCATAAGCCTATACACGACGCAGTGGAGCCTGTTGCGCGAACCGGGCGGCGGAAGCCAGGATGACTTGTGCAACGGACTGAGGAGGCGAGATGAAGGCCCACGTGCGGCGAAAGATTACGGCAGTTCTGCGCGTTCTTGATGAAGCCGGACGGCCCCTTGGCAGCACCAGGATCGCACGGGCTCTTCGCGCTGCGGGTTTTGATCTGGAACAGCGTATGGTCCGCAATTACTTGGCCGTCATGGACGCTGAGGGCCTGACCGTCAACCTCGGCCGCCCGGGGCGGAGGCTGACGGCGCGAGGCCGCAAGGAACTCGCGGCCGCCGGCGCCATCGACAAGGTTGGCTTCATCGACGCGCGCGGCGAGGAACTGGCGTACAAGATGACCTTCGACCCGCGCCGGCGGCGAGGCACGGTGATTTTGAACCTCTCGGCCGTGCCGCGCGATCAACTCCAGGAAGCCTGCCGCGTGATCGCCCCCGTCCTGGAGTCGCGTCTTGGGATGGGGCGGTTCGGCATCATCGACCCGGCCGGAACTGTGGCCGCCGGCCTGGCCACGTCGGACGGCGACGCTGTCATCGGCACCGTGTGTGCCCTTACACTGAACGGCCTGCTGGTCGCCGCAGGCGTACCGGTCGTGTCGAGGTTCGGCGGCCTGCTCGAGATACGTGATGGGGAGCCCTATCGGTTCACGCACATTATCCGTTACGACGGCACGACGCTGGACCCGATCGAGATTTTCATCAAGGCCGGGATGACCAGCGTTCGGGCGGCGGCAGCCGGCGGCAGCGGGGTCATCGGCGCCAGTTTCCGCGAAGTGCCTGCCATCGCCCTGCCAGGGGTGCACAAGGTCATCCGTCAGATGGATGAGGCCGGACTCGGGGGCATGGTGGTGGCGGGTAAACCTGGCCGACCGCTGGCCGATATTCCCGTGGACCGCGGCCGGGCCGGCCTCATCGTGGCTGCCGGTCTGAATCCCATCGCTGCCGTTCAGGAAGCCGGCATTCCGACCCAGAACCGGGCGATGGCCCGCCTGTGCGAGTTCCAGGACCTTGAGCCGCTCCTCTAATACTACTACGCTACGAAGCACTTGGCTGGCGCGCAACCGGGGCCCGCATTTGGCCCGTGTTTGCAGGCGGTTTGTACGTGTTGCCTGGCACTGTCGCCCCGCGCTCCTTGCGACTGCACTGCAGCATGGTGTCAACT
>JAUVZF010000112.1 GCA_030602705.1 Planctomycetota bacterium
CCCTTCGGCTTTGCTCGGGCCAGCCTGCGAGACGAAGGACCGACGGTTCCACAACCGGAGCGAACGCTACCATAAGCGTATCTTAATCTCTGGCAGTTGCTTGGTCAAGGGCCGAAGAACGACGAATGATGCGCGTCGGAAACCCGCCGCAACGGGACGGATTCCGGATACGGTGTCCCGGCGCGCCGGGATCTGCAAGGCACGCGATACAACAACAGAAACAGCCACGATGAGCACCAGGGAAACGACAACAACCAACGACTCCGTGGACACACCTTCCCCATACAGGCCCGGTGAAACAAGGGCGGGGCAAGATCGCCCTTGACACGAGGGCGGTTATGGGTGTTGCCGGAACTACGGCGGCAGGAAACAGCCGTCGTGGCGGCGAGACATTCCCCGCCCTATGTAGAGCAGTTTTAGTGCACCGCACGCCCCTTGCCTGCCGATAGAGGTTCCAGGTCAAGGTTGCCGCTGGAACGCGCTGCAGCCGGTGTGTTGTTGACGGTTGTTTTCAACCCATTGTGCGGGGGCAAGAAATGGATATCACACGGTTGACTTTGGCAAGGTCCTATTTCGCCAAGGCCAAGTTGGGGCTTTGGGGTCTGCTGGTGTTCACGGTGCTGCTTGGGGTGATGAACTGGCTGGTCGTCAACCAGACGGTGATGCTCTACGTGTACTACCTTCCAGTGATGTGTGCCGCCATGGTCCTTCGCAGACGAGACGCCATTGTCGTGGCGGTCGTGGCCACGGTGATGGTCTTTGCCTATGCCGCCCTGGTGCCGGACAGTTTGCAGCAGCCCACCCAGGGCCCCCTCATCTGGACCCAACTGGTCGTCTGGGGCGGCATTCTCGTGGTGACGGCTTACGTCGTGGCCACGCTGAAGGCGAAGCTGCGCGAGACGCTGTCCAGTCTGGAGCGGGCCTACCATGGGGTTCTGGCGATCCTGTCGCGGCTGATCCAAACCGTGGACGCCGACACCGAGGCACACTGCACGCGTGTCTCGATTTGGGCCGTCCGCATCGGCCGGGAACTGCATCTGGACGAGTCGCAACTCGAGGAACTCCGCATCACGGGCCTGCTGCACGACGTGGGCAAGGTCGACGTCAGCATCGAACTGCTGCGCAAAGCGGGCGCCTTGTCCGAGCAAGAGCGTGAGCAGATTGGCGAGCATGCCGGACGCGGAGCCTCCATGATCCGAACCGTGGGAGGCATGATGGGCCGCATCGCGGATGCCGTCGAGGCGCACCATGAGAAGTACGACGGCACCGGCCCCATGGGCCTCAAGGCGGAAGAGATTCCGGTTCTCGCCCGCGTGGTGGCCGTGGCCGATGCGTTCGACGCCATTCAGTCCGATCGGCCGTATCGCAAAGGCGTGTCCGTGTTCGAGGGCTTGGCCAGAGTCCACTCCTCCGTTGGAACCCACTTTGACCCTGCGCCCGTTGCGGCCCTGGAGAAGATTGTGAGCCGCGAAGGCGACTTGTGCGTCACGGGGGGAGTGACCCTCGGCGGCGAATTCACGCCGTGAGGCGAATTACGTCGCGCGTCCGCGGAACTCACCACGTTCCCCCCCCCGCGCGCGTCCCCCCCCATGCAAGTGAAAAACATGGGTACCGTCCCCAGGTTCCCCAAGGGCAACACCAAGGTGTGCCACGGCCGGTCTTGTCCGGCCGTGTGTTGTTCAGTCCGGGATCGGGTCCATTTCCAGGAGAACTCGGTCCATGCCTGCCCAGTAGCGTGCACTGGACCACAGCCACTCGGTGGAGGTGTCCACAAGCCCTCGGCGAACCGGGTTGGCGTGGAGAAAATCGATGATCTCGCGTATCGCCCGTTGCTGCCACACGTTCTTGTCGTATCCGCCGCCCGGCTGCCAGAAGCGAAAGACCTTGCGCTTGCCATGCCTGGCGGACAGTCGTCGGAGCTATTCTGAATCGCCCGTCTGCTGGAGCCGTCTCTTCGCCTTCCACGAAACCGGCCGCTTGGCGTCATAAAGGAACCGCGACAGATCATGTTCGGGACGCCGCGGACGCACAGCGAGATGCACGTGCTTGGGCATAAGGTCAACATACACAGAAACACACGGCCCGAAAAACGCACGGCCGGACAAGATCGCCCTTGACACGAGGGCGGTTACGGGTGTCTCCGGAACTCACAATCTCCAGGGGGCGCGCATGGTGCGGCTGAGCCAGCGGTTGGCCTCCTCATCGTCAAGGAAGACCTCCTCGACCGGGTCCCACGTGAGCGTGCGGCGGGTCCAGTGCGCGATGCATCCCAAGTGGGAGACGATGGTCGATTGGCACGCGATCGCCACGTCGCAGGCCGTTCGCCGGCGCGTCCTGATACAGTCCAGCCAGTTCTGGTGATGGCTGCTCACCGGACGCTGCCGACCGTGCCAACCGCGAGACCGCTCGAGGATTTCCCGGGGGAAGCACTTCAGGTAACCTCCGCGACCGACGTGTATCCAGCCTTTCTCGCCCACAAACAGGGCGCCAAAACTGGTGATGGGCGTTTGCCTGTCCCATCCTGTTGGCACGAAGAGGCCTTGCTTATCCACCCGCCCGCCCACCACCTGGAGGAGTACGCCGCTCGCGTACTCATAGGTCAGCACGGGAACCTTCCCGGTCTCGGGGGGAGTGATCTCGACGGGGCCGCTATCGTCCATGCCGAGGCCCCACTGGACCACGTCGAAGGCATGTACGGTGTTGCTGGTGAGGTTCCCGCCGCCGAAATCTCGGCAGAAGTGCCAGGGCACGACGTGCGGCGGCCGGCCGTACGGATGAAAACGGCGGTTGTAAGGGCGCCAGGGCGCCGGGCCGAGCCAGAGGTCCCAATCCAGGCCTTCGGGCACCGGCTCGGCCGGCAGACTTACGTCGCCGCACGTGCCCGGATGATTGACGTAGACGACCCGGATTTTCCCGATCGCGCCTCTGCGCACCAGGTCGCAGGCCTTATGAAACTCGGCAGTGGAACGCTGTTGCAGGCCGCCCTGGAACACCCGACCGTAGCGTCGCACCGCGTGGACCATGGCTCGCGCCTCGCGGACGGTCAGCGAGATGGGTTTCTCGCAGTACACGTCCTTGCCGGCCTTGGCCGCCATGACCGTGGCCAGGGCGTGCCAGCGGTCGCCGGTTGCGATAAGCACGGCGTCGATGTCTTCGCGGGCCAGGAGAACGCGGAGGTCGTTGCATGCCTGACAGCCCCGATACGTGCCGGCGGCCCGTTGCTCGGCGTATCGCGTCTCGACCGCGGCCTTGGCATGTTCGCGGCGCCACCGGTCCACGTCGCAGACGGCGACAACCTGGGCATCCGGATACTGCAAGCAGCACCTGACGTGACCTTGGCCCATCATGCCGGTGCCGATGAAGCCAAGGGTGATGCGGTTGCTGGGCGCGGGCGCGCCTTGCCGACCGAGCGAAGATGAGGGAACCACGTAGGGCGCCAAAGCCAGGGCCGCCGCCCGCTTCAACAACGTGCGCCGGGTGACGGGTGTTGCTTTGGCTCGGTTTGTCGGCGACACAGTGCTATTGTCCTTTCGCCTTGCGCAGGCGGCCGGGTTCTGGGGAAACAATACTTACTTCCGCCTGCGCTTTCGCTTCGGGCCGGGAACCCGCGGGTACCCCGGAACCACCACTCGTGCCAACCGTGCCATGCCCGTGCGCTGACGCACAGGGCGAGGCAAGTCAAGTTAAGTATCATGTCCCCAAAACTCGGCTCAACTCCGCCACGGGCGGGAGCGCTTGACGCTTGCGAGGGCCTGGTTGGCGATCTTGACGTCTTCGGCGATCTCGAAGTCGAACATGCCGACGAGGATGTGGTCCGCGCCGTTATCGAAGACGTATTGGAAGGCGTTTTTGGGCGGGATGGCGCCGGCCGCCATCACCTTGTAGGCGATCCACGGTTTGGTGACGCTTTTCATTACCTCGATGGTTTCCTTGGGGTCCTTGCACCAGTAGCCGGGGAACTCGGAGTAGGGGGCTTTCAGTTCCTCGGGTTTGGGTCCGGTGGGGTAGCGGTGGTGGTGGAAGGTCTTGATGTAGAAGTCGGCCTCGATGCCGCGCTTCTCGCACTCGATGATGACCCGCAGGTCGTGTGCGCCGACGCCGGAGGGCACGCCGTGTGCCTTGGCGATGCCGACGGCCTGGGCGAGCAGGTCGAACTTGCCATCTCGGACGAGTTGGTCGCCGCGCACGCCCCAGACGTAGATGGCGTCGGCGCCGGCGTCGAGCAGGTCGTCGACCTGCCTGATGTAGTCTGCCATGCCGGGTTTGCATCCGGCGGTGGGGCAGATGATCGACTGTATCTTGCCGCCTCGCTCGCGGCGGTACTTCTTGAGGATATTGATGATGGGGGGGGTGCGGGGGTTGTGGACCGAGAGGGTGTTGATGCCGTGCTGCTGGGCCAGGTCGAGTGTCTCGAAGATCTTCTCCTCGGTGTTGTAATGTGCGGCGAGGTTGTAAACGTACTTGAGGTCGCGGCTGTGTGTATAATGCGTGAGGAGGTTTCCGCCCAGGAGGACGCGGCTGACGCTGAGGCCGGCGATCTTGCCGCAGGGCAGTGTGGCGGCCTGCGGCTTGTTGGCGTCCGGCTTCTTCTCTGCGCCTTGAGCGGACGCCCCGGCGGTCTGCGCGGCGAGCGCTCCGCCGGCGGAGGCAAGAAGCGAACCTCTCAGGAACGTGCGACGGTCGATTTCGGATGGCACGGAAGGTCTCCTTTCCGGCAGCACGGGGTCTTGGGCAGCGATGTAAGGCTACCCGGTCGGCGCCGGCGTTTCAAGGGGGAGGCCGAGCGACTTACAGGCAAAAAGGTTCCAGGAACCTTTTCTGCGTAGCACCCTCCGGGCCCTTCAGGGAAAAGGTTCCTGGAACCTTTTTGCATCTCAAGGTTACGGCGAGCCGAAGAGCGTTCCGAAGACCATGAGGCCGTTGAACAGGGCGTGGGCGATGATGGGGGCGAGGAGGCTCCGCGTGCGGTAGGCGATGTAGCCGAGGGCCATGCCGAGCAGAAACAGCGAGATGACGGCCTGCGGCTCGCTCGGAAGATGGACCACTGCGAAGATGGCGCTCGAGAGGACCAGGGCGCCGATGATGCCAATCTCCTTCAAGAGCGTCATCATCAGCACGCCGCGGTACACGAACTCCTCGGCCACGGGAGCCACAAGGAACGCCTGCACAACGAGCAGGAACAACTCCCATGGGTCGCGGCTATGCTGGACACGCTCCAGAACCGGGTGCTGGGCGATGAGTTCGGGCACCAGCCCCGCACGATGGAGCAAGGCGAGCAGAACGGCGGTGGCCAGCAGGGCACCTATGCATACCGGCAACATGGCGGCGAACGCAACGACGCCGTGTTGCACACCGGCCTGCGGGTTGCCCAAACGGACGCCGGCCGCCCCGGCGGCGCCGCGGCCGAACCTGCTCGTCACGAGCGCTATGGCGGCCAGAGGCGGCAGTATCTGACCAAGGAAGATTCCCGGACTCAGGATGTCCGGAATCGGGAGCGGTTCCCAGGGCAACAGGTGCGCCTCGGCGGCAGCCCGGTAGCCCACGCCGATGGCGATCGTCAGGCTGTACATGCCGAGAAACAACAGCAGGCCCGCCGGCACCGGCCAGGGGACGGGCGGCAGGGCGCCCTGGAGCGGCGGCGGCACGGGCTGGTCGGTGATCCACCACCGGCCGATGCGCCAGAACACGGCGATGCAGACCGGCAGGCACAGGACGACCGCCACGATGAGCCACAGCGGCGAGAACAGTTGCGGCAGGGCGCCGGTTTCGGCCAGTATCATCGCAGGTTCCTCATGCGCATGAAAGAGCGGCTGCACAGCCCAAGTGCCGTGCCACCCGTCCAGGAGGGTGGCACGGCAACCGTACGGAGGCCGTGTGCCGCGTCGTGCCGCGTTCGTCTGCACGGCCCAAGGTCCGTGCCACCCGTCCGGTGGCGCCCGTTGTCAGCGTGCGGCGACGTGGACTTTGCGCTGTCGCGGCCCGTCGCCTTCGCAGAAATAGACGGCCTGCCACGTGCCGAGGACGGCCCGGCCGCCCGAGACGATCAGGACGAGCGACGGCCCGAAGAGCGACGACTTGATGTGTGCGTCGGAGTTGCCCTCGGCGTGGGCGTAGGCGCCCGCGTGCGGGACGAGGCGGCTGAGTTCGGCGGCGATGTCGCGGGCGACGTCAGGGTCGGCGTTCTCGTTGATCGTAACGCCGGCGGTCGTGTGGGGGACGAAGACGACGGCCAGGCCGTCGTCGATGCCCTCGGCCCGGATGGCGTCGGCCACCTCGGCCGTGATGTCGATCATCTGCACGCGCGAGGCGGTTCGGACGCTGAAGGTCTGCACGGTAAGCCTCCCCTGTTCGGTTTCAGGAAACGTGCGGCCCGTCGGGCCGGCGCGGATTCTAGGTGTCCCGCGCGGGCGGTTGTAGCGCCGGGCTTTATGCCCGGCGGCGCCGGCCAGGATGCGCCGGGGATAAACCCCGGCGCTACAACCACCACAGCGCTGTAGCGCCGGGCTTTATGCCCGGCGGCCGTTGACGGCGCCGGCCAGGATGCGCCGGGGATAAACCCCGGCGCTACGGCCAAGCCGCAGGAAATCGTCCCATGCCAGAAATCGTTGTCACGCCCCCCCCGCGGGCCGACCGCTTTGCGGCCGGCGCCGACGATGCGGGCGATCAGTCCTTGCGGATCTGCAGCGTGCGCTCGGCCTGGTTGCGCCAGACGGTGATGCGGACCTGGCGGCCATCTTTGAGTTGGCTGTAGGTGGCGGCGAATTCCTTGAGGTTCCTGATCTTCGCGTCGCCGACCTTCAGGATGACGTCGCCGGGTTTGAAGCCCATCTTCTCGGCGCCGGAGCCTTTCTTGACCTCCGCCAGGAGCACGCCGTCCTTGCTGCCGGTGCCTGCGGCCGACACGTCACCGTCGGTTTCGAGGTTCCGCAGGTGCGCGCCCCGCCACCGGACCGATTTGGGCGAGGAGGGCCGGCGGCCCCATCCGCTGCTGACGATGCCGGCCGCTTCCAGCGTGCCGGGCAGGGGCGGCGTTCTTGCTTCGGCGCGCAGGCTGGGCTTCAACACGCCGAAGGCGTCCATCGGAAAGTTCTTGAACCCCAGGGCGAGGGCCGGCGACCCTGCCTTGACGCGGTAATCACCCTTGAGCGGGGCGACGAACGTGGCGTCGGCAACCATCGAATGTTTGTCGCCGCCGCTGAACTTTCGCATGCCCTCGGCGGGGCGACTCTTGGCGCCGGGCGAGTGCACCAGGTTGTTGTCGATCAGAGGGCCGCAGTCGGTAGTTCTCATCCCCGCGGGGCGATACCCGTCTTTCCAGACGATGTTTCGCCGGAAAGATGTGTGGCTATTTGGATACCACACGTGCGGGTGGAAGGTGTCGCCCGCCATGATGTTGTTCTCGACCGTGCGGAAGTAGCCCTCGCGCAGTTTGATCCCGCCGTTGAGGCAGAGGTTATTGGAAAGTTCATAATTGCTCGATCCGTCATCCAGATCGATGTCCCATCCGTGGTCGCATCGCCACCGGTTGTTGCGGAGGATGACGGTCTTCGCGCAGTCCCACTTGGGCATGTCGGGATGCTGCTTGACCCACTCGGCCGTCTGGCCGCGGTTCTTGTGCCAGAATCGGTCGCGGCCCCACGAGTTGAAGGAGCCGTGGTCGCCGGTCTCCTTGACGGTGTCGAACACGTCGTTGAATTCGATGAGGTGCCCGCCCCACGTGCCGTCGCAGATGTTGATGCCGGCCCGTGGGCAGTCGTAGATGCTGTTGTGGCTGACGGTAATCTCGGAGGCCATCGAGATATTAACGCCCGCCGTCTGTTTCTCCACCCGCCCGTTGCGGGTGATGAGGTTGTCGTGCACCAGGCACCGGGCGGGGTAGTTCTCGGTTTTCGGGCCGGGCCTGGTGTCCATCTCCGCGAGCGTCTGCGTCTGCCCGTACTCAAACAGCGGCGAGCGCACCGCCTTGGGGTCGCCGACGAAGGCGACGGCGCTGGCCCCGGCGTTTGCGATTTTGCATCCCGTGATCTCGATGCGGCGGTTGTAGTTGTTGACGAAGACCGCGTTGCCGCCCACCTGGTCGATCACCGAATCGCGAACGGCACAGTCCTCGGCGCCGGCGAAGAAGATGGCGCCGCCGCGGTAGGTCGTCCAGTCGCTCCGGAGCAGGGGCTCCCTGTTGTCCATGAAGGTGCGGGCGGTTTGCGTGAACGTCATGCCCGCCAGGGTGACGAACCGGACGGGCGCCTGCTCGGAGCCGCGAAACTCGACCAGGTGCCGCAGCCGCACCGCCTCGACCGTGGCCTTCGCCAGGTCCACCCCCTGCGGCGGATAGTAGTAGAGGACGTGCTGCCTGGCGTCGAGGTACCATTCGCCCGGCGCGTCGAGTTCCTCGAAGATGTTCTCGACGAATCGGTACTTGCCGTGCATGCCCATTTTGCGGTTGTTCTGCCACCCGCCGACGTACTGGAGTTTGCCGTCGGCGTCCTTGCCGGTGATGCGGTAATGGAAGTCGCCCCAGAGGCTTCTGTGCATGGCGTGCAGGAAGCCGCCCGCCGGGTTGGCCCATCGCTTGACCCGCTCGGGGCTGATGCAGTCGGCCGAGAAGCCGTTGAAGTACTGGGCCTTCGGGTCATAGTTGGGGTATCGTGCCATGGGCTGCCGCCGGCCGTTTACGAACAACTGGTCGGACGTGAAGCCATCGGGCACCTTGGCCTGCATGATGCCGTTCTTGTAAGGTTTCCACGTTGCTTCGACCTTCGCCCCGCCGCTGATGACGACCGTCTCGCCGGTCGCCGCCGCGTACGCGACCGTGGCGCGTTTGGTTCCCGAGTCCTGTGCCGTCAGCACGACCGTCTCGGGCAGGTAATAGGTTCCGGCGGAGAAGTGGACGGTGATCGTGCCGGCCGCCTTCGCCTTCAGTTTCCGCACGGCCTGCTGCGCGCCGGCGAACGTCTTGAGCGGTTGGGCCTTCGTGCCCTGTGCGGCGTCGTCGCCCGTGGGCGAGACGTGGATCTCGGCGCTGCAGGCGAAGGCACTCACAACGGTCAGGCACAACACGGCTGCCGCAAGCGTCTTGACCGTCGTGACCGGGGCTGGATGAGCCATAGCCATTGTCTCCGTGGCAAAGTGAGGCCGCCGAGCGGCCTGGTCTGCACCGTGCCGTTCTGTTCAACCGGCACGCCGCGCGCTTGCCCGTCGTGCTGCTCGCGCGGGCGGTCGGGCTGATTCTACTGCGGCTGCGAGCAACCGCAAGGGCCGATTTGCCCCCTGTGATTCTGCCGGTCGGCCGTGCCGGGTGGCACGGCAACGCGGCCGTATGCGTGGCCGTGGTGCTGCTCAGGGATCAGGACGGCCGTCGTAGCGCTTGCGTGACCGTGTGCCGAACCGTACAGTACATCCATGCGGACCGCCAATGGGTATCGAAAGCGTCGCCGACGCTACGAGGGGTTGGGCCACGCGCGTTACCTGACGTTCTCTTGTTATCACAATCAGCCATTCCTCGGAAGCGAGCGTGTGTGCCGTTGGCTACGTGACGCGATCGCTGCTGCAAGAGGCGCCTTGGGGTTTGATCTTTGGGCGTGGGTCTTCATGCCGAACCACGTGCATCTGCTGCTTCATCCCCGCGGGGGGACGGCCGTTGGCGACATTCTGCGTGCCATCAAGCAACCTGTGAGCAGGCATGCGGCTGCATGGGTTAGGAAGAACGCTCCCGACTTCCTGCCGCGCATGGAGGAGATACGCTCGAACGGGAGGCGAATCGCGCGCTTCTGGCAGCCGGGCGGCGGGTACGATAGGAACATCCATTCGGCGGAGGTGCTTCACGAGAAGATCGATTACATCCACCGGAATCCGGTGCGTGCTGGGCTCGTGGACGACCCAGCGGCGTGGCCGTGGTCAAGTTACATTACGTGGAGGGACCGCACCGACGTGCCCCTGGCGATTGACCGGAACACGGTTCCACCTCTGGAAACGTGACCGCCAGTGAGGGCCGGTTGTGGATGTGCATACGCGGAGGGTATCTCCACGGCCGCGGCTTCGCCGCTGCCGTGCCACCCGGCACGGACAGCACTCGCAACCCGGGTGGCACGGCAGCGGCAGTATGCGTGGCCGTGGCGATGTCGGCGCGTTGGCGCTGCTCACGGCCGCCACGTTGTGGCTGCCGTGCCACCCGGGTTGCGAG